>JAPOVY010000008.1 GCA_026707905.1 Gammaproteobacteria bacterium | reverse complement strand
CTAATCATGAACTGATCAGACCCAAAGAACATTCGCACAGGTCAAAACATATCAGCTGTTTTGCTAGGCGCATATTTTCTCGTTTTACCAAATTCGTGAAAATCTGTTTCGACGATCTCGCACTGTCGAACTTCACTTGGTAAGGTGGTGCTATCCTTGAGTTTTGAAAGGGAATAAAAAGAAACTGTGAAACAGGCATACGCGCAACTAGAAAGAAAAATCTCCGAGATTAAGGCGCTAGATCACATGATGGATTTGTCCAATTGGGACGAGTCAACGAACATGAAACCCGCGAGCGCGTCGAATCGTGCTGAAATCGTCGCAACGACCGCAGCAATACGACAACGACTAATCGCTGACGAGTCATTCGGCGAGCTACTAGAAGTTGCGGGTGAGAGTGAGTTGTCCGACATGCAAGCGGCAAATGTTCGCGTTGCGGAACGGACGCGTAAGCAAGCGATTGCAATCCCAGAGGAATTGTTAAAAGAATCCAAACGAGTCCAATCGGAATGTCAGACGGTTTGGGAGCGTAATCGACCGCTAAACGACTGGGCTAACACGTTGCCGTATCTCGAAGCTGCGATTCGTGTATCAGTCGAAATGAGCCATTGTCTAGCAGATGCGTTTGAGCTCTCCCCTTATGACGCGCTCATGAACCAATATGAGACTGGAAGTCGACAATCGGATATTGATCCCGTATTCGATGAAATCAAGACCTTCCTTCTGAAGGAAGTTCCAAACGTCGAATCGAGCCAGCCGGCACCGATAGCGATCCATGAATCGTTTTCAGAGCCGGATCAACTCAAGCTGGCGGAGTTTTCGATGCGCGAACTAGGTTTTGATTTCGACCGAGGTCGATTGGACCAGAGTGCACACCCGTTTTCTTGCGGCTCCGCAAACGACGCCCGTTTAACCACCCGCTTGAGTGAGGACGACTTCACCCATTCGTTGTTTGCGGTTTTCCATGAAACAGGACATGCGCGCTATACGCAAAACCAACCCGTCGAGTGGGTCATGCAGTTCGTCGGAGAACCAACAGGGATGGCGGTACATGAGAGCCAGTCGCTGTTCATGGAGATGCAAATCTGTCGAAGCGACGCGTTTCTGGAATACATTCACCCAATGATCAGATTGCTCCTTCGCCGCGAAGCTTCGGATGAAGCATGGTCGCTCGAAAACTTCAAACGAACGGTGCGACACGTTAAACGAGACTTAATTCGTGTGTACTCCGACGAGATGACCTATCCGTTCCATATTTTCCTACGCTACGACATCGAGAAGCAGTTGTGCAGCGGTGACCTGAAAGTTCGGGATCTTCCCGACGCTTGGAATGAAGGCATGATGGAATTACTGGGAATCGACACTCGAGATGACTATGAGAACGGCTGCATGCAAGACATTCACTGGTATGCAGGATTGTTCGGGTACTTCCCTTGTTACCTACTCGGTGCGATTTTCGCCGCACAGCTCTATCTAGCGTGTGTTCGTAAAATTGGTGACCCTACAGAGAGCGTCAGGCAAGGCGACTTTAGCGCGATTTCGGCTTGGTTAGCAGAAAACATTCACTCTAAAGGAAGCTTATTAGACGGTCAGGCGTTGATCCGCAGCGTGACGGGAGAAGAACTGTCCGCTACGTCTTATTTATCCCATCTCCAACGACGTTACGTCGATCCTTAATCGTTCTGCCATGGGCAGCCACATAAACCAGATACGAAATTTCTCGATCATCGCACATATTGATCACGGGAAATCCACGCTCGCAGATCGTCTGATTCAACGGTGCGGCGGTTTACAAGAACGTGAGATGTCGGAGCAAGTTCTCGACTCGATGGATCTTGAACGTGAACGCGGTATCACGATTAAGTCGCAGAGTGTCCGCTTGAACTACAAGGCAGCGGACGGCGAGACGTACGAGCTAAATCTCATCGACACGCCTGGTCACGTAGATTTCAGTTACGAAGTATCACGTTCCCTGTCCGCATGTGATGGCGCTTTGTTGGTTGTTGACGCTGCCCAAGGCGTAGAAGCACAATCTGTCGCAACGTGCTACAGTGCGATCGATTTAGGAGTCGAAGTGCTGCCGGTACTTAACAAGATGGATTTACAGACTGCCGATCCCGAGAGAGTCGCGACTGAAGTCGAGGAGATCATTGGTCTCTCAACGAACGAGATTCTGAAGATAAGTGCGAAGACAGGCGACGGCATTGACGATCTACTTGAGCAGATCATTGAGCGCATTCCTGCGCCAGAAGTCTCAGAGGTAGAAGGCACTCAAGCGCTCATCGTAGATTCTTGGTTCGACAACTACCTTGGCGTCGTTTCCCTCGTACGCGTGTTTGCTGGTGAAATTCGCAAAGGTGACCGCATTGTTGCCTACTCTGTAGGTCAGACTCATACGATCGATGAAGTCGGCATCTTTACGCCGCGTCGTGAGAAAGTGGAGGTGCTTCGTTGTGGTGAAGTCGGGTACGTTGTTGCGGGAATCAAGGAAATTCACGGTGCGCCGGTTGGGGATACGTTGGTGTTCGCGAACGCCGAAACACCTGCTCTACCCGGGTTTGCGAAGGCGAAACCACAGATCTTTGCCGGTTTGTACCCATCCAATTCGGATGATTTCAATGCGATGCGCGTCGCATTAGAAAAACTCTGCTTGAATGATGCGGCGCTGCACTTCGAAGTCGAGACGTCGGACGCGTTGGGTTTCGGTTTTCGGTGTGGTTTTCTTGGCATGCTTCACATGGAGATCGTGCAAGAACGCCTGGAACGGGAGTATGACCTCGATTTAATCACGTCCGCACCATCGGTGGTGTACGAAGTTGTCGATCGCGAAGGTGAAGCGATTCGGATTGACAATCCTTCGCAACTTGATGATTCAGGGCGTTTTGTTGAGATTCGCGAACCGATAGCCGAAGTCAATATCCTCGTGCCTCACGACTATCTTGGAAATGTCATCGAACTCTGTATTGGTCGACGAGGTGTGCAGAAGAGCATGCTCTTCACTGGAGGTCAAGTGTCGCTTCGATTCGACATTCCTATGAGCGAAGTCGTTCTAGATTTCTTCGATAGGCTGAAATCTGTAAGTCGTGGCTACGCCTCTCTTGACTATTCCTTCGACCGCTTTGAAGCCGCGCCACTAGTCAAAGTGGACATCTTGATCAACGGTACGAAGATCGACAGTCTCGCGATGATCGTCCATCGAGACCGAGCGAACGCACGGGGCAGAGAGATGGCATCGTCCATGAAGGCGTTGATCCCGCGACAGATGTTCGATGTCGCGATTCAAGCTGCCATCGGTCGACAGATTATTGCCCGTACGACCGTCAAGGCATACCGTAAAAACGTCACTGCGAAGTGCTACGGTGGCGATGTAACAAGAAAGAAGAAATTACTAGAGAAACAGAAGGAAGGCAAGAAACGGATGAAGCAAGTAGGTAAGGTGGATATACCACAAGAAGCCTTTCTTGCCGCGCTCAGCGTCGATCGATGAAGCTACGACTATACGACGCGATTCTCGGCATTTTTCGACATTGGCGTCTTCAAACTCGAATCGGCTATCGATTCAAAGACCTCACGCGTCTGGACGAAGCGTTGACACACGCAAGCGTAGATCGCGTCAATAACGAGCGTTTCGAGTTTCTAGGTGATTCGGTCCTCGAACTGATCGTATCAGAGTATTTGTTTAGACAGTATCCAGATATCGATGAAGGTACGTTAACACAGTTAAAAATCATGAGCGTTAATAACGTTCATTTGCAGTCAGTGGCACTCAATCTCGGTCTTGATGAACAGCTATTTATCGGGAAAGGTCTCTACAACGTCGAAAACCGCGGCGTGAAAATGTACGCGGATGTCGTTGAAGCACTTATTGGCGCAATTTACATCGATGGTGGCCTGCGTCCGGCACGTAAATTCATCGATAAATACGTAATTCAGACACTACCAACACTCGAAGAAACTCAAATGCACCCCAAGACGGCGCTTCAGAACTGGGTTTCGAAACAAGGTATGGAATATCCCGAATATGACGTGGTCCAAGATCCTCAACGATCGGGTGGCATGAACTGGCACGTCAAGTGCACGATCAAACGACTGGCGATTACTCGAACCGCGGCAGCTAGATCGCGTAAGGCGGCAGAAACTGAAGCAGCCCGACAGATATTGGATTCGTTAGGCATCATGGCAAATGGTGCTTGAATCGCGCCTTGCATTGATCCTTAGTACTTGATGAACGACACAGACCTCGACGCATTCCAGATTGCGCTTGGCTATCGCTTCAAGGATGTCACGAATCTTGAGCGCGCGTTAGTGCATGCTAGCGCAGACGTCGAACATAACGAGCGCTTGGAGTTTCTAGGCGACGGAGCTTTAGGTTACGCTGTTAGTGCGGCACTATATCAATGTATGCCTCACCAGTCGGTTGGCGATTTGGCAGAGCGAAAGGCAACCCTTGTCAGCAACAAACGCTTGGTACAGCTCGCAGTCGAATTAGGAATAGATCGCCTCATAAGACTAGGCGGCAGTATCGCGAACGATCGATTCCAACCTCGCAAGATATATGCAGACGCACTTGAAGCCGTTGTCGGTGCCATTGCGTTGGACGGTGGATTGGGTGCCGTTCGAAGCTTTGTTGACAAACACATATATCCGCACGCCTCCGATGCCATTGATTTTGAGAGACATGCGAAGACGAAACTTCAGGAATGGGCTGACGCGGCGGGATTCGACGCGCCAGATTACACAGTCGTTAAACAGGAAACAGACAGAGTTGGTGAACTTTGGTACGTGAAGTGCACTGTCACAAATCTCAGTCACAGTGGTGAAGGAGTCGCACGCACGAAGCGGGAAGCGGAACGTTTTGCGGCTGAAGCTATTCTGGCGAAGGTAGACGAGAAGTGAGTACTTCGACTAAGTCCGGCTATATCACAATCATTGGGCGTCCCAATGTCGGCAAGTCCACACTCCTGAACCACTGCCTCGATATGAAACTGAGTATTACGTCGCGTAAACCCCAAACGACGCGACATCAGCTACTCGGGATACTAACGAGGGGTGCATGTCAATTCATGTTCTTGGACACGCCGGGTATTAATGCTGGGCGTAAACGATCAGGGAGCTCGATTGAACGATACATGAATCGACAGGCTTTGAGCACGCTGAATGATGTCGATGTGATTTTGTTCCTGGTCGAAGGCACTGGCTGGCGAGATGGTGATGCGACGGTATTGAAACACCTCGCTCGTACCGATGTGCCCGTCATCTGCGTACTCACCAAAGTTGATCGAGTTCGTAACAAATCGCAGCTATTACCTCTTATCGATGAGGTGTCAAGGAAGAGTAAATTTCGAGCTATCGTCCCTGTCGCGGCGCTGCGCAACGAAGGATTAGATATGCTGCTTGACGCGATTGAAACTGAACTCGAGCTAGGACCGCATCTATATAGTGCGGATGAGATCACCGACCGTTCGACATCATTCTTGGTAGGTGAAATGGTTCGCGAGCAGGTCGTCAGACAGTTGGGTGCTGAATTGCCGCATCGGAGCACCGTTCTTGTAGAACGCATTGAGGAGACAGACGAACGGACTACGATCTTCGCATCTATTTGCATCGAAAGAGATAGTCAGAAACGGATCGTTATAGGAAAAGGGGGTAGCCGACTTAAGTCGATCGGTGAAGCTGCACGTCACAATGTCGTCGACTTCTTAAACACGAACATCGATCTACGCTTGCACGTGCGAGTAAGGTCGGGTTGGACGGAAAGTCGGAAGCACCTTGCCGAGCTAGGTTACCGGTGATCGATTGATGCTCTACGAAAACTGCTACGTGCTTCGTCGGAAACCCTATAGCGAAACAAGCCTTCTTCTCGAACTACTAACGAGTGAATCCAGATATGTACACGCCCTCTATCGAGGCGCAAAACGTAAAGGCGCCACGCCGATCGATTTGTTCACTGAGTATGCAATGAGCTGGCGACCTCGAGTTGGATTAGTTACTGTCCGGTCATGCGAACTAAAAAGCGTCTTAAACCTAGTCGGCGATGCACTCTATGCAGGACTCTACATTAATGAACTCGTTCGACGCGGCATGCGCGAAAACCAGGTCATCGATGATGTCCAACCAGCGTATCAATCGACTGTCCAGCAACTCAACGATGGAAATACAGATTTGGAAGCGGCGTTGCGTACGTTCGAGAAACGATTTCTTAAGGCGTTGGGATTCGAGTTGGAATTTCATCGCGAACAAGCAACTGGTGACGTAATCACGTCCGATAGCCATTATTTTTTCGACCCATTAATGGGGTTTAGCAAATCAACGGGTGATGAAAAAGCGACATATCCTGGGCATGTCCTATTGAATATATCTGTCAATCGTTTTGAGTGTTCCGACACTCGCCACGCCGCCAAGTTAATTCTGCGAGATGCGCTCTATCACCACCTTGGCGAGCGCGCAATAAAGGCAAGATCGCTGCTTTCGGCGAAGCAATTTCGTGAAGCAGCGTATAGGGCTGTGGCAAATGACTGAGCTTGCGAATAGTCCTGATCTGAATTCGAGTTGGTTTGTAACCAAGACTCGGTCGCGGATTGAGTTAACTGAGACGAATCGTGAATTGATCGAGCGCATCGAGAGTGTGCTCTCGACAGCCGACCTCCAAGAACAAGCCAATCTGTTAATCGACCAGCTGTTGCATTTACCCGTTGACTCGCCGACGCTAATCGCGGGTTTGGCGTTCTTCGCGGTAACTGAAGGTGAACTGGATCCGAAGACGATCGGTGGTGGGGATGCGGGTAAGTTACTCGCCACGTTAGTACGACTCTCGAGTGCGGATTCGGCTGCGACGACCAGCGCATTGCTCCAAGTTCGCCGCAATCGTCGACAGTCTGATAACGTGCGTCGCATGCTTGTCGCGATGATTGATGATCCGCGCGTTGTTGTTTTGAAAATGGCAGAGCGGTTGGTGCGGTTGCATCCGAAACGGTACGACGAGTCCGACGAGAGCAAGCGATCCGCACGTGAGGTCCTGCATTTTTATGCACCGCTTGCGAGTCGTCTAGGTATATGGCAGTTGAAATGGGTTCTTGAGGATTTCGCATTTCGTTGTCTGCAACCAGATGACTACCTGGATATTGCGTCCCGATTTAAAGAACGAAGGTCGCAACGAGAAGAGCTTGTATCAAAGATTCAGTCTGACTTACGCTGGCGCTTAAACGAAATTGGAATCCATGCGGAAATTCTTGGTCGCGCCAAGAACATCTATGGAATCTACCGAAAAATGCGCGAAAAAGACATTGCGTTTAACGATGTTCATGACGTACTGGCTATTCGAGTAATTGTGGATTCAGTTCCTGAGTGTTATCAGGTTCTCGGCGTCGTTCATACGTCTTGGCCCTATATTGGTGAGGAATTTGACGATTACATTGCGAATCCCAAATCCAATGGCTATCGCTCATTACACACTGCGGTGTACGGACCACAGGGAAGAGTACTAGAGGTCCAGATCCGTACGCAAGAGATGCACGTCGATTCAGAGCTCGGTGTCTGTTCACACTGGAGCTACAAAGGGGAAAACGACGCGACCTTAGAAGATGAGTCAATCGACTGGATGCGTGAAGTTTTGAACTGGCATGCAGCGCTGGATCCACTTGAAGCTGCCGATGCTGCGAGCCGAGAGAACAGCGAAGCTGAACGGATGACCTACGTTTCGACGCCGCAAGGACATATCGTTGACCTCGCGGCGGGATCGACCGCACTGGATTTTGCGTTTAAAGTGCACACGGATATAGGACTTCACTGCATCGGCGCGCTTGTCGACGGTGAGGAAGTCGCGTTAAACACGGAATTGAAAACCGGACAGACAGTCGAAATCTTGACACAACCTCGTGCTACGCCACAACGAACGTGGCTTGATCCGGATCTTATGTACTTCAAAACCTCCAAGACGCGTGAATTGCTACGTGCTTACTTTCAAGATTTCGATCGCACACACAACGCGAAGGCAGGGCGCGATTGGGTAAAACAGGAGATCGGTCGACTAAATCTAAAACTAACGCCGGAAGAGGCGGCGCGAGCTCTGGACTTCGGCTCACCTGACGATCTATTTATTGAAGTTGCACTAGGCTCAATGAAAGCACGTCAGATGTTGGTTGAGATCGCCCAACTTCAAGCCGAAGTAAGCGAAATGTTGAAGACCGACGACGACACCAAGGTTACGATGCAGATCCATCTGTCGGCCCAAGATCGGAAGAATTTGATTCGTGATATCACGCGTGAGATTGCTGAGCTCAATGTGAACGTCGTCACCCTGAAACTTGGTGCACCGAAGCTTGGCGAGGAAGCGACCGCGGACATTTGGGTTCAAGTTAGTGGGTTGGGCGAGGCGTCGTTGGTAATAGTGAGCTTGCGACGACTACACCGGGTCACAGACGTTCGGTTAGTCGGTTCAGATTAGGCGTTAGTCCGAAAGGACTACACGTTCCGTGGCATGGCGAATGTCCAACTGATTCAAGTAGGAGAACGAGCAGGTCAGCGACTCGATAACTTCCTGTTAGGCCAGTTAAAAGGCGTACCACGTAGCCGTGTCTACCGAATGATTCGTTCAGGTGAAGTTCGAGTTAATGGATCACGACGTCGACCTAGTTCTCGACTTGAGTTTACTGATCAAGTGCGAATCCCACCGGTTCGAATAGGCGATCGTAGTGAACCGGCGGAAGCGCCACACGCATGGATCAAAAGGGTCAGAAACTCAGTAATGCACGAAGATGGCGATCTGATCGTACTCAATAAGCCGGTTGGCGTGGCGGTGCATGGTGGAAGTGGCGAGCCATTCGGTATCGCCGAAACACTTGAGCAAGTGTTCGGCGACGCAAACATGCAGCTTGCACATCGTTTGGACAAGGCAACATCGGGTTGCCTCGTCATCGCGAAAAACCGACGAACGCTAGAGAAATATCACAGCGCGTTTCGCAACAATGAAATCAAGAAGACATACGACGCTCTCGTGCAAGGCGAGTGGCCGAAAGCAAAATCGGTGGTTGATGCAAGTATCGAGAGATTTCACCTAGCGAACGGAGAACGACGCGTTCGGGTTAGCGATTCAGGTCAGTCTTCACGAACTCTGTTTCACGTGTTAGCACACTGTACTGAGGCGACTTGGCTATCGGTACGTCCACAGACAGGGCGTACGCATCAGATACGTATTCATACTCAGTATGCGGGACATCCAATCCTTGGTGATCGTAAATACGGGAACCGCGATTTTCTGCCGCGAGCGCCGCGATTGATGCTTCACGCGCAGGCACTTGATCTGCCGGATTTAGGAGAAATCGTTGCGCCAGTGCCATCAGAGCTAGTCAGCTATTGGGAGCGGCTACAACGAGCGGATTGATACTGAATTCGCGAAGTGTTGCAGCTAACTGAATCAAAGGAAGTCCCACTAACGCGCTTGGATCATCGGAGGTCACTCGTTCAAATAGCAGTGCACCGCGTTGTTCAGACTTGATCGCGCCAGCTGTATCGAGAGGAGAATCCAACGCAACGTAGTTCTCAATCTCCTGTGTTGTCAAGTCCCGCATGACGACTTCAGTCGGAACGACGAACTGTTTCGCTCTATTCGCGGATAACACAGCAACGGCGCTATGAAAAGTCACCGTTCGATTAGCCATGGTCTGAAGTTGCTTGATCGCAGCATCTGCGGCGCCTGGTTTGCCTAATGCGCTATCGTCGAGTGCGCACACTTGGTCACTGCCGACGACGACAGCGTTGGGTCGAACCGTTAGTACGGCGATCGCTTTTTGGTATGCGAGGCGTTTTGCTAGTTCAAGAGGCGACTCATTGGGACGCATCGATTCGTCGATGTTTGGCGGTTGTACCGCAAATTCATAACCCGCACTCGCGAGCTGCTGACTTCGGTAACGCGAGCCGGACGCGAGGATCAGTCTAGGTTGCGCCATCGTAAACCCCTAGGTGTAGTGGGTGTCATTTGTGTATAGCTTTTGAATGTGCGCCTCGTGATGGCAATTTCCATCATTGGATTGAATACTATTTTGTCGGTTTTCTTATAAACGTTCGCTGTGAAGGTTTCCCCACACGAATACGCGCGAAATAACCGTCGCTGGCGCGGCGAAGTACCGGTCACAGCTTTTGATCGACTCGTGCACGAGATTTCGACGGATACCGAGTGCGTCGAAGTTCAACTCGCCTTTTCGCGCGACGAGAATGACCACGTACGGATGCAAGGGCAGGCATCAATAACCACCGACGTAGCATGCCATAGGTGCGGCGAATCGATAACGACCGCGATCGTTGCCGATATCGACGCGCGAATCGTACGTTCGGAAGAATTAGCAAGTGATCTAGCTCACGATGCCGACGTTATTGTCGTGACGGACAATCCTGTATCGGTTACTGAACTAATAGAAGATGACTTGATCATGAGTATTCCGTGGCGAGTCTGCGAACACCAAGAGGATTGCCCGAACCTTTTTGAAGGTGAAGCCCAAGAGCCTAATGACGGAGACTCTGATGATTCCATGCAGCGACCGTTCGCGAATCTCCGTCAACTGCTCAACGATCATTGATAATTACGCGCTTTCGAATAAACACCCCACGGGACTGAGCTATGGCGGTCCAAAAGAACCGCAAGACGCGCTCAAAGCGCGATAAACGGCGTACTCACCAGAAAATCAAGAAACCGGCTGTTTCGATGGATCCTCTTACAGGGGACATCCATTTACGTCACCACGTTAGTCCAGATGGCATCTATCGAGGCGAGCAAGTCGTTGGCGTCGAACCCGAACTAGACGACGATTAACGTCCCCGCAGATCGAAGTCTGCGACCATGTCCCGTCCTTGTCGGATCGCTGTCGATCTTCTAGGCGCTGAACTGCCTGCAGCTGATTTGCTAAGCGGGGCAACTGACGCGCTTAAAAGGCATCCGAATTGTGAGCTGACGTTTATCTGTGATCGTCGGGGGCTTGACGAAAGCGTATGTTCATCTCAGTGCATCGTTCATTGTGAACATTGGGTGCACGAACAGGACACGTTACGGGAAGTACTAAGCGAACGCAAAACGAGCTCAATGCACATCGGTATGCATATGTTGCAGGATGGCGCAATTGACGGCTTCGTGAGCGTTGGTAGCACGGGTGCGCTAATGGCACTTGGGCGGCACTTGCTACATACGCCCCATGGCATCGATCGACCTGCTGTGATAAAGGAATTCGATGGCCGACAGCGACCATTTTGGATGCTTGATCTCGGTGCGAATATCGTGCGGAAGCCTTCGACTTTGCATCAATTCGCTCGATTGGGCGTGGCTTACGCGAGCCAAGTCGGGAAGGTGAAGAAACCACGCGTTGCGTTGCTGAATATCGGAATTGAGGAGCGCAAAGGACCCGCGCTCCTTCGTGATGCAGCCCAATTGCTTGAACAAACTCGTATGCTGGAATTCGTTGGATTTGTGGAACCAAGTCGAATCTTTGACGACAGTGCTGATGTTGTGGTCACGGACGGGTATGCTGGGAATATCGCCCTCAAGTCGGTTGAAGGTACGGTGAATTTCATCCGTGACGTGTTTCTCAACGAATTAGCCGAAGATAGCGGAGATGACGCGGCGAAACTCGTACGTAAATCTGCGCGCAAGCGTTTTCGTAGATTAATGAAAAAGCTCGACTCACAACGTCACAACGGCGCGAGTTTCGTAGGGCTCAACAGAGTCGTCGTTAAGAGTCACAACAGTACGACGCAAGCAGGAATGACCGCAGCCGTTGATCAAGCCGTGCGGGAGGTTGAATTGCGAGTGCCGGACAAAATCGAGAAATTCTTTATTAAGGAGTAAGTTAGTTGCGGATCGGTTACATATTTCCAGGACAAGGTGCACAAGCCGTTGGGATGCTCGCTGACCTTCGAGCAAACTTTGCTCACATAGACGAGCGATTGAGTCAGGCTTCCAAGATCATCAATGAGGACTTAGTGCGTCTGATAACGGCAGGACCTGAGGAACGGTTGAACGAAACGGAGATTACTCAACCCGTGATGCTAGCGATGTCCGTTGCTCTGTTCGACGTGTGGTGTAAAGCAGGTGGTGCGATGCCAACTGCAGTTGCAGGCCACAGCTTAGGCGAATACTCGGCGCTAACCGCGGTTGGTGTGTTTGATTTCGACGAGGCCATTGCTCTGGTACATGAACGTGGCAAGCTCATGCAAGCGGCTGTACCGAAAGGTGAGGGCGCCATGGCGGCGGTATTAGGATTGGAGCTTGATGAACTCGCTTCAATATGTGAGGACGTCGAAGGCGTGGTAACACCGGCGAACATCAATTCACCGGGTCAGGTCGTTATCGCTGGTGCCGCCACATCGGTTGAGATTGTCGTCGATCGTGTACTAGCTGAAGGAGACAAACGTAAACGGGTGGTTCCGCTCGATGTGAGCGTACCATCACACTGTGAATTGATGAAACCGGCAGCAGACGGGGTTGAGCGATTGCTTAGCGACGTGACAATGCATGAGCCCTCGTGCCCGATCTTTCAGAACGTGGACGCAATGCCAACACAAGCTGTGACTGAGATACGCGACCGCCTGATACGCCAATTGACGGCCCCTGTACGTTGGGCGGATTGTGTGACGACCATGGTCGCGAGTGGCTGCGAAATGCTGATTGAGTGTGGTCCCGGGAAGGTTCTTACAGGTCTTGCTCGACGCATTGATCGGCATATGAACTGTAAGGCGATTGGTTCCGTCGACGACTTCGATTCTGTATTAGAGGCGACAGCTTAGTGGTGGGTCGTGTCGCACTCGTGACGGGTGCTAGTCGAGGCATTGGCGCGGCGATTGCATCGCGTCTGGCAAGCGATGAAATTTACGTGTTCGGAACAGCCACTACGTCAGAAGGTGCGTCAAGCATCAGCGACGCACTTGGAACCCACGGTACTGGCATCGAGTTGAGAATCAACGAACCTGATTCTGTTGCGGCGGCATTCGATCAGATAACGAGTGAACGATCGGTCTCGATTCTGGTGAACAACGCGGGTATTACGAACGATACGCTGTTTTTGCGAATGTCGGATAGTGATTGGTCCGAAGTCATAGAAACTAACCTAATCTCGCTCCATCGAATGTGTAAACCTTTTTTACGCGGCATGATGCGTGAACGATGGGGTCGAATCATCAACGTTGGATCAGTCGTTGGACGTATGGGTAATCCTGGGCAAGCGAACTACGCGGCGGCGAAAGCTGGCATTGAGGGTTTCACTCGTAGTCTGGCACAGGAATTGGGGAGCCGGGGAATCACTGTTAACTGCGTTGCGCCAGGATTTATTGATACCGACATGACGGCTGAATTGGGTGAGAAAGTCACAGACCAATTGGTAACCCGCATTCCGCTTGGTCGCGTGGGTACTCCTAAAGAAGTGGCGGAGACAGTCGCGTTTCTAGCAAGTGAAGGTAGCTCGTACATCACCGGACAGACGATTGGCGTAAACGGTGGGATGTTGTCTTACTAGCAATCGGTTTGAGATTCGCGTGAAATGGCTCCGTAGACCCCCATCGAATATATCGCCTCAACTATAAAATACCCCTCTTAATGGACTGCGCACTATGCTCAGTCTTTTATTCGCACGACGTTAGCCGTTCTACCGGTGTTTTCTAAACGAGCGTCGTACAAGTCCTTGGCTATGGAGTGAATTCAACCCATGAGTTCATTAATGGAACGCATCAAGAGCATTGTGGCTAAGCAGCTGAAAGTCGAAATCGACGAGATCAAGGACGAGTCTTCGCTCGAGGAAGATCTTGGCGCCGACTCGCTAGACCGCGTTGAACTCGTGATGGCATTCGAAGAAGAATTCCAGATCGAAATCGTCGACGAGGACGCGGAAAATATCACGACGGTCGCAGAAGCACACAATTACATTAAGAGTGTCGTCGGCGACGAATAAAGATATATTCCAAAGAGTTCTTTTATGTATCTAGATCTCCAAGCTGGCTAGACGTTTAGCGAATGAGTAGACGTCGCGTTGTTGTAACCGGCATCGGCCTAATTACTCCGATTGGTCTAGATACAGCAACGTCGTGGCAGAGCGCATTAGACGGTGTAAGCGGCGGCAATCGCCTCGATTCGTTCGACGCCAGTAACCATCGCGTACAGATTGGTGCGAGTCTCAAGGGATTCGACGTTAGTCTCTACATGGATCCGCGTGAAGCCCGTCGTCTCGATTTATTTCTTCAGATCGGGATCGCCGTTGTTGACCAAGCCGTGGCGAATGCAGGGATTGGTGAGCCTCCGGACCCCGAACGAATTGGGGTTGCAATGGGTTCTGGTATTGGCGGTATCACTACGATTGAAGATACTCACTCCGTCTTGCTCGATCGTGGACCTAAACGCGTTTCTCCCTTCTTCGTACCTTCTAGTGTGATCAACATGATCGCGGGGAATGCTTCCATCAAGCATGGTTTCCAGGGTCCGAACATCGCAATCGTTACTGCTTGCACGACGGGAACACACAATATCGGCTACGGCGCTCGCATGATCCAATATGGCGAAGCGGACGTCATGGTTGTGGGTGGTTCAGAATGGTCAACGACACCATTGACGGTCGCCGGATTTTCATCGATGCGAGCTTTGTCGACCCGCAACGACGAACCCGAAAAGGCGAGTAGACCTTGGGATCTTGAGCGCGATGGTTTCTTGCTGGGCGACGGTGCTGGGGCGCTTGTTATAGAGGAGTATGAGCACGCCAAGCAGCGTGACGCGGACATCTTTTGTGAAGTAACGGGTTTTGGCGTGAGCGCTGATGCGTATCACATCACGAGTCCACCAGATAGCGGACAAGGCGCGGTTTCGTCAATGCGAAATGCTCTGAAAGATGCGGCGCTCGCAGCCGAGGACGTACAGTACGTCAACGCACACGGAACATCCACGCCGCAAGGCGATATTGCGGAGACGGTTGCGATTAAGGAAGTATTCGGAACAGACACAAACGTCGCCGTGAGTTCGTCGAAGTCGATGATCGGTCACCTGCTAGGTGCCGCAGGGGCAGTCGAAGCGGGATTCTGCGCTCTATCGATCCGTGACCAACGTATTCATCCTACAATCAATCTCGATAATCCTGACCCCGCTTGTGATTTAGATTACGTGCCACATACTGCGCGAGATATTCAACTTGATCATGTCCTTTCGAATTCGTTTGGATTCGGCGGAACAAACGGCAGTCTAATTTTTAGTCGAGTATAGCTCCTCTCGGTCATGCGGTGGTTCGTTCTAGCCGCAGCGATTTTCGTTCTGATCGCACTCATGGCAGGCGGCGCCGCCGTATACAGCTATAGATACGTAACAGACGCAACACGCCTATTTGTAGAGCCCGTCGAGATACTCGTACAACACGGCGATTCACTACCTGTTGTAGCAAACGAACTTCAACAAGCAGGTGTCATCAAGCGCACATGGCCGTTCGTTTGGCTTGCCAGATACCAAGAAAAGGACGACAAAATTAAAGCAGGTGAGTACCACTTTGAAGGCAACGTCTCATTGATTGAGATCCTTGATAAGTTTGTAGCAGGATCTGTGGTCACGTACGAAGTTCAGTTGCGAGAAGGGGCGCGACTCGAAGAGTATCTCGTCTTGCTCCGTAATACCGAGAAATTAGTGAACGATCTATCGGATGTGACTCCTGTGAATGTTCTAGAGCATTTGCAGCTCCGTTCCACTGCGACGTTTGGTGAAGGTTTGTTCTACCCCGATACATACCAGTATCGTCGCGGCGAATCAGCTTCCTCTGTATTGAAGCAGGCGTTTGATTTGATGAATCAGGAATTGAGCTTAGCTTGGTTTTCCAAATCCGACGATGTTCAAGTAGATACGAAGTACGAGTTGCTGATCGTAGCTTCGATGATTGAGCGCGAGTCGCATATCCAGGCCGATCGTGAACGAGTCTCAGGTGTCATCCATCGCAGACTAGCTTTGGATATGTACTTACAGATCGACCCGACCGTGATTTATGCACTCGGTGAAGATTTCCGAGGTCGTCTGTGGCGAAGAGATCTTCGGATTGATAGTCCTTATAACACCTATCGAGAAAAAGGACTGCCACCGTCACCGATTTGCGCATCAAGTCGCGAAGCGATTAGAGCTGCAGCAAACCCAGCGCCAGGTAAGGAGCTGTTCTTTGTTTCGAGAGGCGATGGTACGAGCCAATTTAGCGAAACTCTTGAGGAACATAATCGGGCAGTAGCGCGTTACATTCGTAATCGATAGGACAACCGTGTATATGCATATGAACGCTGAATGAGGTAACCGAGTACATTGGCGAAGGGGCGCTTTATTACGTTTGAGGGCGTAGAAGGCAGCGGTAAGAGCACAAACATCACATGGGCTGCTGAATACCTTCGCGCGGAAGGTATTCAGGTTCTGCAGACACATGAACCGGGGCGTACCAAAATCGGTGACGAGCTGCGCACCGTTCTGCTGAGAACCCGCGCCGAGCGTTTGATGCCGATGACGGAGCTGTTTCTAATGTTTGCTTCACGCATGCAGCTCCTCGAAGAAGTGATTATTCCAACACTTTCAAGTGGTACTTGGGTGTTATGTGATCGATACGTCGATTCATCTATCGCATATCAAGGTGGTGGGCGTGAGCTCGGAGTTGAACGCGTTAAGACGCTAGTCTTGGCGATGGGTGAACTCTACGCTGAACCGGATTTGACCGTGCTCCTAGATATACCACCTAGCGTCATTCCGGATCGATTGGCAAATCGAACACTAGATCGGTTCGAAAGTGAAGAAACTTCGTTCTTTGAACGTATACGGCAAACTTACCTGGACCTTGCAGCGGAGAACCCCCGCATCAAAGTCGTCGATGCCACGCAACCTTTGAACGGCGTCCAAGATCAGATTACTGGATTTTTGAACGCTCTGGTCGCCGAATCAGAGGACGTATGAACACCGCGCCACTTCCATCTTGGCTGCAAGTGGTGAAGGATTCACTCGAAAGGAGTATCGAAACAGCGCGTGTTCCTCACGCCATTCTGCTTGAGTCCGCGCCCGGTTGGGGTGTGTTCAAACTCGCAGACCGAATCGCGGCGAGGTTACTAAGCGTTGATGCGAGCTACGATCTCAGTCGTCATCTTGACTATCTACACATTGAGCTCGAAGGGAGATCAAGCCTGATTTCAATTAATCAGATTCGCGATGCAATTGACTTCCTAAGCACCACAGCACGTGAAGGCGGTCGAAAGCTCGTACTCGTCAAAGAAGCTGATAGGTTGAGTATTCCTGCATCGCAGGCACTATTAAAAGTGCTGGAAGAACCACCGCTCAACAAGCACCTACTGTTAGCCACAACCAATAGTTCTGCACTGCTGCCTACGATCCGTAGTCGCTGTGCGAAATTCGTCGTACAAAACGGTAGTGCAGAGCAGGTTACCGAGTTTGTGGAAGCGCGTATTGGCAGTACTGCGGATTTGAACGAGTTTCTTCGAGATTACGGCGGCGCGCCCTATGCTGCGGTTGCGGCTTTAGATCAGAAACGCGTGAACTTAACAGCGGCATTGACTCGGTTTGCTCGTCGTCAAATCTCTCTTACTGATCTTGCGCGAGAGCTGAGACAGGAGGAAGCGGATGATATTCTCCTTCGCTGGCAATACATCACATTACGGTTCGCTCGCAACAGCGCAAGTGTTCAGACAGTTGCGACGTTTTATGACGAGTTAAGTGACGTACGCCGGCAATTTCGGGAAGTGCCAGGTCTTGACCGAGAACGTCAGCTGATTAGGTTATTGATCAAATGGCGGGAATTACTTGCTAAGCACCAACGCTTGCAGCGCTAAAGGCGTTGCGCGTTAGGTTGATTGGACCGTTTGGTGTTACGAATACGTTATCCTCGACACGAACGCCGCCATACTTCATGAATTGATCAACTTTGCCCCAGTTAACGTCCTGATGATCCTTCCACCTGGCCAACAGAGACGGAATAAAGTAGATTCCAGGTTCGATCGTGAAGACCATATTTGCCTCTACGGCGCGCATTAACCGAAGGCTTTCATATCGACTGTGAGGAGGAACTTCGCGCCCACTTTCCGCGACGATCCGTCCACCGACGTCATGCGTCTGTAAACCAAGCAAATGCCCCAATCCGTGCGGGAAAAACGCGTCAACCAACTCTGATTCGTACGCGGCTGTAGGCGAGCATTTCAGAAATTGGTGGCTCGTCAAGATTTCGGCGATTTTCTGAGACATTGCTTCATGCAAGGCTAGATATGACTTTCCAACGGCAATCTCTTCAATGATCTCTTGTTGTGCCGAGTCGACAGCGCCAATCAGCTCTGCAAATTCGTCATTTTTATTGGCTGCATAGGTACGCGTGATGTCGGAGTGATAGCAATGTTTCTTGGCTCCCGCATCAATGAGGAGACTGTAAGTATCAGAAGCAGGTTCACGATCGTATTTCTGGTAATGAAGCGTCGCTGCATGTGTGTTCATGGCGACGATACTGGGGTAAGGTAGTTCAGCTTCGTGTTGCGAACTCGCGCGGAGGTACGCGAGATGGACCTGATACTCACTTTCGCCGGCTGTGAACGCTCGAGCGGCCGCGACGTGTCCCAACACGCCGCGAGTGGACGCTCCTTCGATGCATTGACGTTCAAACGCCGTTTTGAATGCACGCAGGTAATCGAGCTGCCGAATTAGCTTTTTGTTGGCTTCCGTTAGCCAATCTTGGTCTTCAGATGAAGACGGGTTGCCGATGTGTGCCACGTTGGATTGTGCTTCAAGGGATCCGCGTAATGCGCGATGAAGTTCGCCCAGGTCGGCGTACGATTGAACCACGAATGTCTCGTTACAGAATTCTGGTGGTTCGCTCGGAAGGTACCAGTAGTCGGACGGCGTGTACCAGAGAAGCACAGGTTTTTCGACCATATTCACGACGAGCACGGCGTGTTCGCAAGCGCTCTCGGGAATCCATCGCAAGAAATGACCGTACGCATGAAACGGTGGATCTTGGTCGTCGCCGTAATACGTCTGGTTCTTGCCAGCGTAGACGACAGCCGCATCAAAGCCGTTCTCACTCATCAACCCACGCCATTCTGCCGTTAAATAGTCAATGTGAGCTTGATAGTCAACTAAGTGCATCGCAACCAGATTAGTGATGACTCGAAAGGCGTCTCGGAATTCACGAAGCGCGCATAACAAGTGCGAGCCTCAATGGTATAAATTCCCGCGTAAATTTCTAGTAATAAGGGGCAGTCCATGGGCGACTATGCGTATGCTGCGCCCGCTACAGTCGACAGCACAGTCGAGCTACTGTCTAGTAGCGCAAGTAGCGGGACGCGTACTCAAGTCCTAGCCGGGGGTACAGATGTACTTGTACAGATGCGATCGATTGATCGTGGACCTCGTCTGATCGTTGATGTCAAGCAATTAGCAGAGACAAATGTACTCTCGATTGGCGAGGACGAAATCTATATCGGTGCGGCAATTGCATCAGCGATCTTGAATGAAAACGCTGAGCTGAAAAGCAAGCTGCCGGGGCTTATCGAATCCGCTGATCTGATTGGTTCAACCCAAATTCAAGGTCGCGCCACGATTGGCGGCAATCTATGCAACTCCTCGCCAGCCGGTGACACAATACCTGCCCTGATTGCAAACAGTGCTGTCTGCCATATCGTAGGTGCTGATGGTGAACGAGACGTCCCGGTAGAGGACTTCGTAACGGGCGTTGGAACCAACTGCATGGCAGACCATGAATTTCTACTTGGGTTACGCGTGCCTGCACCTAAAGGTAACACTGGCGATGCGTACCTTCGTTTCATCCCACGGACCGAGATGGATATCGCAGTCGCTGGCGCGGGTGTACGTGTGACGCTCGACGATAGCGGAACGTGCACGGCTGCACGAGTAGGAATTGGCGCCGTAGCCCCGACGCCGTTGCTAGTTCCAGAAGCCGGGGATGCATTGATCGGTACACAGGTCGATGAAGAAGCGCTCAATGCGGCGGCGGCAGCATGCTCGGCGGCGGCGTCGCCGATTACCGATAAGCGTGGCACGGTCGAGTATCGCATAAAAGTGGTTGGCGTACTGTGTAAACGCGCTGGTGCGATTGCGCGTGACCGCGCAAAGGCGAGATAGAAGAGGGGAATAGAAATGGCAAAAGTACATGTATCAACCACCGTTAACGGGCAACCGATGGACGTGTTGGTTGAGCCTAACGATTCTTTGTTAGATACCCTGCGTGATGGACTGGGTCTAACAGGTACGAAAGAAGGATGCGCGACCGGTGACTGCGGTGCGTGTTCCGTGATGCTGGATGGCCGTCTTGTGTGTTCGTGCTTAGTACTAGGTGCGGAAGCAGAAGGGAAGACGATCGATACGATAGAAGGTGTTGCGGATGGCGACGGACTTCACGTCGTGCAGCAGAAATTCTTAGAGCATGCGGCATTACAGTGCGGTATTTGTACACCGGGCTTTATTGTCGCAGCTAAAGCGCTCTTAGAAAGAGATCCGAACCCAGATGAAACAACGATTCGATACTGGCTGGCTGGAAATCTGTGCCGTTGCACTGGTTACGACAAAATCGTGCGCGCGGTACAGGACGCCGCTAATGAATTAGCGTCACCCGCTTAATTTAGGGAGAGATACGATGGCGGAAGCAGTAGATCTAAAAGCAATCGGTACCAGACCGGTCCGACCTGATGGGGTTGAAAAGGTCACGGGTCGAGCCAATTTTGGCGCAGATTTGAATTTGCCAGGCATGCTCCACGGCAAAATTCTTCGTAGTCCCCACGCTCATGCTCGGATAAAGAGTATTGACCTTTCTGGCGCGTTGGCGGTGGACGGCGTGTTAGCAGCGGTATCCGGTAAGGACATACCGGGCGGTGGCGACCTGGGCGACAATGTGCTCGCGAATGAGAAGGTTCTGTACCATGGACACGCAGTGGCGGCAGTTGCTGCACGGTCCGCCTTTATCGCTGAACAGGCTCTTGACCAGATCAAGGTTGAATACGAGGTCCTTAACCCGGTGTTGTCAATTGACGACGCGATTGCAGACGGTGCAACGTTGGTCAATGAGTCGCAACATACGAATGGCGACACGTCGCAACCGGCTAGCAACGTTGCAGCAGTTACCAAATTTGAGCGGGGGGATGTCGAGAAGGGCTTTGCTGATGCCGATGTCGTCGTTGAAGGCGAATATCGTGTACCAACGGCTCATCAAGGGTATATCGAGCCCCACGCGTGTACGGCAACGATTAATGAAGAAGGTAAAGCAACTGTATGGTGCTGTACGCAAGGTCAATTTGACGTACGAAGTATGACGGCTAACTGCCTTAACAAGCAGGTAAGTGACATTCGCGTCATTCCTTCAGAGATCGGTGGGGGCTTCGGCGGCAAAACGACGATTTATTTAGAACCCGTTGCGGTCAAGCTCTCAGAGATCAGCGGTCGTCCCGTCAAGATGGTGATGTCGCGAGAGGAAGTTTTCCGCGCTACAGGTCCCACGTCCGCAACACTTTGTCGAGCGAAAGTTGGTGCCAAGAGTGACGGAACAATCACGGCAGCGACCGCTTGGTTAGCGTACGAAGCTGGCGCGTATCCAGGCGCACCGGTTGGTCCGGGTTGCATGTCAGTTTTAGCACCATACGATCTCGAGAATTTCAGAATCGAAGGGCGTGACGTGCTTGTGAATAAGCCAAAAGTTGCGGCATATCGCGCGCCAGGTGCTCCGCAATCCATGCATGCGATGGAATGTGCGATCGACGACCTCGCTCGAGAGCTGGACATGGATCCCCTCGATCTGCGTCTCAAGAATGCGGCTGATGAAGGTACTGTTGCACCGTATGGTCCGCAATATCCTGCCATTGGCTTGCGCGCTTGTCTCGAAGCGGCGAAGGTGCATCCAAACTACACCACGCCTCCAGCTGAAGGCCAAGGACGTGGAGTTGCTGTTGGCTTTTGGTTCAACATTGGTATGCAGTCGAGTGCAGAAATTCGCATCGCCGAGAACGGTGCTGTAACCATCATGGAAGGCAGTCCTGATATTGGTGGTTCACGTGCTTCGATGTGTTTGATGGCTGCGGAAACGTTAGGTATCCCGTATGAGAATATCAACGCACACGTCGGCGACACTGAAGCGACGGGCTATTGCAATACCACTGGTGGGAGCCGGACGACGTTCGCAACCGGAATGGCAGTCATTGAAGCGTGCGAAGACATCATCGCGCAATGCAAGGAGCGTGCCGCACTAACGTGGGAACTTGATGTTGACCAAGTCGATTGGGAAGACGGACAAGCAGTGCCGAAACCAGGCGTGAATGCAGATGTCAAGCCACTCAGCTTGGCTGATATTGCGCGTTCGGCTGGTCGAACGGGTGGTCCGCTACTTGGTCGAGCTAGCTTAAACGCACAAGGTCCGGGAGCTTCGTTCTCAGTGAATTGGACGGATGTCGAAGTGGACCATGAAACGGGCAAAGT
Organism: Gammaproteobacteria bacterium; assembly: GCA_026707905.1. Taxonomy (GTDB): domain Bacteria; phylum Pseudomonadota; class Gammaproteobacteria; order Pseudomonadales; family Azotimanducaceae; genus Bin55. Next base: position 6,606 of record JAPOVY010000008.1, on the reverse strand, counting down.
CGATGTGAAGGCATTTACCGGAGTGCAAGATGCTGGTCGTGCAATTCACCCCTCTTACGTTGAAGGTCAAATGCAGGGCGGCGCAGTGCAGGGTCTTGGTTGGGCGCTCAATGAGGAGTACATCTACGACGCCGATGGTGTTATGGAAAACGCTGGTTTCCTCGATTATCGTGTGCCCGTTACCTCTGACATGCCCATGATTGACACTCAGATCGTCGAAGTTCCGAATCCATCACATCCATATGGTGTTCGAGGCGTTGGTGAAACGCCGATTGTTGCGCCGCTTGCAGCGACCTCAAATGCTGTCCGGGATGCGCTCGGTTTTCGAATCAACGACCTACCTTTGTCACCGCCACGTGTGTTGGCAGCAATTGACGACAACGAGTAATACTCGACAAAGTTAGTAAAACGCTTCCCGCGATCTAGTGATTGCGGGAAGCGTCCCATAGGTTCTGTACTGTACCGCGAGCCAAGGTTGCGGGATGCACCTGACGACAGGTGCGAGGCGTTTCGACCACGTCTCTCGCAAAGTTAACAACCGTAGGAAACCCAACCACGACATTCTTAAAGTGGCTGCTGATCGTCGTGGCCATACTGGTAGTCGTATTCCTCGTGACGCGACTCTCGTTCGGGTTAATCGCTAACCCGAAGGTCATTGAGGAGCTCCAGTCCGACCCGCATAGTGAACGCGCCGACATTGTCACACTTCTGACACTGCCTGGTGGACGTATCCTACCGGTGAACTATCTACGCGAAGGCGATCAGGTCTTTGTGGGCGCAGACGGTCGCTGGTGGCGCGCCTTACAGGAGGGCGACATACCCGTCACTGTTACGGTTCGCGGCGAGACGTTGTCAGGTCGCGCTCGCGTTGTCTTTGACGACCTCGAGTACAAGCGTGCGGTGTTCGCACGACTCCGTCCCGACGTGCCGAAGTGGCTGCCAGAATGGTTGGATGCGCAACTCGTGGTGATCGACCTGGAGAATTAGCGCTGTCGGTCAACCCAATCGGCCGCAGTCTCCGCGATCGCGAGCATACGCGGTATCACGAGGTCGCTCGGGACGATCTCGGTGTTGAAACCGTTAGACACACTCTCTAGGAAGTCGGGCAGGAAATCGAAGGCAAGGATCTCCGAGTAGAGCATCAAGAGAACGAAGAGCGCTGTGCCGCCGCCAATCGGATCGGTCAAAATCAGTGGTTTTAGTCGCAACGACAAGCTGTTAACGTGAGATCTTCGATGTCCCTGCGATCAACCATTGCTCGTTCTGTTTGCCGACAATCACGATTCCAGTTTCTTCCATGCCGTCGTCGTATGCGGTTACTACCTCCACGACAGCGCCTCCGGTACCAGTCTGGACAGCTTTTGCATGCTTGAGATGGATTCCGCGTCCGACATAGCTCGTTAATAGATCGACTACGGCGGACTCACTTGTCGCCGTGATCACGTTGCCAATGTGTACAACGGTTAAGGGTAAGCGACACAGTTTCGCGCACGCGGTCAGGTCTGCCTTACCTACATGAGCAACAAACTGTGCTGCCAAGTCCTCAGCTGCAGTCGTTGTTTCTTTGACTTCGTAACCCGCGTACGAATCGACCCCGAACCTGGCCTGAATTCCCCAAGATCCGTCTATCCGTGTGAGGAGGTAGGTCACACGATTTTCTAGGATTGGGTTTCCGTCCTCATTGAAACGTGTCCAACCGCCAAGGAGATGCACCTTTTCGACGGATTCGTGTAAGCGACGAGGTGTTATGCCTTCTGACCTTACCCAGCCTGTTGCTTCTCGTGCCGTCCAGTCGGCGGCACTCGCATACGCTTCTGGCGATTCAAAACGTACCGTGCCGCCGGTCGCGGACACGCGTACGTGCGGATAGCTCATTACTGCGGCCCAAGCTGGTGCATTTTTTGCACTGTCAGCAATAAAAAAGCCACGATAGGCATCTTCAGGGAGGTCGAATGTTTCAGGAAACTCATTCATTGTCGTGTAGTGTCTTCGTGTTTGTAAATCGTGGTGACGCAGAAAGCGTTACTCTACACGTTACCTTTGAGAATCTTAGGTTTCGGATTATTAGTCAGAGAGGAGCAACGTTCTAACACGCAGCTTGTTTGTTGGTGGGAAATACCTAAAAATAGCGTTGAGCCGAAGCTGACACGGTTTTTCTTGTAGTCCAGATGGGGGTGGTGTAACGTGAAAAGTCTCGATGAACGAATGGACGATGCAATCCTAAATCCTACGGAAAATCGGCCCATGCGGGATGTTGTTCGAGTAGCTGCTAGTCGTCGCAAAATACTTCAAGGTGGTATGTCGCTCGCGGCAGGATTCATGGCGTCTAAGTCGGCGTTGGGTCAACGTGCACCGATTGTTCCATTCAATCCTGGACTGATTGGCTTTACGCCATTGCCTCGGGTCCAGGCAACCGGTTCTTGGCCGACGATTTCAGAAGATTACCAATTTCAGGTACTCATTCCGTGGGGTGATCCGGTGCTACCCGATGGACCAGCGTTTTCATATCCAGCGAATGCGGAAGAGCAAGCGGATCAAATCGGCATCGGTCATGATGGTATGTGGTTTTTCCCGGATGCTGATGACCCAGAAGCAGGTAATCGAAAAGGTATGCTGGCGGTTAACCACGAGTTCGGCAGTAACTCCCACGTCTTAGGGAAAGACGATCCCGAATCGTTGGAAGACGTGCGATGTTCGCAACATGCTCATGGTGTATCGGTCGTTGGTATTCAACGTGAGGAAGGGGTTTGGCGAGTGTATAACGCATGTGGCGCTCGGCGAATCCATGTGAATACAGCAGTCACGTTCAGCGGTCCCGCTACGGGAAGCGAGTTTCTCGAGACGGTTGCCGGTAACGCGCCACAAGGAACGTTAAACAACTGTGGATCTGGATTTACACCATGGGGTACTTACCTAACATGTGAAGAGAATTTCCAGGGATATTTCGGCGTTACTCTGTCATGGAACGCGTCTACAGCTCAATCGCGATACGGTTTTAGTGAAAACGGTTTTGGCTATGGTTGGCATTTATTTGATAAACGATTCGACTTGTCTTGGCCGGCGTTCCGCAACGAAGAAAACAGATTCGGTTGGGTCGTGGAGATCGATCCTTATAACGCTGGTCAAAGACCTGTAAAACGGACTGCATTAGGACGTTTCAAACACGAGAGCGCGGCAGTTGCAGTCGGGAAAGATCGACGAATCGTTGTTTACATGGGTGATGATCAACCATTTGATTACATATATAAATTCGTTAGTTCTGAGGATCACGTAAAACTTCGACACGAGGGTGAATCCCCTCTTGACCACGGCACGCTTTATGTGGCCAAGTTCAATGACAATTTCACTGGCGAGTGGCTTGAGCTTTCGATGGATAACGCAAGTCTTAGTTCTAGTTTTTCTAGTCAGGCCGAAATTGTGACATTCGCACGATTGGCTGCAGACGAAGTAGGCGCGACACCGATGGATCGACCGGAATGGACAAGCGTCGGACCTGATGGAACGATCTATTGTGCTCTGACGAACAATAGTTCGCGATCAACAGCGGACGGTGCAAACCCGCAAGCGCCAAATCCTGACGGTCACATCATAAGTTGGGTTGATGACGACATGCATGTCGGAACAACATTTGAATGGGATATCTTCAAACTCGCAAGTGATACTCATGGCACTGAAGAATCATTTAGCGACCCCGATTCAATCTATGTTGATCCCGACGGTCGATTGTTCATTGGAACGGATGGTGGACAACAGGACAGAATGAATAACCAGCTGCTCGTTGCAGATACGGTATCGGGTACTGTTAATCGTTTGTTTGCCGGTGTCTACGATGACGAAGTCACCGGGATCACGATGACGCCAAATCGACGTACGCTGTTCGTCAACTTGCAACACGTAGGGAACGGCAACATAAATCGAACCGATTTCCCGGCAATAGGTGGTCACCGAGTACCGCGGGATGCAACGATCGTAATTACACGCAAAGATGGCGGGATCGTAGGCTCGTGACGGTATTAAGAACTCACGAATCGATGAATTGAAGCATATCGAGAATTTCGAAGTGTGCTGAGCGAGTATTTTCGAAATCTAATCAATCGGAAACATATATCGTGAAGTAACAAGCCGCTTCGTGAATGCGATACATCACTATATATCGCACGATCTGTCGCGAGTTCATTAGGTGTATTTCGAGGATTGCCTGCAGTCATTAGATTGGATTGAAGTAGGATGAGATTACGAGAGCTCGAGACCAACTCGGTGATCGTACCAATCAGAAATCCAGCTGGGAGGTTGAACTATTTACACGGTGAGAGAGAATGTCAAGTCACAATTTGATCTTCGTATGTACTAACACTTCAAACCAATTCTTTCCTTTTAAAGCTGACTGCTAGAATTCAAAATCTCGTTGAGTGAATGCAGGACGCAGTTCGTGGCACGTGTTGTATTTCCTGATCATCTTCGTCAGCATACAAACGGTACGGAAGAACTTACGGTAGCGTGCGACTCATTTCGTTCTTTGGTTAGAAAGCTCGATTCTGAATTTCCAGGTATTGAAGAGGTTCTAATGAAGACAGCGGTCGCGATTGATGGTCAGATCTACCAGGACGCTTGGCTTGAACCGATTCAGCCGAACAGTGAAGTGTTTTTTATGCATCGAATCGAAGGTGGATGAGACCGACCTTCGATAAGGAAGAGACCACATGCCTAAATTGGTGAATTTAGGGTCCCTAGGTATAGATCATGTGTATGGCGTAGACCATATAACAACCGCGGGCGAGACGATATCTAGTTTTTCGCATGACGTATTCCCGGGTGGCAAAGGGTCAAATCAATCCATCGCTGCTGCTAAAGCTGGTGCTGACGTCGTCCATATTGGATGCATTGGACCCGATGGTGACATGTTGCTTGATGTATTGCGGGAAGTGGATGTCGATGTCGAACACGTTCGTGTTGGTGAGATCGCCACGCAACAGGCGGTCATTCAGGTAGATCGTCAAGGTCAGAATGCGATTGTGATTTTTGGCGGCGCGAACCACACGATTAACCAACACGACAGAAATATCGCATTGTCGAAGTTTGAACAGGGTGATTGGCTGTTGTTGCAGAACGAAGTCAACGATCTTGAACGGATTCTCGACCAGGCAGGTGAACGGAATGTTTCGGTAGCCTTCAATGTAGCGCCCGTTGATGGTCGCGAGAAAGGCTATGACTATTCACGCGTGGGACTCTTGATCGTAAACGAAGTAGAAGCTGCGTCACTGGCCGGCGAAGCTGACCCGAACTGTGCATTCGACATCCTAACTTCAAGATTTCCAGAGATGATCGTGTTGTTGACACTTGGTCGGGATGGCGGGATATATGGTGGCGGCAAATATCCGCGTGTCGTGTATCAAGCTCATGAGGTTGATGCAGTCGATGAAACAGCAGCGGGCGATACCTTCATCGGGTATTTCATGGCAGAATGGTTGCGAAGTCAGGACCTTGCAAAAGCCGTTGAGGATGCTAGTGCTGCAGGTGCAATTGCCGTTACTAGACCTGGCGCAGCAGCGTCGATCCCTAGTCGAACCGAAGTCGATTCATTCAAGGAAGCGATGGCACGCTAGTCGAATCGCAGCCCGGTCGCTTCCTCAAGTTCACGAATTGCATCGTCAGGATCGACAACCTTGATCGTGGTCATACCCATAGCGCGTGCGGGTTTGAGATTGATTCCTAGATCGTCAAGGAAAACACAACCGTTAGGTTCTACGCCGAGACGTTCACACGCTATTTCGTAAATTCGTGGGTTCGGCTTCCGAACACCTTCGATGGATGATTCGATGATCACGTCAAACATCTCCATGATGGGTCCAGTCTCGGTGAACTGACGTGTGGAAGGTGTGTCTTGTGACGGATCTACCGGTTTTATATTGTTCGTGATACAGCCAACTTTGAAGTGCTGTTTGCAGGACTCTAGAACACTCACCATTCGTGGACGAAGCTTACCGGCAAGTAAGGTAAGTACGTCGCGCCCACGTACTGCATGACCCATCGCGCGGCTTTCGTCGTGGAATAAACCGTCGAATTCCTCTCGACTTACGGCATTAGCTTCTAGTTTGGCCCATGCATTGGTCTCTGGATTTGTGGAGTTGACTTTACGAATAAAGTCGATTGGCAGGTCCCGATCTTCTTCGAAACGATTGAAAGCTTCAAATGGACTACTCGTGAACACACCGCCGAAATCCCATAGTACGGCGTGAACATGTGGATGAGGAAGTCCCAATTGCTTCTCTGAAACCTAGTGCGAGCGTTCGAATGTGCGCAATTATCACGGCGATCATGTGATTCGGCACAAGTAACATATCGGAATCTTGAGACGACGGTTACCGCGTCGCTTCAACCTTAGAGAATCCGTAATTGCGAAAGCAGGAATCGAACGTTATGACTTACAACAACATCGAATACGAGGAAGACGACCGTCTCGCGTATGTCACTCTCAATCGGCCTCAAAAGCTGAACGCACTCAGTCACGCATTGCGCGGCGAAGTCTACGACGCGATGAAAGAGGCAGAAGCCAATCCTGATGTCGGCATCATCATTCTTCGTGGTAACGGTCGTGCATTTAGTGCT
>JAPOVY010000047.1:27761-29661 GCA_026707905.1 Gammaproteobacteria bacterium | reverse complement strand
CGTAGGGCGAAAGGACCTAAGGGATATTGCAATAGAAGAGGTACCATGGATCGCGAGCTGGTACGGCGAACCTCAAGCCAGTCTCGTGTCTGGCATTACAGCCGTAGCTGATGGAATCTGGGCGATTGTTTCAGTGGGTACGTCGATTCCTATACCTGAGGAGAGACAAAACGAGGTACAGCCGCCGATCGCTGGGCTTGATCTGACTCGGTTTGCGCAACCCGTCAAGTACTTTTTAGCTCATTTTGATTACGACGGTAATCTGCGGTTCAAGACACCCTTCGTCGATACAGGTGCGTTGATCTCTATGGGTCTAGACGGTCGAATCTATGCGACAACACTAAGCGTGACCAGCTCGATCGCGTACTACGGTGCAAATCCAAAGATGCCGTTCTTCATGCGCAACACACCCAAACCTCATGGTGGGTTGATTGCATACGAACCGGAATCGTTCCTTGCATATTTCATTGAACGGATCGAATGGAACCTACAGCTTCTCGAAAAGTTGAATAGCGCAGAAGAAGAATTAGGCGTATTGCTGCGAAATCTTCGGATGTCTTTGTTCTCGGTTCACTTGATATTGGCTGAGGCTAGAGACCGTGACGAAGTCGATGACGAAACTTATGGCGCGATACGAGACGTATTGAACGCGATCGAGGAATCCCCGAACCTATTTGAAATGGAAGGTGAGCTAAGGCTTATTCTCGAGTTGGTGGCGTACTAAAAAGCGACGACCGGCCAAGATTTTTGGTAATTCTGCTAAGTACGTTGTCATTTTTCCGGGAAAAATGCTAAGTAACGTTACATATTTACCAGTTACGTCTCAGACGAGCCTTCGATTTGTAGACACCGACACACGACTTTGGTAGAGGAACAATCCGAGCAAATTAGGGATATATGGTTTGCTATGAGGGGTTTCTCTCTTTGTTTTATAGAGAGCGTGGTCAGCGAGGGAATTGACTGTTTACCGCGACATTAAGGTGACTATTACTACGGAAATCTGCCCCAGTAGGTATATGTGGCACGTGGACGCGATTCGATTCGCGCCACAAAATCAAGACCGGCTTCAAGTGTTGAGCGATGGAGAACGTACATTCTGTTCGACGCCGATATCAGGAAATAGGAAGCTTTACTCCGAGCTGATGGTCACCATGCGTTCGCTGGCAATCATGGATTCGAGTTTCCGAACTTCACGTTCGTTCAGGTAATTGTTGTCTTCATTATTGTGGAGTAACGCATCTGCCGCGTACGTTCGAGCGTCAGCGGGAACTCGATTTATGTTCTTGTGAAGAGCGAAGAAGTCGTTGTAAGCCCATTCCCACACGACGCCGCTGTAGTAGCTGTCTCTGTGGCTCTTCTCGACTTCCTCGCCGTACCTAAGCGCCTCGAAAGGATCCACTTCAACAAGCTGCTGACCGATCTCAAATTGCAGCTCACCACGAGTTGTTTCGTCCGTTACGTTCGATAGGTAATCGATGCCGCGATCCAAATCTGAGTGGATCAATCGTCTAGCGACGACTTCGACGAGCTGGGTCTTGACCTCTCCTTCGTATTCTCCAACGAATCTTTGAGCAGAATCGAAATCTTGACTTAAGTACGCCGAAAAAACTTGATGAAGAATCGATGAGTCGGACTCATCACTGACGCCAAGACCATCGCGAATCATCCATTCGAATGCGGCTTTTGCGTTAACGGACGACCATTGCCTAACAATCTCATCTCTCGCTTCCGTCCGTAGTTCACGCGCATCTAACCTGCGTGCGATGCGAATCGCTTCGTCCGGTGAACGTCTGGACAGTTGACCAAGCGCAGTAACAACAGCGATGTTTTGGTATTCGCGAGGTAATGATGTCGCTGCGTTCAGCAGCCCATTCGAGTCTTTGGCGGCCCACATTCGTAG
>JAPOVY010000047.1:13407-27751 GCA_026707905.1 Gammaproteobacteria bacterium | reverse complement strand
TAGTAGAGATCTACGAAAATCGAGGTCTATGAACTCGTTTCCGAAGTCAAACGAAGCTTCGAATGATTGCTCCGGATCCATGTTTGTCCACGACCTGAATACATGTTGTATAGACTCTTTAGCATCGCGCGGATTAGGAAACTCAGCGACTATGTCCAAGACCTCATTCGGCGTCGCTGTGTCTGTCGCCATCGCGTTCCAGATCAAGGCGCTTAATACGGACCTTCGCAAATTCCGATTGTCGAGCGAATCGTTGATTTCGGGTAGGATCGCGACGCCTTCAAGTTCAAACCAATGCCTCACGATACCTAGAAGCTCCCGGTAATGTGCTTGACTGTTCGTCGTGTTATCTCGAATACTGTCGTAGAACGCGCTTCGAGGATCAACTTGGGATGCCTCACTTCGAATGGAAGCCACCGTGTTTGCGATCCAGTCTTCATTAGGACCAATCTGTTGCGCAAGCTGAATACGTTGCTCTGGTGAAAGAAAATCGCTTCGCCACATGATTGCTGACGCGGCTGAAAATTTGTATGGGTCAGGGAGATCCTCGATTGCTGCAACCGCGGCATCTAAATCGCCTACGGTCCATTCATTGAAAATCGACCTTACAAGATTAGACCGCTCCTGCATGGTGAGCTGATCGAGCGCTAAAGACCGATCAATTGCCTTGTAAGGATCTAGCGCTGCGTACCTTCCGAATATGATCGAGAGCGCCGCAACGCGTTGATTCCTCGTCGAAATCGAGAAACTCTCATTAATGTATCGCACAAGGTCATCTTCCTCAGCTCGAGCGAGAAGCACGTACAGTGATACGCTCTGATCGAAATCACTCGTTAGTGCGGTTGACTCGTGTACCGATTGGATGCGAAAGATTGGATCTATATCGCCGGTATACGTCTCCGAAGTGTTGGCAGCTGCACCTGGCTTATATTCCGTTACTGTCTTAGGACTGCCTATGTTGAAATCTGGCAATTCCATCGGAGATTCTTTGCCTACAAATGAATAAAACGATATTCCTATTACGAGTCCTCCGATCAATACACCTGCTGCACCGGCAGAGAGAACTAAGGTGCCATGTCGCATGATGACGCATCCTTCCTATAGGGCAGTTTTTAAATCCTACACGGAAAATCAACGAGCGGATCCCGCTTCACGATCGTTTGAAGATCTTTAACAAGAGTGGCACTTAAAGGCTGCTGACAAATTTCACACAGTGACGGTGTGTGAATGCTGTTGAGAGTGAAGCGTTAAAGATTCTCATGATGCTCTATTAAGTAAGAGGTCGTTGCGACGCCAAGGTTTACGGACATTCTCGACTAAACGTTTGTATTTCCATAGACGAGAGTAACGGAGGTCACATAGAAATCGTTCCACTCGCGAGATGCTTGAGGTTTTCTTGTCCGTAACAATCGAAATGTGCGACAAATTTACCTTTTGAAGTCAGATGTTGTATCGTGCTATGGCGTAATGGTCTTTCATGCAGGCGGGATAAACTGATTCAGCTAAGACACGATGTTGCCGTTGAAAGAACGGCCGGACGATTTGACGCCACGAGTTTAGTCGCGCTAAAGTTATGTAGGCACGATTCGATGCACTCGATTTATTGAAATCAAAACGTGGAATAAATCGAATCAGGTGATGCGAATTCAGGGAGGATGGAGCAACTCTCGATATTTCGTTAAGTAATGCGCACGAAAAGCAGTCAATTCGAACTAATAACTAGCAACTCCTTGCGAGGTGCTATTTCTTCAAGTTTCTGAATCTCGCGTTCACTTAAAGCGTTTTCGCCTTCATTCGCGCTGAGTATATCCTCAGCGGCGTACTTTCGATACTCGGCTGGTACTCGCTGTAAGTTCTCATGCAGTGCGAAGAAATTGTTTTGAGACCAAGCTTCTAACACCGTGTCGTAGTAGTGGTCTCTCTTACTTTGTTCGACCGTCTTACCAAAGCTCAGCGCTTTGAGAGGATCGACTTCAACAAGCTGACGGCCAATATCAAGTCGCAGCGAATTACGATGATCTTTGTTCACGTTAGGCAGGTAGTCGATGGCTTGTTCGACGTCAATTTCGACCAAATGACGTGCGACTGTCTCGATAAATTGATCTTTTAGCACGCCTTGATAGTCGCTGACGAATTCCTCAGCAGATTCGAAGTCTTGATTTAGATAGACTGACAGTGTTTGCGTGAAAATAGACGTTTCGTTTTGGTCATCGATGTTGAAACCGTCGTTGACTAACCAATCGAGTGCATCTCTCGCGTTACGGTAGGACCAGTGCTTTACTATCTCATCCCGTGCATGCCTTTTCAGTTCAGGCCGATCCAAGCTGCGTGCAATTTCAACCGCTTCTTCTGGGGACGTTGTGGACATTCGGCCAAGCGCGGATACGACTGCGACATCTTGATAGTCCCTCGGCAAGAAGCTTGCTTCGGTTAAGAGACCCTCAGCGTCTCTGGCTGCCCAACGCAACAATAGTCTCTTGCGAAATTCACGGTTTATAAACTGATCACCAAACTCAAACGAATGTTCGAATGACTGTTTCGGGTCCCTCTGTGACCAGGTTTCGAATAGTTGCTCCATTGACTCTTTCGCATCCTGCCGATTCGGAAACTCGGACACAACGTGCATCACCTCGATTGGCGCAGCATTGCCTGTGAGGATTGCAGTCCAGATCAGAGAGTGCAACAGAGATCTCTTCATATTTCGGTTGTCAATCGAATCGTAAATTTCCGGCAGAACTTCAGCCCCCTCTAATTCGACCCAATGTCTAGCGATGGTATAGAGCTCGCTCATGCTTTGTTGGGTGTACGCTGATGCTCGAATACGATCGTAGAACGCTAAGCGTGGATCAACTTTTGCTGCTTCGCTCCGTATAGCTGAGACTGTGTTAGCGACCCACTGTTCACCCAGACCCATGTCTTGAGCAAGTTGAATTCGCTGGTCTGTGGGAAGGGCATCAGTTCTCTGGATGACTGCGGTTGCTGCGTGACCTTGATACGACTCTGGAACCGTGTTAATCGCCTCTACCGCCGCTTCTAAATCGCTAACAGCCCATTCGCTAAAAATCGACCGAATTAAGAAATACCTGTCGGCCGAGGTCAGCTGATCGTGGATTTGCACCTGATCAAGTGCTTCATACGGGTCTAAAGCGGCGTATCTTCCAAATATGATCGAGAGAGCAGAACTGCGTTGTTTACTTGAGGATATCGAAAAACTCTCGCTAATGTATCGATGAATATCGCCTTTATTAGCACGCGCAAGAAGAAGATAGAGTGATGCGCTCCTATCGAATTGACTATTTAAAGCGATGGACTCGCTAATGGATTGGATTCGTCGATTCGGGTCCAACTCGACTGAACTTACCGCTTGGGTGATCTTTGGCAAATCGTCAACAGATATGAACGTAGATTCTGCACTAGATTGGAGTACGTTAGTCGATTCGCTCCGTTCCACTGCGTTTGCCCAAAAGTAAACCGCAGTACCTGCTATGACGCCGCCGAACAGTGTCCCTACTACTCCTGCAATGATTGAGACGGTGACGTTCGTATGCATTTAGCATCATTTGATGAAGCCGGATACGATGCAATCGTACTCAACTCCGTCTTCTTGAGTTGTGTTCGTACGGACCTTGGTATACCGATCGATCGACTTTGAAACGCATTCACCAAATACGCAATAAACAGGTAGGGTAGTGGTTGCTCTACACGACACCAGAGGACTTGAAGGTAAATCTCAATAAAATCGAACTGGCGCTTTGCTTGAATCGAACATCGGTTCGAGATTGTCTACTTCCTCATCGCTTAGGTAGTACGAGCGCCCGTTAAGGTGGAGCAGTAATGTTGCAGCTAACGAACGGTGCTTGCTTGGAATGCGGTGAATGTTCTCGTATAACGAGGCGGAGTCCTCGTCAACCCAGCTGTAGACTACGGATTCGTAGTAATCGTTCTGACGATGCGGGTCTAACGTCTCGCCGTAGCTAAGCGCTTCCATCGGGTTCAACCGGGCAAGGGAGTTCGCGGTCGAATGTAGAAACCACTCACTAACGTCTGAATCTAGGTTTTTCATGTGAGCGACAGCTTGCGTCAAATCCAAATCTATGAGATGTACGACCGTAGTTTCAATAAGGAGATCTCTAAACGCGCCCTCGTACTGTTCGACGTACGTTCGTGCGGCGGCGAAATCTTCCTCTAGGAACATCGAGAAGGTGGTTCGCCACAGTGACATGTCGCGCCGAGCCTGTACTTCCAATCCGTGATTCATCAGCCATTCGAATGCGGACTTCGCGTCGGAGGATCGCCATCCTCGAACGATTGCATCCCTCGCTGAGGTCCGAAGCGCTCGCGTATCAAGCTTGAGTGCAAGTTGAATCGCTTCTTGAGGCGATTTTTTCGAAATCTGACTAAGCGCGTCAACGATGGCGGCGGCTTGAAATCGCCGTGGTAACGTCAGCGCTTCTTCGTATACACCCTCTGGGTCTTCGTTTGCCCAAGCATACAGTAGATTCAATCGACTACGATCAGATATCAATCGGTCGTCTTGCTCAAGTGACGCCACGAATGATTCTTTAGGATCTAAACGCGACCAGGCTCCAAATACTGCCTGTGCCAAATAGTTAGCTTCTTGAGTTACTGGGAATTTTGAAATTTCCTGCAGCACTGAAGTAGGCATTGCCTTATTGTTGACGACAGAACTCCAAATCACGCTGTATAGAACACGCCTTCTCATTCTTAAGTTTTCTATAGAGTCGTAAATTTCAGCAAGTACCTCAACCCCGTCTGATTCGACCCAATATTTTGCGGCGTCCGTCAGATTACTGTCCAGTTCTTGATTACCCGCTCTGTCGCGAATAAGATCGTAATACGCCTTTCTTGGATCATCTGTGAGCGATTTAGACCGAATCTCAGCGATCTTCTCGCCACTCGAATCATCCGTCGGACCGATCGCTTGCACAAGCTCTATACGTTCGTCTGGTGACAGGTGGTCGATTCGCTGCATCATCGCGTCCGCTCCGATCTCCTTTGCTACTTGTGGTAGTTCGTGGATTGCGGCGACTGCGCCATTTAGATCGGCGACTGCCCATTCATTGAAGATCGAATATAGGATTTCGACCGACTCGACTTCTCTCAATTGATCAATCTCGAGTGCGCGCTCGATTGCCTTGTGTGGATCTATCGCTGCGTATCTTTGAAATATGACGGCAAGAAAAGCCACTCGTTGGTTTATTGAAATTAGTGCGTTACTTTGGTGGATGTATTCGTTAAGGTCACCTTCATCAGCACGCGCCAGCAAGAGGCGAAGTGAGAGTTCTTGATCAAAATCGCTTTTCAATCTCGATACGTCCCAGAGTGTTCTAACTTGAAGATACGAATCTTGCGTTTTGGTAGGTTCATCAAGCGAACGAACAGGTGCAAGGTCGTCGTGGTCCGGCATCGGTTCCGCGCTTGATAAATGCGTGGTGAGTGTATTCGCGCGAAATGCTTGACCTTGTAGGGTGTACATCACAACAGCGCCGACTAGGACACCTGCCAGACCAGACAAGAGGATTGCGCGGTAGATGCGCATTTGGTACCTACCGGTAAGTTGTGCGTTAAATCAAATCCTAGTCACGCATTTGTTCCATTGAGTGACCGTGCAGAGCCGTCACGCGTACTTGAACGGTCATCTATCCCTGACGCCGTAGTCGACGTCTCAAATCCTGTTTTCTCCGTGCGTAATCTTTGCAGTACTGACGCATTTCCGACCTCAAACTACATATGCCATCACTAAAGCGTTTCAACTACCGCGAAGCAGTACGGTCAGGTTCACTCAGTAGTTTCAATCAATTGCTAGTAGACGCCGTATGTGACGACGGTGCAATCGTGGTCGAAGACGCACTTGCACTAGAGCAAGTAACGGAAATCGTCAATGAAATGCGGCCTTACATCGACACGACGCCGCACGGACTTCACGGGTTGGAACATTCGCGCCGTGTTGGAGCACTCGTCGCGCGTTCGCAGGCATCCCATTTAGCGATCGCACACCCGGCGGTACTCCACGTTTGTGAACAGATTCTCGGTCATCAGGTGCGAGATGGCAAGGAAGTAAGGATCACGCAGACACCTCGCGGAGAGGGACGATATCCCTGGCGCGTTGGTCTCACACAAATCATCGATGTCGGACCAGGACAGCAAAAACAAGGCGTCCATCGCGGCAACGGCTTGTGGGTTCATGACTTAGCCCGTGATCGATTGGATCCACAGATTGAAACCATGTGGGCGTTAACGGACTTCACAATTGAGAACGGTGCTACGCACGTGATCCCAGGCAGTCACCGTTGGCCAGACGTAATGGAAGGTCACGAAGAGAAAGGAACACGAACGTGGTTAGGTGAAGTCGACCACGAATCGATACAAGCGACGATGCGTGCAGGGAGCGTGTTGATATGGACCGGTTGGACCGTACATGGCGCGGGAGCTAACACAAGTGACAAACGTCGAATAGGTATGAATATCGACTACAGTCTTTCTTTCTTATCTCAAGAGGAAAACCAGTTTCTCTCGTGTCCACCGAACGTCGCTCGTACTTTGTCAGAAGAAATGCGTCGCTTGATCGGTTACACACAAGGTGGAGGGGCGCTCAACTACTTCGCAGATTGCTTACGACCCAAGGTAGCGCTCGAGGAAGGCTACGACGTCATGGTTCCAGGTGCTCACGGTATGGAGGTCGAAGAAAAATAAAAGGCGATATTGGTGTCTAGACCGCTTCGCGAGAGCTAGCTGAGTTGCGATTGGTCAACATTAATATAAGCGTTGCGTTTAATCGACGTTGAATACGTTACTCATTCAACTCACCTTCTGTAGTAGCTAAAAAAGGACATTTCGTGCCAGATCCTAGTACCGACGAGTGGCGAGCGCTCATTCAAGAAGACATCGTTGATCCTGAGCGTCGCATCATCGACCCTCACCACCATCTATGGTCGACACCCTCGTTTTGGGGCAGATACGAACTAGAAGATTTGTGGCAGGACACGGGTTCAGGTCACAATGTCGAGAAAACGGTTTTCATCGACTGCCATTCGAATTACCGCGAAGGTGGTCCCGCACATATGCGCCCGATTGGCGAGACAGAGTACGTCGCGGGTGTCGCGCGGGAGAGCGAAAAGGATTCTGCACAGGCAACGATCGCCGGTATCGTAAGTCACGCGGACATGACGCTCGGTAAAGGGGTTGTTGAGGTATTAGAAGCACATGAAACGGCTGGCGACGGGCGATTTAGGGGCATTCGACACGCGGGACCTTCTGACACCACGGGAACGCTCACAAACGCGGGTCGCGGCAGACCGTGTCCTTACACTCAGTCAGACTTTCAAGAAGGTGTAACGACGCTCGGGGAGATGGGCTACACCTACGACACTTGGCATTTCTTTCATCAGAATCAAGAGTATTTAGAACTCGCCCGAGCTTGTCCTGGTACGACAATGATCCTCGACCATTTCGGTACCCCATTGGGTGTCGGTGCCTACGCTGGTAAGCAGGAAGAGATTTTCGAGCAGTGGAAAGGCGACATGGCCGAGATCGGTAAGTGCGAGAATGTCGTCGCGAAACTCGGTGGTCTAGCCATGCCAGACAACGGATTTGGTTGGGACAAGAATGAACGGCCGCCAACGTCAGACGAATTTGTCGACGCGCAGAAACGCTACTACCTGCACACGATTGAGTGCTTCGGACCCGACCGTTGTATGTTTGAAAGCAACTTTCCGGTGGACAAGCTCTCGATTTCGTACCAAGTGCTTTGGAACGGATTGAAGAAGATCGTGGCTAACTTCTCAGAAGAAGAAAAAGATGCGATGTTTTACGGTACAGCCGCTCGGGTATACCGAGTTTGATTTCGTAACGCCAGAAACTGAGGTTCCGCAAGAGATGGTTTCGAAGTTCAGTAAGCGCGTTTCGATGGTTTTGGTGCTCTTCGGCGCGGCGATTGCGACACCCTCAGATCCGATCATTTACGAACATGGCTACGCGTTCTTAAGTCAACCGAACTTACCGCCTGATTTCAAGAACTTTAACTACATCAATCCGAGCGCACCGAAAGGTGGTCAGATTCGCATTCCACAGATGGGAAACTGGGATAGCTTTAATCCAGTGCCGCCTCGCGGTCGTGTCGCAGCGGCGCTCTCCGTTGGGTCGCCGTCCGACAACCTACTTCTCGATGCACTCATGGAGAGTGCTTCGGATGAGGTCGCGTCGATTTACGGTTTGATTGCTGAGGGTATCGCGGTTGCACCGGACCGTTCTTGGGTGGCGTTCCGCCTCAGAGACTTCGCACGATGGCACGACGGTGAACCGATAACGATTGATGACGTAGTGTTCACCTTTAACACCTACCGTTTTGAGGCAAACCCCAGCATACAAAATCCCATCGCTGGATTCTCAAGTGTCGAAGTGGTCAACGATCGAGAGGTGAAGTTTCATATCGATGAGGCGTACCGCACCGATCCGTTGCTGCCGATACGTATCGGAACGATGGCGATATTGCCTAAGCATTACTGGACGAGTGAGGAACGCGATATCCTTGAAACGACAGTCCAGCCACCGCTTGGCTCGGGACCCTATGCAATCGATGATTTTTATGTTGGCCAGTGGATTCGTTACAAACGTGTAGAAGACTATTGGGCTCGTGACTTACCAGTCAATCGGGGGCGCTTTAACTTCGATTTCGTGAAGTTCGACTACTTCCGCGACGATCAGGTACAAACCGAGAGCTTGAAGGGAGACGTCATTGACGTTCACGTGGAGAACATTCCGAGGCTATGGGAGCAAGCGTACGAGTTCCGACCACGAGAACTCGGCTTGTTTAGCAAGTCGTACGTCCCGCAAATGAGACCTGCGGGGTTGTGGTGGCCCGTGTTCTGGAACTTAGAACAGAAACGCTTTCAAGATGTTCGAGTTCGTGAAGCCCTGTGGTTGGTCCACGATTTGGTCTTCTTGAATAAGCGAAACTACGACTTTTACGATCTCGCCACGAGCTATTTTCATGGTTCGGACGTCTATGCAGCGACAGGGCTTCCAGATGAAAAAGAACTGCGCCACCTGGAACCGATCCGCGACCTCGTTCCCCCGCGGGTATTCACCGAACCTTATCGACCACCACCGAATCAAGGTGGCGGCTACGACCGCGAGACTTTGCTTCGAGCTCAAGAACTATTGCGTCAAGCGGGTTGGGTACTTCGGGACCAGAAACTCGTCCACGAAGAGACTGGTGAACCTTTCCACATCCGCATGGTTGCGGTGTCACCAGCGCTTGCATCCTCGTTTATTCACTATATGCAGGTTCTACGTCGATTAGGCATCACGGCAACAGCGAAATCACCTGAAATCTCGAATTGGTTGTCGCGGATGCGAACAGGCGATTTTGATGCCGGTGCAATCTGGTTTCTGCCGGATAACACCCCAACGTCTCACATCGACAATTTCTTTCACAGCGCACAGGCCGACTTGGCGTACAGTTCAAACTGGGCAAACATCAAGGATCCGGCTGTCGACTTTTTGATCGAGCGCATAAAGACGGCTGATGAATTTGAGGACTATTCGGCGGCGATTAGAGCTTTGGATCGGGTGTTGCTCTGGAACTTCTACTTTATCCCGGGGATGGCGAAGACTAAAGTCGGGTTGGCGTATTGGGATCGCTTCGGCCAACCCGATCCTGTACCTTTAACTCGCATTACCTCTCACATTCAGCATTGGTGGTGGGATGAAGAAAAGGCAGCTAAAGTAGCGGAATATTCGGGTCGTAACTAGTGTTTCACTACGTACTTCGTCGTTTAGTCCTCATTCCCATCACTCTGTTCGGGATACTGCTCCTTAATTTCACGATCATTCAGTTCGCCCCAGGCGGTCCGGTTGAGCAAGCGATTGCTCAGTTTTCCGGTCTCAACATGTCGACCACCGCCAATATCTCAACGGCGGAATCGATGGGACCTTCTTCCGAATCCGGCTATCAAGGTGCGAGTGGACTGGATCCAGCGTTTATCGCGGAAATCGAGGAACGTTTCGGGTTCGATAAACCTGCGCACGTGCGTTTTGGCTCAATGCTATGGAACTATCTACGGTTCGATTTCGGTAAGTCGTACTACCAAGACCGAAACGTCCTAGAGATCATCATCGAAAGGCTCCCAGTGTCGATTTCGCTGGGATTAAGTTCGATGTTTCTCATCTACACCATTTCGATCCCACTGGGTGTGGTCAAAGCGATTCGCGACGGCGGACCGCTGGACATTTTCTCTAGTACGGTGATTTTTACAGCGTACGCGATTCCACAGTTTCTCTTCGCGATCATTTTTTTGGTGACATTGGCAGGAGGTGAATGGCTTAACGCCTTTCCGATGCGAGGTCTTATGTCAGAGTCGTTCGATGATCTGTCGTTCTTCGACAAGGTCACAGACGTGATTTGGCATCTCGCGCTGCCAGTGATCGCGTTAACGCTCGGTGGCTTTGCTACGCTGACGATGTTGACGAAGAACTGCTTCCTTGAAGAGATCGGCAAGCAGTACGTGCTCACGGCACGAGCCAAGGGACTGACCGAGAAGCGCACGCTCTTCCTGCACGTCTTCCGCAACGCGATGCTGATCATCATCGCCGGATTTCCAGCTGCATTCGTCGGTATCTTGTTTACGGGTGCGCTGCTTATCGAAGTGATCTTCTCGCTTGAAGGTATCGGACTACTTGGCTACGAAGCGGTTATTGTCCGTGACTATCCGGTCTTGTTTGCCACTCTGTACATGTTCAGTTTGCTCGGTTTAACGATGCAACTCGTGGGCGATCTGATGTATGTTGTGGTGGACCCGCGTATCGACTTTGAGACTCGAGAAACATGAGTCCACTCAACCAACGTCGACTTGAGAATTTCCGCAAAAACAAACGGGCGTTCTACTCACTCTGGCTCTTCGCGTTGTTGTTCATCGTGAGCATGTTCACGGAGTTCATCGCGAACGACAAGCCGATTATTTTTGGCTACAAAGGTGAGGTCTATCTACCGCTTATCTTCACGTACTCAGACAAGCAGCTCGGCGGCGTGCTCGAAACCGAAGCTTGGTATATCGATCCTTTCACAGAGCGCGAAATCGAAGAACATGGTTGGTCGATATGGCCGCCTATCCGTTATTCGTTCGACACCTTAGATTGGGATCGTTTGATCGTACCTGCAGCGCCTGATGCCGAGCATTGGCTGGGTACAGACGGTTTCGGCACAGACATCGTCGCGAAGTTACTGTACGGTTTCCGACTTTCAGTATTGTTCGGGATCATCTTGACCATCTTGAGTGCATCCATCGGCATTTGCGTAGGTGCTGTACAAGGATATTTCGGTGGATTGATTGACTTGATCGGTCAACGAATCGTTGAGGTCTGGATCGGATTACCAGTGTTGTTCGTACTGATCATCCTAGCCAGCATGGTTGAGCCGAACGTTTTTTGGTTGCTTGGCATCTTGGTCATGTTCAGCTGGATGACACTTGTGGGTGTAGTACGAGCTGAATTCTTGCGCGCACGAAATTTCGAGTTTGTCCGTGCGGCATGGGGTCTTGGCGTTCGCGACTTCATCGTCATTTTCCGTCACGTGTTGCCCAATGCCGCTGTTTCTGCTTTGACGTATCTACCGTTCATCCTTACCAGTTCGATTGTCTCGCTGACTGCGTTGGACTTCCTGGGATTTGGATTGCCGATCGAATCGCCATCTTTAGGAAGACTGCTTTCGGCAGCTAAAAGCAATCTACAGGCATGGTGGATCGGTGCCGGTGTATTTACGACGTTGGTCGTAATGTTGACTCTGCTGATCTTCATCGGCGAGGGAGTTCGCGATGCATTAGATCCACGGCGTTCGATCGGTACGAGAGGTGAAGGACTCGCGATACAGACACCGCTCGAAGCCCGAAGTCAATGAGTGACTTACCGTTACAAGGCGTTGCGGTCGTTGCGCTTGAGCAAGCGGTCGCCGCTCCCGTCGCAACGTGTCGCCTCGCTGATGCAGGCGCACGCATCATCAAGCTCGAACGAGAAAATGGCGATTTCGCGCGAACTTACGACACAGCAGCTAACGGTCAGAGCGCGTATTTCGCCTGGGCGAATCGAGGCAAGGAATCGCTTACTGTTGACATCAAGAACCCGGACGACGTTGAACTCATCAAACGAATTCTTAGTCAGTCGGATGCGTTCATTCAGAATCTAAGCGTCGGTGCGGCGGCTCGCGTTGGATTAGGGTCGGACGAACTACGAAAGGAGTTTCCGCACCTCATCACGTGTGACATATCGGGATACAGCGAAACTGGTGCTTACCGTGATATGAAGGCGTACGACCTGCTCATCCAAGCAGAATCAGGGCTCGTTTCGATCTCCGGTGCGCCCGGCGAGTATGGTCGGATCGGCGTTTCGTTGGTGGATATTTCGACGGGTTTGACGGCAGCGTTAGCGATTAACGAGGCGATCGTCGCCCGTGCTCGTACTGGTGAGGGACGCGCCATAAAACTCTCCCTCTTCGATGTGATCGCCGATTGGATGACGGTACCTCTCTTGCAGCATGAGGAGAAGGGCGTCGGTCCTGATCGGGTTGGATTAGCTCATCCGTCGATCACGCCCTACGGTGGATTCGTTTCAAAGGACGGCGTCACGATCGTGATCTCCGTTCAGAACGACCGCGAGTGGCGGGCGTTTACTGAGCAAGTCTTAGAAAGACCTGAGTTGACCGATGATCCACTCTACGCAACAAATCCCGTCCGTATGGAACGACGACCGGAAGTAGACGGTCTCGTGCAGGATTTCTTTGGCCAACGTTCGAAAGAAGAACTCGTCGAATTATTGAAGAACGCGCGAATCGCGTTCGGTGTTGTGAATGAAATGCCTGCTTTCGCCTCGCATCCGGAATTACGGCGGACGCGATTCGAGAGCGAGACTGGGCCGATTGATATGCCTGCTCACCCAGACTCTGAACGCATCGTAGAGGATGGCAAAGTTCGGATCCCACGCTTGGGAGAGCATTCAGCTGCAATCCGTAAGGAGTTTGAAGCTGAAGCTCAATCTTTCGACACGTCAGTCCCTACGTCAATACTCGACGCCTGAACGTCTTCGACTTTACTTCATTCGCCGCTATCTAGAAACCGTTGCGGCAGAAGGGTCGATACTTCGTTGAGAACATGAAATCGAAGTAGCGCATCTGACTCGTATCCGATACGTCTGCGCGGCCAACTCTATTTAGTTCAGATAGGCTCGCATTGCCTGACATAAGACTGCCTAGACCATTCGGCGAAATCGTAAATTGCGGACTTTTGTTCGTCGCAGCTACTTCAGTGGTAGCGCCGTCCGTCTCCAATTCGAACCGTCGCTCATTCCATGGACATTCCCGGTCGTTGCGAATTTCGAACACGATATTGCCGGGGCCACTGTACTCTCGTTGTGTTAGCGCTTTCTCCGCATCGACAATGCGCATCCAGATACCGTCGGTGAGATTGAGTCGCATGGCTCGTGGTTCAAGCAGCATATTGATTGCTGGTTCATCGACCGGCATGTGCATATCGACTCTGCCTACCAAGTCATGCTCGCGGATGAACTCCCACAACGCCCGATACGCTTGAATGTTCATATAGATGAGTTCGCGGACCCGAAGTTTCTGATCCGGACCTTCGTCCGGCGGTCGCTCGACAGTCGACGTGTTGTATGCAACGTAACCTTCGGGTTCGTCGTTCGAATTGAAGTAAATCGCGCAATAACTCCGACGCTTCTTCGTCCCGAAGTAATTCTTCCACCACACATCGTCGTCACGCTGCAGATCGAGCGTGCGATCTTTAATAAACCGCTGATAGAGGTCTCTGATTGCTTGTCCCCCTTCCTCTTCTGAAACGATTCGGACGTAGCCCTGGACGTCTATCGGGAACTGAAACTCGGTGTAACGGGGATCGAATTTACATTGAATTTGACTGCTAGCGAGTCCATATCCAAAGCGCTGATAGATTGCTCCCATCGACGCCCACAGGATGGATGCGGATTGTTCTTCGTGTTCATGGACCATGTGCAGGCGACGCGTCACCATCTCGCGTACTAAGCCGCGACGTCGAAATCCAGGTTCAGTGCCGACGGCGGTTAGACCATCAACAGCGATCGGTTTGCCGTTGAGACGCATCTCGAACGGATATCCGCCGGACGTCGCGACCATTTTGCCCTTGTGAAACGCCGCTGTTGTCCATTCTGGTTGCAGCTCGTCTTCTTCGGGGACAGGCTCCGTAGAACTCTCGGCGAATACGTACTTGACGACCTTATTGAAGGTTTCGAGTTCATCTTTTTCGATTGCTCGAAACTCGAAGTTGTCGATGGCTTACACCCG
>JAPOVY010000047.1:7318-13397 GCA_026707905.1 Gammaproteobacteria bacterium | reverse complement strand
CACCCGGTATCTCCTTCCATGGAGGCGAATCGGTTTTAGACCCCTAAATAGAAGGAAAGTTGACGTTCAACATCCTCAAGGGATCCTTGTGGCATAGGAATTAACTGTACGTCAGCGCCGTCTGAAGCACGTTGCTCAAGTTGACCTGCGATGGTGTCTGGCGGTCCGATAACCTGTATCGCTTGAACCATCTCTTTCGAAATTGCGCTGAAGGCACCGTCTCGGTTCCGCTCTTGCCAGGCGGCACGCGAAGCGAGTACGTCGTCTTCAAACCCATTGCTCACCAACATATTCCAATAGAAATCGCCCATCCGATTAATGTAATGGAATAAGGGCTGGCGCGCTGCTTGCCACAGTGATTCATCCTCACTGTCGCCAACATACACGTTCGTAAATGGCGCGACTGTGAGGTTCAAGTTCTCTCGATTTGCTGACATCGCACCAGCTCGTAGATCTTCCTTGAGCGACGCAAACCGTTGACTCGGCCAGTGAATAGGGAAGATGCCGTCTGCAATTTCACCCGTTTGCTTGATCGACTTCGGTGTGATTGCCGCGATGTATATGGGGACGGAATCGCGCTGGCGTTCGTAGTCAAGCCTGAAGCCGCGACTCATCTGCATGAGTTTTCCGTCGTAATTTAGTTCTTGCCCTTCGAGTAGGAGTTTGATGATCTCCACGTATTCGCGAATACGTCGTAGCGGTCGATCAAAAGGTACGCCGTGGAAATGCTCGATCACGCGATGTCCGGACGAACCTATACCGCAAACCATCCGTCCTTTTGACAACATCTCAAGCGACGCGAACTCCTGAGCGATTGCACCTGGCGAACGTGAGAAGACGTTTAGGATCGAAGTTGCGATCTGGATTTTCTCAGTATGGGTGGCAAGTAGCGTCATCCAGGGAATACTGGATGGTCCCCAAGCCTCACCCGTTGCAACCATGGAATATCCAAGCGATTCTGCGATCCGAACCTTTTCGATCGAGTCCTGCCAATCCCGTCCCATACCGGCTAATACGCCTAATTGCATGTATTTACCTTGAATCTGTTGAATAAAGGAAGTCTCGCATCGGTGCTTGCGCACACTCGAAGCGTCACTGATGTAGGTTGTGAGCCTAGCCGACGAATTTTCTAAATAGCGAATGACACAATTGAGCGAAACACAACAATGTGCGTCGTTCGGTCAGTCGCTAGTCTTTCAACTCCGAGCTAGGTAACTTCGGCGGTTCGCTACGAGCGGGGCTTCTTGCTAACGAATTGACGGTAGGCGTAAGCACTTGATTTTGAGTTCCGAAGTCCGTATATCGGTCAGCGGGTAGTGCCGAATTGACAACGACAAGGTACGCACGACTAATGGCCCTCATCACCCAGACGAGCGCGGACCAATTACCGTTTGAGCCCGGGGCATTGAGTGCTTCACCGAGAGGAAACGTGACCGGAGACCACCACCAGCCAGCGCTGGGAAAAACAGTAAGCGAGTTGAATATTGGGATTCTCCCTTCGTCATCAACGGCGAGACGCACTAACTCTCGAATTTGTGGGCGGGTTAATAACATCGGTTCCTTGTCGTCCATCCACAATTGCAGGAACTTGCCCAAGTCCGCCATTGATGCATGAACACCTGCAGAAGGTATTAGCAATTCGTGCCAGTCATCCGTAGTTGGCACCCATTCATTTTCGACAGTTAGTGTGTGCCCCCATGCTTCTTTGTCTTCGTCGAGTAGTGCGGGTGGTCCGAATCCTGCGGACGACATGCCAAGAGGCGCGAACAAACGTTCTTGCATCAGGGTTTCCCACGAAGTTCCTGTGAGTTTCTCCGCTATTGACGCCATGACCGTGTAACTGACATGCGAGTAGGTGACAGTACCTCGTTCGCCAGCTGGGACTAAAGCCAGCGTTGCCATTGTGGCCTTAAGACGTCTTTCGGTCATGGACTGCTCGACGTCGTCTTCGAATAGGGGTAGGTTTGGATGAATACCGCTAATGTGCGTCAGGATTTCCTTGACTTCGACTTCGTGGTAGTCTTCATGAATGTCATCTATAACGTCGCTGAAGATTTCAGCTAGCGTTGTGTTCCAACCGTCTGAAAAGACACTTTCTTCGTCATAAATTAACGTTGCGATCATGGTCGCAGCCATCGGTTTTGTAATTGAACCGAGATATAACCGATCATGAATGGACGCTTCAGAATCCGTTCCGATTTTTTTGACGCCTTTCGCTGCAACGGCACGAACTCCTGTCTCATCAACAATCGCTGCGTAAATAGCAGGAGTGATCTGTGCAGTTTCTTCAAGTCTCTCGGGTGCGACAAAGACCTCAAGTAGCTTGCCGATTGACCTGTCGGCATTTGCGAGCGAATTGCCAAGCCAACAGTGGCCAATTGCGTAAGTAGGCCGACTTGACACGTTCGAAACCGAGCGATCTCCTTCGATCAAGTTCATGACGGTTATCAAACGATCGGATTCGATTGCCAGTTGCCAATTCCCACGTCCGTTTCCTAATAAACCTTCGAAGTCGTCGGTGCCATCTTCTAAGTCTGATGCAGAAAATGACTGCGTAACCATCGGCGCGAGCGTGAGTTGTATTGGTGATGCGCTTATGGTCCCTCTGTCGTCTCTGCCACTTATTTTGATATTGGCGGCGTCAGAGTTAGGGTTCGTCAGCCTTAGTTTTGATGTCGTTAGGTTATCGGCAGAGTAAAAAGTAGGCACTCGCCAGCACCCGTTTTCGCCTCGTACAGTCTGATGGAGACTTTCCAATAGACCATCTTGTGCTTCGGCGTATGCGGTTGTCTCAACATCGGGTGACATCGCGATTTCGAGCCGCCAACTTCCGACACCGCGGCCGAACGAGTCCTCGATATCGTCGGATCCGTTTTCTAGGTCGTCGGCATAGATGAGCTTGTTTTCTTGGCTCCCTATCGTGAAAGAGACTGGACCGTATTCGGTTCCTTCGTCGTCAATCCCAACAATCGAAACATCCTGAACCGCTTTTGAATGATTGATGAATCGCAACACGCCCGTAAACGAATCATTGGAAGAGTGTAACAACGGAACCTGTCTTGTTACAGCTTCCTGGCTACTACTTACATAGCAAACAGCTAAACACAGAAATAGGAGAAATAGCCGAAGCGTCTTGCCATCAAATCGCTGGAAATGACGTGATATGGGCATAGATGACCCGTGCAACATGGATAAATTGGTTAGAAACGTACAGAGCGGTCTGTGCGAGTTTCGAATTTTATTAAGACTTGAGGATATGGCGATGTGTAGGGCGAATCGGTCTCGTTGGTTCGACTCTTTTGCAAACGGAACTGAAAGTCTCCCTTCTCGTTAATCGATCCAACACTCGCGATCTGCAACATTGCTACCATTGCGTCCATGCTAGCCGCCGCACCGTTTCAGTGTGCATGTCGGTAGCGCATTCGCTTGTTTCCTTAGATCGAGGATTGATATTCGAGAGACCTAGAACTTTGGTCTCACCAATCCTGCTTAATCGTTTGGAATGCGATCCCTGGCTGCAACTTAAATCACGATGAGCGATCCATTTCGACCACCAGAGCAGTCCATTCTGCGCTCTATTGGAAGTGGTCTTACGATGTTGCCTATGGCTTTCCGCATCTTGTGGGAAGCTTCGCGCGTTTATGCTGTAATGACACTTGCGGTCCATATCGTGTTGGCGACCATCCCGGCGGGGGTTATCTGGCTCACGAAAGACATCATCGATGGGGTAGTGAGTCTTATCGGGGTGGATCCGCAATGGAGCGTCGTGTTTGTTCCACTGGCGATGCTGTTTGGGTTGTGGATGCTCCAAGCCATCATGGGTGGTGTCGACAGCATCGTTACAGAGGTGCTCTCGGAACGAACGTACAGTGTGGCTGCACAAAAGCTGATGGCGAAGGCTACCGATCTGGATCTTGCTTTTTTTGAGATTCCTCAGCAGCACGATCAGCTGCACCATGCCTCGAATCAGCTCTGGCAGGTACAAAACCTAGGGTACTCGACGCTATCGCTCGTTCAGTCAATGGTTAGCCTCTGTTTGATGTTTGGATTACTTTCGATCCTTCACCCACTCGCGATCGTCGTGCTAATTGGTACGGTCGTGCCGCGCATACTCGTTGAAGGTTGGCACGCGCGAAGACGCTTCGATCTCAATATGGAATTTGTGCGTTACTACCGTATGTCAGATTACATCATCAGGCTACTGACGAGTAAGGAAACTGCGCGTGAGGTTCGAACGTTTGGATTGCGTAGCTACTTCCTTAATCGGTTTGCAAAAACTCGAAATGAGTTGATTCAAGCGCTTCAGCGTTTACTGGTACGTTTGTTTGGTGCCAATGTTGGTATGTCGCTTGTCTCGTATCTTGGAATCGTGTCCATCTACTGCTATGCCGTCTTTAGTGCGGTGCTGGGGCGCATAACAATCGGCGAATTGACGATGGTTGCACAAGCCGCTCAACAATGTAGTACGGGATTGATTGGCGTGATCAGGCAGCTTGGTAGTCTGTATCAGCAATCATTGTTCATGCGACGTTACTTCGAGCTGGTGGATATGGATCCACTCTCCGTCGACGGTGCGTTACAAGCGCTTTCAGCGGGCGAAACCGGTATTGCGGTACCGAGTTCACTAAAAACGGGACTCACTTTGACGAATGTGTCGTTCACTTATCCGTTCAATACAGAACCTGTGCTGAAGAACCTCACGTTGACGGTGCCGACGGGCAAGAAAGTTGCAATTGTCGGCGTAAACGGTGCAGGTAAAACGACGCTCATCAAATTGCTTGCACGGTTCTACGATCCTACTGAGGGCCGGATCGAGCTTGATGGTGTACCTCTTCCTGATTACGACCTACAGCAATTGCGGAAGTCCGTTTCAATTGTCTTCCAGGATTATGCGCGATATGACTTGACGGTTCAGGAGAACATCGGTATCGGTCGCATCGAAGACATCGAGAACCGTGACATGGTTCAGAAGACCGCTCAAGCAGCGGGCGCTGCCACGTTTATTGAGCGATTGAAGAAAGGCTACGACACGGTACTAGGCAAGACGTTTGACGAAGGTGTGGATCTGTCCGGTGGAGAGTGGCAGCAGATGGCAATCGCGCGCGCCTTCATGAGCGACGCGCCGATTCTTATTCTCGATGAACCGTCAGCAGCGCTCGACGCACTGAAAGAGCATGATCTCTACGACGAAATTGCTCGCCATGCCAGCGACAAGACCGTAATCTTCATCTCGCATCGATTTAGTACCGTTCGGATGGCTGACTATATCGCAGTGGTCGATGAAGGACAAATTCTGGAACAAGGCACTCACGAAGATCTTGTAGTGAGGGGTGGCATGTACGCAAAAATGTTTAACGCGCAGGCGTCTCGTTACGTCTAAATTGCAGTTAACTTCGCAACACAGCCGTTAGTTCAGCTCTTGTTGGCTAGGTCGGACTTCTGACGATCTAGCTAGCACTATCTCGAAACGACCTTATTTTCTGGTAAAAAACGCGTTCTAAATCTACCTAGCCGAATCGACACGGCTTGTGTACTGTTGAAAGACCAAGAAATCGCTCGTCAGGTCGAGCTTCAACCAATTGGCGATATTGCGACGGGCAAGCTCGATATTCCCGACGATGCTATCCACGCATTTGGTCGAACGAAGGCGAAGGTCGCGTTCGACTACGTCATGTCACATCGCGAACCGAGTCGTGGGAAATTGGTATTGGTCACGGCGATGTCGCCTACGCCAGCCGGTGAAGGCAAAACCACAACGACCATTGGTCTAACAGACGCGCTAAACCGAATCGGCGTGCAAGCTAGCGCATGTTTGCGCGAGCCATCACTAGGACCAAGTTTTGGTATGAAAGGCGGTGCACATGGCGGCGGTCGTGCTCAAGTTGCACCGATGGAAGACATTAATCTTCACTTCACGGGTGACCTGCATGCGGTGACATCGGCGCACAACTTACTCGCATCGCTAGTTGACAACCATCTCTACTGGGGTAATCAGCGCAATCTTGATCCGGAGAGGGTAAGTTGGCGAAGGGTCGTTGACCCCAATCATCGCCCCTCACGCGAGACCCGTCTACGCGTG
>JAPOVY010000047.1:0-7308 GCA_026707905.1 Gammaproteobacteria bacterium | reverse complement strand
GGGTCGTTGACCTCAATGATCGCGCCTTACGCGAGATCAATCTACGCGTGCGTCGAAGATTGACGAGGAATTCCGGCTTCGATATCACCGCAGCATCTGAAATCATGGCGGTACTTTGTCTTGCCGAAGACCTGCGCGATCTCAAGCGGAGACTTGGCTCGATCGTGGTTGGTCCTTCTACGAGCGGTGAACCGATCAAAGCTGAAGATCTTGAGGCAACCAGTGCGCTTGGCGCACTGTTGAAAGACGCAATGGCTCCTAATCTAGTCCAGACACTAGAACACAATCCCGTGTTTGTTCACGGTGGCCCATTCGCGAATATCGCTCATGGATGTAACTCAGTCATTGCTACACGCCTCGCGCTTGCCCATAGCGAATTCGTTGTGACTGAGGCTGGTTTTGGCGCGGACTTAGGCGCTGAAAAGTTCCTGAACATCAAATGCCGTCAGTCTGGTCTAAAACCGGACGCGATAGTCATTGTGTCAACCGTGCGCTCACTCAAGATGCATGGTGGCGTCGAAGTGGACGCGTTGG
Organism: Gammaproteobacteria bacterium; assembly: GCA_026707905.1. Lineage (GTDB taxonomy): Bacteria > Pseudomonadota > Gammaproteobacteria > Pseudomonadales > Azotimanducaceae > Bin55. The sequence goes on along the minus strand of JAPOVY010000047.1, from coordinate 6,774 downwards.
CTAACGAAGATGTCGAAGCAGTTCGAAACGGCGCGCCAAACCTTGTTCGTCACATCGAGAACATTCGCAAGATTGGATATGAACCGGTGGTTGTGGTCAACCAATTCGACGCTGATAGTGAAAAAGAGCTCGAAGCTGCGCTTAACGTCATCGACGAACACGGGTGCGTCGGCGTTGTTGGATCGCAATGGCGTGATGGTGGAGAAGGCGGTATCGATTTAGCCAAAGCTGTTGTCGAGAGCGCAAAGTCAGCACCACCAGCGCCGACTTGGCTATACCAGAATGAGGATCCGCTATCCTCAAAAATCGAATCCATTGCACGCGAGGTATATCGAGCGGACGGCGTCGACTATCTGAACGACACCGCAGATGAGCTCAAGCGATTCGAGGCACTTGGGTTTGGTTCTCTACCAATTTGTATCGCCAAAACTCAATATAGTTTTTCAGGCGATCCAAAGCTGCTTGGTGCACCTACTGGGCACCGTTTGTCGGTACGGGAAGTCCTATTGAAATCAGGTGCAGGATTCGTCGTTGCCATTTGCGGGAACATCATGACGATGCCTGGCTTACCACGACGACCGGCTGCAGCCGATTTCACCCTCGACGAACAAGGTGAGATCGGCGGATTGTTTTAGTCGAGAATCGGCACGGATATCGAATCTATCGTCTGAAATCGAAATCGATCCGGCGACTTCAGCGCATCACGCTATTGCGACAAGTGAATCTGCAGTCGAGCGAGTTCTTCCTGGAGCATACTCGTCAGTTGATATACATGTGACGGGAAAACGTGTTTCGGCCTTTCGATAGGCGGCACATCGACATCGAGTGCGTCGAGCGTCAAGGTCAAGTACGCGACTTCGGCGAGTACAGTTGTCGCCAAGTCATAGACGTCAGAAGGCGTAATGTCTCGGCGTCGCAATTCTCGCCTTAAATTGAGCTGTAAAACGTTGATTCCGTGCTGTTCACCGATTGCCTGTGCGATGCCAAGGCACTCCAGAACGCGTCGATAAACATCGGCAGGTTCTTTGTTGGGTTCAAACGGAGGTAATTCACCATATGACGGCGCCGATTCGTCGGTGGTCAATGCACCCGCGACGTAGGTTGCTGCTAGTTCGATCTGTCCATATACATCCTGTGGCTGAATAGGTCGGTCGAGCATAAGATTCAACTGGCGGTCGACCTGCACGATTTCTCGGAACACGTCCCTTGGTTGACGATCTGCTTCCCTCTCGGGTAATTCCGAGCGGTAATTAATACTTAGTTCAGCACGTATGGCTTCGATGCCTTCCTGTGAGGCGCGGACAACCTGAAGAACATGCTGCGGCTCGATTTCGCCAAGTGGCGCGGGTGGCATGGCACTTGCTTCTAACGTCAGCTGACGCTTCAGACGATCGACCTTGCGGAAGAGCGTTTGCGCTTGGTAATAAACGTGACGCGGTTCAGCGTGTTCAACTACCCAAGCGTCCGCGTCGAGTTTCGGTCGCCCCATGACTTCGCGGACGAGTTCGATGTCCTGGGAAACTTGACGAACGGCTTGATATACATCCGGAGGCTCGATTTCTGCCGCGTCGAGTAATCCGATCGCGCAAATCGACGTTAAAAAGTACGCTACTCTCTTCATCTTCGGAAGCCCCATCTTTGAGTCCGGTAGCTTCATCATAAACTCTATCGATAGAAGCGTGATGTAGAACTCAGATTCGTACTTTGTGAAGAACCCATTGAATGAGTTCGACGGTTGCACGCCTTCTAAAATTCTGCCGCTTTAGACCTATTCGCTTCTGTACGACGGTCGAACGTCAGATTGGTAAACGAACGGGTTAAGTCAGCACAACAGGCTAAGTTTGGCACTTCGAAAACGCATTGCAGTAACCCTTCCGCTCAACCAATCGCTTCAGGACACCATTACAGCAGTGCAATGGGCAGAGAAGAACGGTTTCGACGACGGTTGGTTTGCGGATCCTGGCGCACCAGATGGATTGACGACCGCAGCAGCGATAGCACCGTATACAAAGACACTTCGAATCGGCATGGCGATCGTCCCGGTTTACACGCGTTCGCCGACGGTATTAGCAGCGTCAGCGGACATTCTCGGTCAAGCGCTGCCCGGTCGGTTTGTCTTGGGATTAGGCTCCTCGAGCGAGGCCATAATGCAGGCATTCAACGGTATCAAACTTGAGAAACCGTTGACGCGTGTCAAAGAGACCGCAATTCTTGTGCGCAGCATGATGCGCGGCGAGAAATCGGACTTCACGGATATGGATACTGTCTATAGCCGAGGTTACTCGCAAGAACCTTCGGAACCGACAGTCCCAATTTACCTCGCTGCGTTACGTCCAAAAATGATTGAAATGGCAGCAGAATTCGGTGACGGTGTGATTTTCAATCTGTGGCCGCGTACTGCATTGCCAAAGATGCTTGAGCACGTTGAAATAGGCGCAAAACGGGCTGGTAAGAAACTAGAAGACGTCGAAATCGTTAATCGCTTTGCGACGATCGTTTCGCATGACCAAGAAGCCGCACTAAATCAGTTCCGTCGCTGGTTCATCCCCTATTTCAGTAATCCTGTTTACAACAAATTCCTCGCATGGTGTGGTTATCCGGACGAAGCGAAAGAGTTACTTGAAGGATGGGCTACACGCGATCGAGAGCGCACCGCTGCGGCATTTCACGACGGATTGGTAGAAGCGATAGGGGTCGTGGGTACACCGGAAGAGGTCCGTGCCCGGATCAAACAGCATGCGAATGAAGGCATAACGACAAGCATCATCTCACCCGTTGGGCAAATGCCTCTCGACGAAGCGCTCATAACGCTGGGTGCTTTTACTCAAGACAGTTTCAGCTTCGACTAACGGTTGTGCGTATTTATCTAGCGCGCCACGGTGAAACCCAATGGAACGTTGAACGACGGATGCAAGGCTGGGGCGATTCTGCATTAACGGACTTAGGGCAGAGCCAAGCACTGACACATGGCAAGTTACTTAATCGCGAACAGGTCTCAAGAATATTCGCCTCGGATTTAGGGCGCGTGCGTCAGACCTTAGCACTCGTAAAGGAGCACTGCGAGGCGGACTTGCGATTCGACGCTAACTTACGCGAATGCAATATGGGACAGTGGGAAGGTCAGCGAGTCGAAGACATACGGCAGGAATGGCAAGTGGAATATGGACAATGGCGTCAGGACAGTGAGCGATTTTCGCCGCCTGACGGCGAATCCGTTAACGATATGAAATCGCGTGTGGCGAAAGTGCTAGGAGCGCTAAAGAGCGACACAGAGTCTCGCGTTGCGTTCGTCACTCACGGCATCACGACGCGAGTACTCTTGGATCTTTTGATCGGATTCACTGAACAACAGAAGCAACAATTACGAGTACCCAATGGTGTCGTTCACATGGTCGAGAAGCAGGAAAACTCGACCCATGTCTATCACTTTCGCGACGGCAGTGAGAGCATTGAAGGTATTTGTACGTCTCGCGACTAAATCTGACCCTTACCGAGGAACATAACTATGAAAGTAGACGCCAGCATCGGCTTCGATCTACGAAACGTGGGCGAACATGCCGCTCGAATGGAGGAAGTTGGCTACACCGGGCTTCAATCGGCTGAAACTGGACACGATCCGTTCTTACCGCTCGCTCAAGCTGCGTTGCATACATCGAATGTAGACCTGATCACGAGCATCGTCGTTGCGTTTGCGCGTACACCTATGGTGCTTGCGCCGATCGCGCATGACTTGAACGCAGTTTCCAAAGGACGGTTTGTCCTCGGACTTGGATCACAAATCCGCGCCCATATCACGAAGCGCTTCAGTATGCCTTGGTCACACCCCGCACCACGCATGAGAGAGTTCATACTTGCACTACGCGCAATTTGGGCGAACTGGTACGACAACGAGCCGCTGAGTTTCGTCGGGAAGTTTTACACCCACACGTTGATGACGCCGTTTTTCACCCCGAATAACACCGAATTCGGTGCGCCTCGCGTTTTCCTAGCCGCAGTTGGACCTTTGATGACAGAAGTCGCTGCAGAAGTAGCGGACGGCATGATCGTCCATCCATTCACGACAGAGAAGTACCTACGTGAAACGACAATTCCAGCGCTCGAGAAAGGCTGGGCGAAAGCCGGAAAGCGTAGAGAGGACTTCGAAATCAGCTACCCATGCTTTGTCGTTACCGCGGATGACGAAAAAGGATTGGAACGCGCCAAAGGCGCGACACGTCAACAGATCGCTTTCTATGGTTCTACGCCAGCATACAAGGGTGTACTAGACAGCATTGGTGCGGGTGAACTCCAAGGTGAGCTCAACAGCATGTCGAAGCAAGGCAGATGGCAAGAGATGGGAAACCTCATAACGGAAGACATCTTGAACGCGTTTGCTGTCGTTGACGAACCGCAAAATCTCGCCGGAGAACTGAAGCGCCGCTATGGTGACCTGATTGATCGAACGTCCGTCGCGTACGACACGATTCCACAAGCGCATCGTGATGAATTCTTCAGTGCTCTCACGAGCTAGTTAGTGGACCTGAACCAGCGGAATCAATTGGTGTGAATGTCAAATCGCTCCATCAAGTTAGCTTGATTGCACATGATCTTGATACGTCAATTGCGTTTTACCGCGACACACTGGGATTACCGTTAATCGCACGCTTCGATCAAGGACCTAAACTCGCCTTCATTGACATCGACGGAACGCGTCTTATGCTTGAGGAAGGCGAAGGCACCGTAAGCGGTAGCGTCATCTATCTATACGTTGACGACATCGATGCTGCTGTAGTTGAAGCCAAGGGAAAAGGAGTCGAAGTCGTAGGCGAACCACATGCGATCCATCACGACGCAGACGGTACATTCGGTGCAGCAGGGGAATCGGAATTCATGGCGTTTCTAACCGACCCGAGCGGTAACCTAATCGCTCTCGCGCAACGCAAGGTTCCTACAACGTAGCGGAATCGAAAATGCACGAAGACGCCATTGAGCTCGCCAAGTCTCTCCCCAAAGCAGAACTACACATGCACCTTGAAGGCGCTCTGCAGCCAGAACTGATCTTCAAGTTTGTGGGGCGAAACGGACGTGACTTACCCTATCGGTCGATTGAGGAACTACGCGCAAAGTACGAATTCACCAATCTTCAAGACTTTATTAATGTCTATCTAGTAGGTTTCAACAGTCTCGCAAGTGCGGAGGACTACGAAGACTTAGCAAACGATTACTGCGAACACGCACAAGCTGAGAACATCACGCATGCCGAAGTCTTTATCGAGGCACAAGCCGGAAGTTCGATGACTGGCACACCACTGGAAGCTATCCTCGGCGGTTGTATCCGTGCAGCCGAAGAATGGAAAAAACGTGGTGTTGAGTTGTTACTGATACCGACATTCTTGCGGCATTTATCAGAAAACGAAGCACTAAAAAGTCTTGATGAGCTTGAACCCTATTACGACAACATCGTCGGGATCGGATTGGCATCGGCCGAGGTCGGGTTTCCCCCAGAGAACTTCCGCCGTTTGTTTGACCTTGCTCGCGAATTAGGTCTCCATACCGTAGCACATGCGGGTGAAGAAGGTCCGCCCGAATATGTGTGGGGTGCACTGGATGATCTTGGCGTTGAACGTATTGATCACGGGAACCGAGCGATCGAGGATCCTGTGCTCGTGTCGCGGCTCGCACGCGATCAGATTCCGTTAACGATGTGCCCACTGTCGAATTTGAGGTTGTGCGTCGTGGATGACCTTCGAAATCATCCGCTAAAGAAGTTCCTCGATGCGGGGATCAAAGCAACTGTCAATTCGGATGATCCTGCATACTTCGGTGGATACCTAAATACGAATTTCGAAGAGATCATCAAGGCGTTGAATCTGTCAACAGGTGACGTTCGCGAACTGGTACAGAATGCTCACGACGCATCGTTTGAAGCAATCTAACGAGTGATCACTTAGCGCCGAATTCGTATTCCGTTACCGCTCGCCAAACTTGCTGTGGACGCAATATTGCGTCAGGATAGTTGGGATGGTTAGGCGCGTCCGGAAATTGCTGCGTCTCTAGACAAAGACCTTGGTGCTTCCCGTAACGTACGCCGCTTTTACCTCGTGCATCGAGGGTATTGCACGTGTATAGCTGCACGCCTGGTTGGTCGGTGCGGACGGTACAACAACGTCCGGAGCTAGGATCGTATACGTATGCTGCGTCACGTAACCCGGTCCCGTTGAGAGCGAACGTGTGGTCAAACCCATCTGCAAGTCGGATTTGTGGATGACTGTCTTGTAGTCGTTCTTTGAGCTGGATTCGACTGCGTAGATCGAATGGCGTGTTCGCAACGTCGTCGATCCGACCGAGCTGCGTCAATCCATCGGATACCGGTAAATAGTGGTCCGCATTGATCGAGATCTGATGATCACCGATGTATGTGGCTTGTTGAGCGCTTAAATTGAGATAGTGGTGCGCAGTTAAACTGATCGGTGTCGGTTTCGACGTGGTTGCCGATAGCTCTAGCCGTAACACTGGTCCGTCGAGAGTGTATGTTGCTGAAACGTCCACCTCACCCGGATATCCAGCGTCACCGTCCATGCTGGTCAATTCAAACTTCACGGCATTGCCGTCTTTGACACCTGACCAAATTCGATTAGCGAATCCCAGTCGTCCACCGTGTAATTGATGCGGAGGTATGTTGGCATCGAGCTGGTAAAGGATTCCGTCTAGCTCGAATTGCGCGTTCGTGATGCGATTCGCGTACCTTCCGACGATGCAGTTGAAATGCGGGTGCGGTTTAGCGTGGTCTTCAGG
>JAPOVY010000074.1 GCA_026707905.1 Gammaproteobacteria bacterium | reverse complement strand
GGTAGGTCGTCTCCGTCCCGCTAATATGAATTTGCAGAAAATCCTTGACACAACTAGCAGACTGGCGTTCAAACACGAGGTGAACTACACCTTTTCTTAATTACTACAAGGTCACAAATGCAGCATAATTCTTTTAACCGCGACATCAAGCAGAAACGGTTTAAAGCGTTAGGAGATAAGTTTGAAGTTCACCATCGTCAATTCTCGAGCTACATACGAATTCTTATGGTTGTTGTCGTTTAGCCTAATCTCACAATCAGTGTATGCTACGGATTGGAACTTATCGCTATCTCCCGGTCAACTGGTCTCGCACAACCCGACGGCGATCAGTCAGGCGTCGGCGGCTAGCGCGACCACGCACGTTACGCACACGATACCTTACTTTCCAAGTGCTTCAGACCGGCTCGGGCGCCAAGGTTTCGCACGAATCGTGAATCGGTCCGACCGTGCAGGAACGGTCTCGATCGCTGCATACGACGACGGTGGCAACAGCTTCGGACCCGTTACGCTTAGCCTTGACGCGTTGCAAACAGTGCATTTCAATTCAGTCGAGTTAGAAGACGGCGAAGCGTCCAAGGGGCTTCCTGAGGGTACGGGTGCGCCGTCGCGGGGCGACTGGTGGCTGGAACTGAGCAGCGAGCTGGACATCAACGTGCTGTCGTACATCCGCACCCCGGGCGGCTTCGTGACATCGATGCACGATGTGGTACCGAGAGATACCAACACGTACCACGTAGCATTCTTCAATCCTGGCAGCAACACGGCTCAGGAGAGCCTGCTCCGTCTGGTGAATCCCGGCGACGACGACGTGTCAGTGACGATCCGCGGGATCGACGACCAAGGCGATGAAGCACCCGGTGGCGCGGTATCACTCACGCTGCCGTCACGTGCTTCCCGGACGGTTACCGCCATGGACCTTGAGGTCGGTGCAGCAGATCTGGAGGGATCTCTGGGTGACGGCGCTGGCAAGTGGCGATTCGCATTGGCGGCTGACCGCACGATCATGGCGATCAGCATGTTATCTACACCCACAGGACACCTGACGAACCTGTCAACGGATCCTGGTTTAGGCGGAGAACCAGCGTCTGTTGAGCGCCTACCCGCGCCCGTGATCGAGGTGACCGGCACGCGGGAGTTCGCGTTCAGCTGGACGTGGTCCGCACAAGCGGGGGAGACTTACGCATTCGATTACGGTCCCCGCTTTAATGGCGGCGAATGGGTCGAAGAATGTGCTGCGGTAAGTTACAGCGAGACGTTGGAAGACACAATTCGAGTGACGTACACGACTACACAGGATCTTGTGGCAGGGACCGTCATCGAGGCGCGCTACCGCTACCGCAACAGTTCGTCCTGCGAAAGCGGTTCGCCAGGCAGCTGGTCCCACATTGGTAGCACCACCGTCGCCGACGACATCGAGAGCGACGATCATAGCGACACGAGATCCGGTGCGACATCACTCTCGTTGGGAGGGTCGCAATCTGGACGTATAGACCCAGGTACCGACGTAGACTACTTTGAAGTGCAGGTCAATGAACCAGGGACGCTAACAGTCTACTCTACTGGGACCATAGACGCGGAAGGTGAACTCCAGGACAGCTCGGGTTCGGTTCTAGATAGTAATAGCGACAGCGGAGACCGGTTGAACTTCAGAATTGAACATTCCGTCAGTGCTGGCGTCTATTACGTTAAGGTCGAGAGCTGGCGATCTGGCGTAGGGGATTACAGCGTGCACGCGAGTTTGGAGGTAAACGGCGGTGGCGGTGGTGAGGACTCATACTGCCGCGACGGCGACACGATCCAGCCGGGCAATAGGTGCGATATTTTCAATACTAGCACGTATTTTCAGGTGACATCTGCCGGTAGAGGGTGTCTCGGTGCCGGAATTTGCGCGGGTAATCGATTAGTTATTAGCAGTGGAGGCGCATCTATCGATGCAAGTCGCAATGATGACAACAGTTGGACGATCGTAGACGTAGAACCCGAACCGTCAGATTAATGCTCGCGCTCAGTGTTTAAAGCGTAGAGCGTTGCATTGAGAAACATAAACAATCGGACGACTCACACAACGCCTCTTGATTCGCAGCATTTGTTTATTCGTAGGTACTCTCTCGGCGACGCTATTGCACGCTGTAGAAGTGAACCTATTGGTATCTCCCGGTCAACTGGTCTCGCACAACCCGACGGCGATCAGTCAGGCGTCGGCGGCTAGCGCGACCACGCACGTTACGCACACGATACCTTACTTTCCAAGTGCTTCAGACCGGCTCGGGCGCCAAGGTTTCGCACGAATCGTGAATCGGTCCGACCGTGCAGGAACGGTCTCGATCGCTGCATACGACGACGGTGGCAACAGCTTCGGACCCGTTACGCTTAGCCTTGACGCGTTGCAAACAGTGCATTTCAATTCAGTCGAGTTAGAAGACGGCGAAGCGTCCAAGGGGCTTCCTGAGGGTACGGGTGCGCCGTCGCGGGGCGACTGGTGGCTGGAACTGAGCAGCGAGCTGGACATCAACGTGCTGTCGTACATCCGCACCCCGGGCGGCTTCGTGACATCGATGCACGATGTGGTACCGAGAGATACCAACACGTACCACGTAGCATTCTTCAATCCTGGCAGCAACACGGCTCAGGAGAGCCTGCTCCGTCTGGTGAATCCCGGCGACGACGACGTGTCAGTGACGATCCGCGGGATCGACGACCAAGGCGATGAAGCACCCGGTGGCGCGGTATCACTCACGCTGCCGTCACGTGCTTCCCGGACGGTTACCGCCATGGACCTTGAGGTCGGTGCAGCAGATCTGGAGGGATCTCTGGGTGACGGCGCTGGCAAGTGGCGATTCGCATTGGCGGCTGACCGCACGATCATGGCGATCAGCATGTTATCTACACCCACAGGACACCTGACGAACCTGTCAACGGATCCTGGTTTAGGCGGAGAACCAGCGTCTGTTGAGCGCCTACCCGCGCCCGTGATCGAGGTGACCGGCACGCGGGAGTTCGCGTTCAGCTGGACGTGGTCCGCACAAGCGGGGGAGACTTACGCATTCGATTACGGTCCCCGCTTTAATGGCGGCGAATGGGTCGAAGAATGTGCTGCGGTAAGTTACAGCGAGACGTTGGAAGACACAATTCGAGTGACGTACACGACTACACAGGATCTTGTGGCAGGGACCGTCATCGAGGCGCGCTACCGCTACCGCAACAGTTCGTCCTGCGAAAGCGGTTCACCCGGCAGCTGGTCCCACATTGGTAGCGCCACCGTCGCGGGTGGCGGCGAGACACAGCTTCCCGATCTCGTTGTCGAGAGTACGTCTATCCTCGACGATTCACTTGATGTCAATGAGACGTTCACGTTCAACGTTGCAGTTCACAACCGTGGTGACGGTCAGTCGACCGCTACAACACTGCGTTACTACAGGTCATCGAATTCCTTGATCACAAATGCCGACACAGAAGAAGGAACGGACACTGTCGATGCTCTTGCAGCCGATGCGACGATCCGCAAGTCAATCTCGATTGCTACTCCATCGAGTTCTGGTACGTACTTCTACGGAGCCTGCGTGGACTCAGTTTCAGGCGAATCCGATACAACCAATAACTGTTCAATAGGCGTGAGAGTGACAGTCGTCGATAGTTCTAACGCCGGAGCACCAGATTTAATCGTGGAGTCTGTTTCCATCGTCGACCGTACGCTTGTCACGGGCGAGATGTTCACCCTGAAAGCCACTATCCGTAACCAAGGTGATGGTCGTTCACGATCCACGACCCTACGCTACTACCGGTCAACGAACTCTAGAATTTCATCGGTCGATACTGAGATCGGTACGGATTCGATTGGCGATCTTGAGTACGCTACGTCAAGCGATTCGTCGAGCTTGCTAACCGCCCCATCGAGTGCAGGAACATACTACTACGGTGCGTGTGTTGACACGGTAACCGGTGAGTCGGATACCTCCAACAACTGCTCGATCGGTATCCACGTCGTTATCTCAGAGCCCATGCGGGCGGATGCATGTAGTGTCAATCTTGAGCGGAGTACTTCGGCTCACGGAATAGAGCGTATTACGTTCACCTCTGCGGACGCAACGAGTGTGGAAGTAAGTACAGTCAAATCGCCTTTCATAGTATCCGCTGGATTAGACTCCAAACTCGACCACGACATCTACACAGTTACGCTAGAAGAGAGAAGCCGCCTCCGTGTACGTGCGATGGGCGACCTCGATACGGAAGCTGTTGCCGTAACGAACGCATGTACGGAATTCGGCTTCATCACAAGCGACGTTAGTTCGCTTCCAGATGTGACCACAAGCGACTCGAACTTTCTATTGAGCGCCGATCTCGACGCGGGAACCTACTTCGTCGTAGTCTTCGAGTGGAATTCGAGAGTTGGTGACTACAGCCTCGAATTCGCTCTTGACGATGAGGTAAGTCATAAACCTAACTTCGAACACATTCAGAATCAGGAACTCATTGTTGGCGATAGTGCAACCGTCTTTGTACCAGTCGTTGACGCAGACGACGATCTTCAATATTTGACGGTATTTTCGGAGAATCCTGAATCTATCAACGCACTCATACATCAACAGTCGGAAGTATGGCGGATCGAGTTAATCCCGGTCGCGGCAGGTAGCGGGACTATTCACGTTTCGGCAACCGACCGGCGTGGTCAGGTCGGTCTGACTTTCTTTGAAGTCGCTGTACATTCTTCCACTTCAGCTGCTCCGAAAGTCAACACCGGCGAGATCGATGGACAACTGATCGTTAATTTCCAGACAACGCTAAACGCCAACGAGATCCGCGCGTACGATCTTGAGCTCCGTAGCAAGAAACCTCAACTACCATGGCAAAACATCGGTTGCGTAAAGTTCGAGAACCCTGCTTCCAATCGCGTATCTGAGGATCTTCGGTTTGTCGTCAATGGGCTCCGCCTCGGAGTATCGGTAGATGCGCGCTACCGATCACGAAACTCCGAGTCCTGTGACTCACGTAATACGGATCCATGGTCCGCACTCGGATCGGGGATCGTTGCGGGAAGTCCGATCAATGAACCACCCGCATTCGACGATGCCGAACCCATCGAACGAAGTATCACCGAGAATGCACCTGGCGGACTGAACACTGGTGCACCCGTCGTCGCATACGACCCCGATGGAATACGTGACGAACTCGTGTACAGCCTTGGTGGTCCAGACTTAGACAGTTTCGTCATCAATCCGAGTACCGGGCAGATACGCACCCGTCAGGAAGTAATCTATGACTACGAAACGAAGCCGAAATACCAAGTCGAAGTCGAAGCTATCGACGTATACGGGAAGAAGGATTCGGCGATGGTCACGATCGCGATTGACGATCTCGATGCTAATTGCGCGGTGCCTGAAAACGTTCGACTCAACGCCGGCGACGGACGTCTATGGGCGCGTTGGACACCCGTTGCGCAGGATTCTGACTTCGCGGCGGTCTTAGGTTATCAAATCGAGTATCGAGCGGAATCGGCGACTAATTGGTCTCGACTAGATGTCGGAGCGCGAAATTTGCAATTTATCGAAATCCCTGGTCTTATCAACGACCTCCGATACAGTGTAAGAGTGCGCACTAGCGGAAGCGAATCGGAGTGTGAATGGTCACCCCCAATCATCGGGACGCCGACGACAGATATCGCACCAAAGGACTCACTCGACTTTAGCGATCGTTTTGAAAGAAGCGATCGCCTTGGACCTTGGACGTTTCCTGTGCCAGGCCGTTGCGCCGAACATCACGGCGAGCAGCTCGACTGTTCCTATAAATACGAAAAGACGAGTCCCGATCGGGCTACGATCACCCTTGAATACGACGACGGTCGACCAAGTTGTACCTTGTCTCTTCTTTTCTCCTCAATCACAGCCGGGTCTTATATCGACGAATGCGGTGATGCTGGTGTCAGAGTGCCGTTTGAGATTGCGCCACTTGAGCCGGAAATGCCACTCGCTCCTCAAAACGTAGAACAGTTTAACAAGCTAGTCTTCGGTAACAGAAGTGTATTACCTGGTTTTGAATTCGGCCAGTATTTTCCGACGGGAAATAAACTCTGTGATGGACCAATCAAGTCGATCAACGGTAACCCGCCCTGCGAACCGGCGCACTCTGGCGTCGTGGCGATTCCCGGCTCTAGCTACATTGGTAGATACAAGTACGAGGTGACAGGCACCTCGACTGCGCAATTAGACATCGAAATCTCGGAGGAATCAGACTGCATCAACTGGGAAGTCGGTTCCTGTGAAGACCTAGAAAGCGACAGAACACGAGTTACTTTTGAGCTTAAGTTCGAGACGTCAACTGTAGCGACTTTCACCGCTACGATATGCATCACTGGACAGGCATGTCAGGTCGATTACGGCACTTTGGATTTCGAGGATGGGAGCAACGAAGACCATTTACCGCACGAGCTGATCCCCCCGCAATCGCCTCCGCAAGAACGTGGTTCAGACCACTCCGGCGTAGCTATAGCAACTCCCGTTACGACGCCGACGATTGCGGGAGACACGCAGCAATCCGTACTTGTACGTGACTCCGGAGTTCTTCCTGTGAATTACCGATCCGGCGACTGGTTGGAACCGAAGGACGGCAGCAATCAGCGAATGATGATCGCCGGTACGGACCATGGGACCGCTTCGGTCGCTAGCGTCGGACAAGCAACATCATTTTCACTCCCGTTTACGTCACATTCAAACGTGGAACCAGAGTTTATTCGACTCGCCGTGATTTGCATGCAGCAAGACAACAATATTCCCGTGCGAGGATCGAGATTCTTCTCCCGCCCGAGAATCGTGACGGGACCTGTGCAAAGTTGCCAACGTGACTGCGTGCTAAAAGGGAGTAAGACGATGCAAGCATGCGTTTGGGATTGCGAGGACTCTAGCTTCGAAAGTGAGATGGGGATTGCACAGCCAGAAAAGTCCTTGCTACTTGCGCACAAAATTCGATCTACGTCAGTATCTCAAGCATCATCGTTAGAAACAGCAAATAAGCGTGTTCAAGATATGAGGTCGTATCTCACGAGACCTCATGTTCCCACAACAGTGTATGGTTTGCCACTAGCAAGTAACGATTGAACGTTACGCTTTACATGACTGCGAATCTAGCGAGAGTTCCAGTTCGCATTAAAGTGAACCAGCGTTGGAGCAAATCCGTATCTGTACTTAATCCGATTCAGGTTCTCTACCCGAAGACGAACCTCTTCCAAAAATCACGATACCGTAGTCCGGCGTGCTTAAATAAATGTGCCGTCTATCAGGGCTTTCGGCGATTCCGGTCGGGGCTTCATAGCTAGGCGCACCAAAGTTCAACGTCAAGACATTGAATGGGTCAGCTCTACCTTCGATCAGCGAGTACGAGCGATCCAATCGTTCTTCGTCAGCACGCCACCGCACTACGAACGCCCTGCCCGGACAGAATACATCAACAGTATGACTGTCACTCCGGATAGCAGCGAATCGACAACGATTGAGTTGGAACGGCTCAATGTAATTCGAATAACTCGTCCGAAGGATTGGATTTGGTGCGTCTGCTAGTGAATATAGGTTCGCTCGTTCGCCTTTGTTGTCGAATACATACAGGAATGCGTCGTCATCCGCGATCGCCAATGGCGATGGTGGCGTATATGGTGCGTCAATTGATGCTTCAAACTCAGTTTCAGTAAGTTCTCCTGAATCGAGGTTTCGTTCGTACACTCGTAACGTGTTCGAGTTCATTACGTAAAGGTTGCTGTCATCGTTCGAGAGAACGGCTCGCAGAACGCCACCAGGGAACACACTCTCTACGAATCGAAATGTAGTGTTGTCTTCTATGTTGAAATGGTCGATTCGCGTACGACGTACGCGGTATAAGTTCGACCCATCAGCATCAATCAGAAGCTGCTCCCGATGATATGCACACGTGCCAGGATCTTCCACCGCTTGAAAGCTGATGACGTCGGAAAACGTCGAATCGTCCCCATTTCGAGTGAATGACCACCACGTACCGCACGCTGTCGCTATCAGTCGATTTCGAAGTGAATCCCATACCAAAGCGGCAGAGGCAAGGTCAGAGTCAATCTCAACATGATCAATATGTTCAATGACACCTGTGAATTCGTTCCTCGCAAACGTTTGCAGACCAATCTCGGACGCTAAATAGAGTGTACGACCGCTGTCATCAATCTCTATGTCCCCTGGTCGACGGAGCTCAATCGAATTGCCCTTCGAGTCGAGGTCACCGTTCACCACACGACCGACATTGTGAAGCCACCCTGGGTCTTCCGCTTCTTCCCAACGTAAAGTGAACTCACCACCGTTTCCGCCGCGAACACCGAGTGTGATGGTGTAGCTCGTACCAGCACGAGCATCAAAGAACACTTCGTTTTCGCGCTGTTGCCATAGATCGGATGCGAGCACACTTAAAGTGCCATTTCCTTCGGCAGATTCTTGATAGATAGTTAACGCCCATGGTCCGCCGTCGCCTTCCACAGTGAATCGAATCCAACCTGATTCTGGTGCTTCGTACGTCCACCAAAGCGTAGACCGACCTTGGAATCCGTGCTGCTCGCCAATCGCACTAGTGGCAAACCTGCTGGATCCGTCAACCGATCCAATACCACCTGACAACACACCAGCGTGGCTTCGCGCGTCGTTGTCCGGCGACATTCCCCAAGCTAGCGTCACACCGGGTACCAGCCAAAACAAACCTGTATATGCCCATTGATCACTCGGAGGTACACCAACTGAAATATGGTATTTCGTGTCGGCTTCGGCGGTGAACGCGAATTCGGCAGACATGTTGATGCCGTTGGTCGCTACGAGCCGCAGATTTTCCAGTGTGTCTCCACTGAATACCGATACCATCATACGATCGCCGGGGGAAGCGCTAGTACTCGCCAATTCTTCTAATAGCCAGGTGTAGCGGCCATCAGTCGGTGCAGTCCAACTCCACCACTTAGTCCGGATACCACTCTCGACCGGTTCGTTTGGCTCTACGGTCGCGTCAGCGTCTATGCCCACACTCTGTGATGAAGATTCTTCGCCAGGAATCTCTTCCGCGAATTCGAAGTCGTCATTGGTCATTTCTCGATCGACGGCGCTCCATGATAGCTCGAATGGCTGACCCGACGCGTTCGCATGTTGCGTCGCAACAGCGAGGTGATAGACCCTTGCACTGAGTGCCGCAAACGTCGCATGATGCTGCGCAAATCCCGACACTAGTCGAAGGTCCCCCATTCTCTCGCCTTCAAATGCCAGTATCCGGAGCGCACCGTTCCTCGTCATGAACTTCCACGTTCCGTCCCTCGGTGCCGTCCACCTATACCAAACAGTGGACGCTAGATCACCGAAGAACTCACCGGGTTCTAATGTCGCACCTGCATTGGTACCCTCAACTATTTCTTCCTCGGTTGCAATCACAGCCGCAGCATCGAAATCACCGTTTACCGGCTGCGCACCCGACGACCAATTCAATGACAGAGGTGCCGCCGTTGACGGATAACTAATCCTAATTCGGTATTTTTTCTCCGCTTCGGCAAAGAACTGTACGCCCCAATTCGCCGACGCTACCGATTCGAGCGCAGCGATCCGATCTCCCCGAAATGCATCCATTCGAACTGTATCTGAAAAATCAAACGTCGCATGAGGGGTGGAGCTAAAAGCCACCATTTCATCAGCTGACGCTTGCCATTCGTACCACAGCGATCCTGCTGGTCGCCCAATCGGCCAATTCGCGAAAGTCGGTTCGCCTGGTTCCGTAATTGCGTTAACGAGCTCGACATCCACCGATCCGTTCTCACCTTCAATGGGCAGAGCATTCGCGAATTGATCATTTGAAGGCGTCATCGATTCCATTGGGAGCGAGTCTGTTCCTGCCAGGTTCGCGAGCACGGACACTGATGCTGGATTTGCATTCCAACTACTCGCCTTGACGTAGATGCGCATCGAATCGGTTGCTCCGTCCGCTAATAGGCCAAAACCAAACGACACTTTACCCTCCCAGCGTTCGCCTGCTGCCAACTCACCGATCTGGAAAAAATCGCCGACTCGCGCGGGTCGGAGTTCGTGTAGTACGCCATCGTTGCGGTTTGCAAAGACATGCAGTCCACCTCTGAGCCAATGGCGATGACTCGAGCAAGCGGATCCGTCGACCATTCGACAGTCGATCTGTAATCTCGTACCTGCCGCAACGTATTCGCTTGTTGTAAGTGTTACGCTAAATTCGTTAATATCGTCGGGCGTTTCGAACTCCACTCGTTCGGTGTCGACACTAATTTCGAGATTTGGTGTTGATGAACCACGAATTGTTGTCCAAGCGAGCGCAGCGCGTGGCGCTGCTGTGTAGACTCTGTGCACCGCGACCTTTGCCCGGTACGTACCCGGGTTAGGATTTGACAAGATGATCCACTCGACGTTATCCACACGCGACTGTGACGCGTAATCACCGCACGGTTCCGGTTCACAGTCACCATCGAGGTCGAGCCAGAGATCAAGGTCATTAATTACCGCACTCGAAAGCGTATCCGAAGGAGGTTCGTCCCAAGTGAGTACCAGATCCAGACGGCTGGTACCTTCTGGTATGTGTATGTCGTGATATGCATATTCGCCATCTGTAAGTTCTGAGGTCACACTTCCACTTGTCCAGCCATCCGTGACGTTACGGTTGAGAACACTCGTTCGGGCTGACACTTTGCCTAGTCCGTACCGGAACTGGAGTTCGCCTGGTCCATGGGAATTGTTCGCGGGAAATGCGCTCGGATCTTCGAACCAGACATCTGGCCTGATTGCGCTAGCCATCAATCGTGCTCGAGCCAATGCGGCGTGTTCCTTGTGCGCTGGAACGGCGTCCATTAATAATGCCGCAACGCCGGCGACTGCAGGCGACGACATACTCGTCCCGCGTAGTTCTACATATTCGCCTCGGCTACCATCTCCCGCAGGCGAGTTTATCTCGACGCCGGTACCGACGACCTTCGGAGTTAATCGACCATCTGCAGTCGGACCGATGCTGCTGAACGACGCCAATTCTCCGCTGTCCACCACTGCGCCAACTGCAAGTGAATTCTTCGCCGACGCATAGTTTGAGAAACCATGGATGTCTTCATTCGATTGAGCTACAACGTAGAGCTGTCTTGAGTCCCAAACGATTGAATCGAGCTTTCGTTCTGATACTGATCGTCCTTCCCATATACGTGCACTTGCGGAAAGACTCATGTTGACAATCAGCGGTTTGACTCGTTCTGAAGACCAACCAGAATCCGGGCAGGCGGTCGCGTTCGCGAGGAAATCCATACCTCGCAGGATGAAAATATTCGACCCGAAGCCCCAATGATTGAGTACTTTGGCGAAGCGTATATGTTCCACCAGGGGTGCCATGCCGGCAAAGCGAGGCTGCACAGTACCGTTGCCTACTATCGTTCCCGTCACGTGCGTCCCATGCAGGCCCTCGTCCACCCATAGATCGTAATCGTCGATTACGGGTTCGAAGTAGACGAAATTAGCGCCGCAAATACTGCTACGATTAGTTGAAATATCCAGGTGATTGATGTTTAGACCGCTATCCATCACAGCGATCGGTACGGAAGCACCGCCCACCCCAGTAAATAAGCGCTCAGATTCTCGGTACATCCGCATTGAATCGGCACCCATCGCGGCGACGGCCGTATCATGCGTGGCCTGCACTAATCCGATCGGTTCAATCGAGGCGACGAAATCGGTACGCGCCATGGATTTAAGTACATGCTCCGTCGCGTGAGCAACGTATACTCGTATAGCCGGGTCGAATTGACCTACGACCGCTCCGAGTGACTCGAGCGCGAATCGCCAACGTCCGTTGAGGTCACCATCCATCAATGTCACGAAGACAGGAATTGTGTCACGCGAGGTTCCTTCGCGAGCGATCAAATTCAGCTTGACTGACGCCGGTAACGTTCCGAGACCGTCAACCTCTGGAAAACGGGCTATCGCATTAAGTTCATTTCGGTTCGCAGGTAGTTTGACGCGGACCCAACGTCCTGAATCACCGATGATCGTACCATTTGTACGTTGGATTGCACGTTCGAGTTCTAGGACGGTTCCGCCTTGAGGCAACCTAATCCACCCAAATACCCAATCACGTTCCGCGTTTTTCGCCTGTGAAATCAATGTCTCGTGGGAGGCCGACGAGTTTAGCCACGATGGGGCATCGTCTTCAAATTCATCTGGTACCGAATGCGTCGTGACTATGGTTTCTTTAACCATTTGTCCGTGGTGTTCCACGAACGAATACCCGTCAGGTGCGATCGGCGAGGAAGCGGTAGAACCCGTATCAAGGATTACACCAGAAGGAGCATTAGGCGCTGATATCGGTTCTATATTCGCTAGCGTGCCTACGCTCTCTGACGAGATTTGGTGAATCGCGGCGACGATTGCTTTTTCTTTCGCAGGTATCGGAGCATCGACTGGCGTATTCTCAAGCGACTCGATCACGTAAGAGATAGAAAGTGTGCTGATGGCAATAAGTGGACCAGCAACAAATGTCAGCAATCCCCAATAAGCTCTTCGTGATTTCATACCAACATACTCACTTATCGATCAAGCATTCGCTCAATGTTATAGCACCTGATACTGCAGCTGTCCTTTATTTACGAAAGCTATATTTCGATTCATCACTATTGAAAGTTACGGTGCTTTCTGAGCAGCTATCAACCCTCAGTCGAACTAGCTCTTCTCAGTATTCAACACAGCGATGCGAGCTGCACTTTGGGTCAAGAATGTGCAAAACGGAGGACGTGATCGTGAAATTCGCCATACGATACATGACATCTAGCCAACCACAAGAACGGAGCTCCGACCTGCAGGATTCAATGAGAGATTTCGCTATCAATTGAGAGTCTCTATGGTCGCGCAGTTCCAAGAAAATAGATCGAATGCGACGCAAGCAATACCCCGTCTTGTTTGCTAGCTTGACTGAAATTTGACGACGTGTAGCTCAAGTAGCTCTGCGAAGACGTCGCTAAGTACATTTGCCATTGCGTAGCGTCTCTCCAACCTCGTTGTCGCGTATCTTAGGACTGAAATCTCTAGCTGCAAGTGCGTCTACGAGTTCGTAATTTACTACGAAACCGCATTGGTAGTATCTTTAAATACGTGTAGTCATGTGCAATTGGGAGATCTAAAGTTGAGTAAACAATTAATGTGTTTTCTAGGCGTAAAGCCCAAGGTGTGCAGACACAAAGCGGACGGCGGTCATCCGAATCCAGTATCAGTTTATGTGATATTAATCCCCGTTCGAACTGTAACGCCGAAGCTTGTAGACGTACTCAAAAAGGAAAAAGACCGTCTCGATCCGGTACTACACCTATTGATTGAAGCGCTTGATCTAAGCGAAACACCTTGAATGTGGACGTATCGCTTGGAAAAGCTCGTTGGTGGTTGGTCTGAGGAAGAATTCCAGGAATTCGATCGAAACACGGCGATTTTCGGTGTTAGGCGACAAGCAAACTGACCCATAGTCGAAACTACCCTCGGGTCGGTCGAGCAAATCACGCCAAATCCATTTGGGGATTATTGACCTAACTACAAAAAGCCAACTTGCGACACAAGGTATCGCATGAAGTAGGAGAATTTCGTTTCACTACCTACCATAGACCGGAACCTTGATGGTTCGTTTACGGGACGCTCGTCGCGCACGTGAAGGCATCACCCGCACGGGTGCGCCCTTGCTCCGTCGACTGTTAATCGAGGCGGCGTGGACCTACCGCCAGCAGCGCAAAGCAAACGACGCATCGCCGTACGCCCGTGAGCGCGCCCGGGCAGCGCAGAAAGCCTTGAGCGCGAAGTATCGAAAACTCGGTGATCGTGGCAAGCACCACAATGTCGTTGTCGCTGCCGTTGCACGTGGCTTCGCCGGATTCCTATGAGATATCGGTTGTCACGCCACGCACGTCATCGAAGCCGACACGACACCAATGACCTCTTCTGGGTGACATTACATACGTTGTATCTGCCGATTGGATCCTCGTTGGGAACCCTCGACGATTACATGTGCTCGCCTCTTACCGAGGTCAGGATGCGCGCCGGTTAGACTGAGGTAACCACATTGATGGCAAACCATAACGTGGTCGCGTGCAATGCCCATCATTCCACGAATCACAGAATCGCTATGGACCAATAGACCAACCAATCGCTGTTTCATGAAACCCGGGGAGCAGAAGTTATGTAACTAGAACTAACACAAGAACCGATCAGGTCAAAACATAACAGTAATAGCCATTAGAAATGTTGTCGGATCGAAATTAGCGCATCGGAGCTGACGCATCCGAACCGTAGGGATTCGATAGTGTGGGTCCTTAAATCTGAGGAGCTTCAAAAACGCAAATATCAGTAGGATAAAAAAATGATTAATTCGGGTAATTGATCACGTTGTGTTATGTGCAGCGTAACTGTCGCCTCAATATTTCCATGCATAGTTCAGGCGTGAACGGTCAATATCTCGTTGATTCGCGCCAACCACAGCTTGCAGATTCGGACGTGGAGTAAGGTGATCAGTCCGTCATGCAATCATGCCCGAAGATGGGTTCGTAGCATCGCGTTATTCTCCTGCGCGTGCGTGACGGGCTTAATTTCGGCTGAACCGGTAACGGGATTGTTCGAGGATTCACAAGGCCGAAGCTTGATGTATCGGTATGAGTTGCCAGCGAATCCCGACCTCGCTGAGCCCAAGGGGATCGTCGTCTTTTTTCACGGGAACAACAGCGCTTCACAAGAAGCCGTGCTCAATGCCTACTTGCCTTTCTCGAAACGAGCGGCTGAGCGACTCGGATTAGTGCCTGTTGCGGTAGCTTCACCTGAGACCCGTGTAGCTTCGATTGGTAGAGTTATTAGGCACTGGTATCCGGCCGACGAATCACTGGTTCACGAGTTGTTTCAAAGTCACTTTGAAGGTGGCTTTATCGTGGACTTCGACCGCGTGTTTCTATGGGGTGGATCTCAAGGAACGTGCTTTCTGAATGAGTTCGTTCCTCGATACGCCGAGTTTTATGGTGGCGGACTGCACGCTTGGTGCGGGTGTTCATATACCAGGGATCCACTTTGGCAACCATCGGATGAATTTAAGTCGCGGTTTCGAGTGTTTGTACAGGACACAACGGAAGATTTTCTTCATGTTGCTGGAGTAGATAGCTATGGTTACTACCGTTACACCGTGGGACTCGAAACCAGAAGCGATCTGGCCACACCGGGTGGACATTGCGCATTCGGCGAAGTCACTATTGAGGAGGCTTTTGACTGGTTAGTAACGGGCGAAGGGCTGGCTGAAGAACCGGAACACATCCACCTTGACCGACGGTCGCGATTGAACTCTATCGCGTCCCTTACCGTTGACGAAGATGGTGCTCTCTGGCTGGTTCGGTCTCCTCCTGGGCGTAATGGAAGGCTCTGGCGTAGCGTCGACGGCGGGAAAAGTATGGTCCCAGTAACTGAGTTCGAAGTTCCGATAAGCGATATCGACGCGAGCGGAAACGCGCTCATCGCCTCACACGCCTTTCCACCGAGTAAAACTCAATCGCTCCTTCGCTCCACTGATCGTGGATCGACGTTTGAGGAGGTTGAACTAAACGGTATTCCTACCGATCCGAAAATAGTCGCAGGCCGACAGGGGCGAATCTTCTTAGCCCTTGATCTCGGAAATCGGGAATGGGAGATCGCTTCCAGTGATAACCAAGGCGATACGTGGGAGCGAATTGGCGATGTGAAGTCTCAAGAGCAAATAATCTCGAATACGGATTCCATTAACGTCACACAGTACCCGGCATACCTATTCGTCGGAAAACCTACTGTCCACTCAGCTATTAGGACCGACGGTGGGGACGAGAACGAGGTAACCGGTTCACCAGACGGCGGCGAGATTCTTTGGATGGCATGGGATGGGAGTACATTCTGGGGTTTAGGGGAGTCACTCTACAACCTCTACAACTCTTCCGATGCTGGATTGAACTGGATGGACGTCAGTCGACCGGACGATGCGGACCGCTGGTGGCCTGGTACGAAGATTAACGTACTAGAGCAAGATCAACTGTTCGTACTGGCAGCTCGACAGGATGGCCACTTACGCGATGCGGAGGGGTCGTTGCATCGCGTTTATGGCAGTGGCTTTATAAAGAGCTTATCTGAGCTCGACCATCATGTCGCAGTGAGTCCCACAACTGGAGACTCGTATGTCTCGACGGGACGCGGCATTTTCAGATTAGACGCAAGGTTTCGACCTTCCGACCTTCCGATCGCAGCAGACGCGGACTCGGACGGCATCCCCGATGCACTAGATGATTTTCCCATGAACGAATCGGAGTTTCTCGATTCAGACGGTGACGGCATCGGCAATAACGCTGACGAAGATGACGACGGCGACGGGATACGTGACATTGAGGACGCTGTGCCACTCGATCCCAGCGATTCGTTCGACAGCGATGGCGACGGAATCGGGAATTACGACGATCTAGATGACGACAACGACGGCGTGCGTGATTTGGTTGACGTGTTTCCTCTTGATGCCAGCGAATCAGAAGATATCGACGGCGACGGGATAGGAAACTGGGAAGACAGAGACGACGACGGCGATGGTGTGCCAGACGTGTTTGACGCGTTTCCACGTCACGCTAGCAAGTCATTAGATACTGATGGAGACGGTATCGACGACGAAACGGATTGGGACGACGACAACGATAGGCGTGATGATCGTTACGATCCGGCACCTACCGACATGGACGAGTCAACACCCGCGTTACGATTCGGTACACGCGAGCCTTTACACAACGCATTGAGGGTGGCGCTTGCGACCGAAATTGATCCGAATCCTCAGCTGATTTATCCAGAAGTAGCAGGCGATCACCAAACATACGGTGAGATTGTCCTTAGTTATTCTGAGGACACCGCAATCTCGTTCATGGTTGATAGTCTTGGCGACGGTGTCGCTCGCGTTTATTTTGACGCAAATCAAAACTCAGATTTAACCGACGATGGCTCTCCGCAATACCTAGCGGTGATGGATCCATTGTCGCTCGTAGGTCATGTGTCAGCCGTTTTCGATGTCCGCTACCAAACGCCGGTGGTAGTCCCGTATTCAATGAACGTGTTTTTTTAACTCGATGCTGAAGGTCGCGTCGTGCAAGCTTGGCATGAAGCGAATTCCATTTGGTCAGGACGTATACAGGTACTCGGCGATGGTCTCGTGTCTGTATCGACCAGCGATGTAGTCTCCGATGGCGTATTTACTGGAACGCACGACTACGTTTGCGTTGATATTGACGGTGATGGGGCTCCGATCGATTGTGCAGACGGTTCTGAGCGCTTCGAGCACGGCAGCAAATTTGATTTCAACGGACGGGAAGTTGAAGTACTGGTAGCCGCGTCAGGACACCACGTCGAGATCGGTTCACGCAAATACGCGGCGCCATACATACCGCTGGCATCTCACGAAACGTGGGAAGGTATCGTTCAAGTTTCGAATCGTGACAATGAAGATGGGTCCATTGAGATTCATGCGATCGATGATTCAGGAACGGCTTACGGTCCTCTTATACTAGAGATTGGCGCACACGCGACAAAGTTCCTAGATTCGAGCGATCTAGAAAACGGCAATGAGAATCTGGGGCTGACCGGATCCATCGGTGAAGGGGATGGTGCGTGGCGGCTGACGCTCGACACGGAGCTGAAGCTTGACGTACTCACCTACGTTCTGTCAGCTGACAACCATCTCACTCGTATGCACGACGTTGTTCCACGCCAAGCAGACGGTACTACACGCGTACCAATATTCAACCCCGCTAGCGATATGGATCAAATTAGTTCGTTACGACTTTTTAATCCATCCGAAAATACGGCGACGGTGACCATTCGAGGAATCGACGATGACGGCGTTACGTCTCAGAGCACGGTAGACCTGCAATTACCTTCGCAAAGCGCTCGTTGGTTAACAGCTCAGAATCTGGAAATAGGCGCCGAAGATTTAGAAGGATCACTTGATGATGGTACTGGGAAGTGGCAACTGATAGTTGAGTCTGAGCAACCCATTCAAGTCATGAATCTGTTAGAGAGTGCGAACGGCACGCTCACCAATTTATCTAGCCCTTCCTACGAAGACGGCGGTCCACTCCATCAGGTGACCATGTTCCCTTCGACTTCAAATGAGGCGTATCAAGGATTTTTGCGCATCGTGAATAGGAGTGAAGACACGAGTGAAGTCGGCATCATCGGTTTTGACGACGTCGGGCAACGATATGGTCCCGTGTGGATCCAGATCGCCGGTAACGCCACGGTCGAGATGAGTGCCGATGATCTCGAGAACGGTAACGAAGCCATGGGTTTCGGGCAGGGATTCGTGAGCGGGACGGGTGATTGGTGGCTCGAGATTGAAAGTGATTTAGATTTGGACGTATTTGGATACGCTCGCACAAGTGATGGGTCGCTGACGAGCTTGCACGATGCCTTTCACCGCGATGAGTCCGGCGTCCACGTACCCGTTTTCAATGTGAGCAGCATAGAAGACCATGTAAGCGAATTACGGTTGGTAAATCCTGCAGATGACATTCGAACTGTGTCAATTACCGGTATCGACGAGAACGGACAGTCACTCGGAGCACCGGTTGTGTTTTCGATCGCGCCACGTGCAGCGCGAATGCTGGTACCGAATGTACCTGACGGAGTAACTGTGATTGATGAGACGGATCAAAGCGGCATTCCAGTCAGAAATTGGCAACTGACGTTACAGCCCGACGGACCACTTCGCGTGATGAGTTTGCTGAAAGGCAACGGGTTTGTATCCAATCTGTCGACGTTACCCCTTCGCTTTCCAAGCGATCGAGTCGACCGCGATCCAAAGTCCGTACCGCCAATAGCGGCATATCGACCTTTACGTCATGAGTCGTCCGACACATTCGACGAAAGGTCACAAGATCGAGATGAGATTGTCGTTCCTACCGAATCCCTTGGCACGATTTACTATCAATTTGAATATGACAAAGGTCGCGACGGTCGTTAGGGAGAGCGCTAATTCGTTCTCATCGACCAGCGGCGCGCCACGCGCCAAGCTTCCGCGGTGCCTTTATCCAGCACGAACTACTCAAGAAACTGCGTGAGCGTAACGCCTTAGCGAGGACGACGAGCGTCCTGTAAACGAACCATGTCGGTTCCTATCTAAGGTCGGTGTTGAAACAAAATTCCCCTAATTCATGCGATATCTTGTGTCGCATGTTCGCGTTTTGTAGTTAGGTCAATAATCCTTTTTTAAAAAACTGACATGAAGAGCCGCGTTATACACCCCGTAGCATGAAATACGTCATGAGGTCGTCAACTGCGTCATGGTGTGACGGTTGAAGTGACCGACCTGCCTAGTGGCGAGAGACGCCGTCAAAAAAACTGGATCCGGTACGACAGTTACGCGCCCCGCAGTGTCGGCAACTGAGAAACAGAATCAGGACATCGGTCTTGATCGACACGGAACCGCGTAATGCATGTGAACACCACACGGAACTACATAAGCGCTTTCATTTTCTCTGCGTAAAACCGCCTCTATTAGCAATTTACCTTGGGACGTTTCATGTTGTTTGCGACAAAAACCGATACGTCGCTCGTGTCGACGAGTTCGATCGAAACTTCACGACAGCCATTTCGACTCCTGGCAGTATTGATCGTCAACCTTTACTCGTTATTTCGCCGTCCCATAGTCTCTTAACGAAGTCGTTTTCAGATAGCACCTCAATTCGATCGTCTGTGACGTACGACGTGTCCTCCGAGCAAACGAGTATCCTGCGTTGGACCTCTGGATGATCCTTCGCAAGTTCTCTGAGCCCCTTGAAATGTTTGGTAGAAGTACGTCGTGTCGCTTTCACCTCAATCGCCACTTTCATATCCCCGAGAATAAAGTCAACTTCACTACCTGAACTCAGACGCCAGTAGGTGATCGGTTCACGTTGTCTCCGATATTCGTTAAACGTTTGCAGCTCGTGAAATACCCAACTCTCGAACGCTTGGCCGAAACCTATAGACTCTCGTTCAAGTTGGTTACGTCGAGCCAACACGTTGACGACACCAACATCCGAAAAATAGAACTTTGGCATCCGCGTAACACGACGCTTCGGTCGACGTCGGAACGATGGTAGCCAATCACCGTGCATCGCGTCGACAAGAATCTCGTAATAGTTTTTAACCGATTGGCTCGTTACACCGCAGTCTGAAGCGTTGTTCACAAAATTGACAATCTCGGTGTCCGATATCGCTGCAGAAGTGAGGAATGCCGAAAACCCTGGTAGATTTCTCAGTTTAGCTTCGTTCGCGACCTCCGTCACCAAATAGTCATAGACGTACGCATCGAGATAGTCACGCCATCGCGATGAGTCATAGATGCTCGGTACAAATCCCGTGTTCAGCAAACGTTCAAGGTCAAAATCATCACCGAGTTCGTATGCAGACAAACCGTGAAGCCGAAACCTCAACGCCCGTCCGCCTAAAAGGTTCACTCCTCCACGGCGCAATCGACGCGCATTTGAACTACACATGGCGAAAGCGATCTGTTCATTTTCGATCAGCGAGTGAACCTCATTGAGGATCATAGGTAATCGCTGCACTTCGTCGATGACGATTTGGCGCGCTCGTGACGTCGTGGTTCCTAGTATTTCTTGCCGCAGTCTATATGGTTCTCGTTGGTATCGATCGAATTGTTCCGCCTGTAGCAAGTCGATGAACAAAGCGTTCGGGAATCGCTCTTTCAAAAGCGTGGTTTTACCGCTTTGGCGCACTCCCCATAGGAAGAATGAGGTTGATGTATCATCGGGTAAGCCTATCTGACGAAAGTACATTAACTTCGAAAATCCATGTAATATTCAAATAGAAATTGAATTTTACATGTTATATTCAATTAGATCGATAGTAGTGCGTCATTGATTCCGCTGGCATTGATCGATTGCTTAACAGCAGCTGCTTCAGTTACATCTGCGAGTCTGGTTTGCAGTAGACCAGTCGTTGGCTATCTAGTTGATATGCAGCACCGTACGCATAAGCACACACCCGCAAACTGCTTTTATATGCGAATCGCAAATCTAGAATAACTGAGTCTGCTCACTAGGAACATCATCGATGCCAGCTCAATCCTGTTACACGTATCTGACGTTCGACGGCAACTGCCAAGAGGCATTCGAGTTTTATCGCAAGGTCTTTGGCGGCGAATTCCAGGTGTTCAGCACATTTGGCGAGGGGCCTGAGGACTCGTCGCTTTCAGATGCGGACAAGGACCGGATCATGCACGTCTCCCTCAGCATCGGAACTACTGTACTAATGGGTAGTGACTCCAATGCAGGCGCAACAGTGAACCAAGGTGACAATTTCTCTTTGTCGGTAACCATGGATAGGAAGGACGAGTGTGACGAATTGCTTACGCGCCTTGCTACCGGGAGTTCGATTACGATGGAAATGCAGGAGCAGTTCTGGGGCTCTTACTTTGGGATGTGTGTCGACAAGTTTGGCATAAATTGGATGGTACTCTCCGAGCCTGACCAATAGCGGTCTGAAAGAAAATCTGGACGGCAAAGTAGTAGAACACTCACCTAATCGGAGCCGAGTCTAACCGCTTTACATCAAGTCGCGGTCCGAACCGAAATCTGAGCGATCAGCCGACCGGTCCTGCGGTAATATCTAATAGACCAATCGATTGCGGTAAATTGAATAGTGACCATTAGGCGAAGTTTCACGACTATCTTAATAGAGCGGTTTAGAGCCGAACGCCGAAATGATTACGATGGGATCTTGTTAATTTCGAATGCGTGATTTCGTGCAAATTGCGTCAAGTTTTGTCTGCACACATGAATTAGGCACGTATCTGTTTCTTTTAACGTAAGTTTCCTATCCGTGGACTTGACACCTACTTAGTTCAGCACTTTCAGTATCGAAGTGTGTGTCTTCGATGCTATTGGGATTAGCGCGATTGGTAGACGGCCAACTTACAGCCGACTTACGTCCTTCGAATACTCTAGATGCTACTCGATATATTTGAAGATGAAACGCCGCGATCGTTACTGATCTTTTCCCAGTGATGACATGCAATCGATGCATCATCGTTGATTCGCTCTCGAATCGGTTTCTGATTGATACAAACGGCTGTCGCGTAGGCGCACCTTGTGTGAAATCGGCATCCCGTCGGTGGTGTGATCGGTGAAGGTACGTCACCGCTTAGTATGACGCGGTCTCTGCTGGCTGTTGGGTCGGGGATTGGAATCGCAGATAGTAGCGCTCGTGTGTAGGGATGTTTAGGTGCATCGTAGATTTCTTGTGCGATCTCAGTTTCAACAATTTCACCGAGATACATCACCGCCACACGGTCAGAAATGTGCTTCACCACCGCCAAATCGTGTGCGATAAAGATTAGCGCAAGATTCATCTCGCGCTGAAGGTCCAGGAGCAGGTTGATTACCTGTGACTGCACCGAGACATCTAAAGCCGAAACGGCTTCATCACAAACGATCAATTTCGGTTCGAGCGCGATGGCACGTGCAATCCCTATCCGCTGTCGCTGACCACCGGAAAACTCATGCGGAAAGCGATTCGCGGCCGACGAATCCAAGCCGACACGTTCGAGCAAGTGTGCGACTCGTTGCTGCCGTTCCTCTAGCGTTCCGACCTTGTGAATAACGAACGGTTCGGCAAGGATCTTACCTACGGTGTGTCGCGCGTTCAGGGACTCGAATGGATCCTGAAAGATGATCTGAATGTCCTTTCGCAAGCTTCGTAAGCGTTTGCGATCCATCTGCGTAATGTCTTCCCCTTCGAAGAACACCGAGCCCGATGTCGGCTCATATAGGCGAAGCAACGTTTTTCCAACCGTGCTCTTACCGCAACCCGATTCCCCAACAAGACCGAGCGTTTCACCTTGACGAACTTCAAACGAAACATCATCGACGGCGTGCACGTGCCCGACGGTGCGAAGAAATAGTCCGCCTCGTACAGGGAAGTGCTTTGTTAGTTTCTCAATACGGAGCAGTGGATCGTCGGTCATGCGGTAGCAACCACATTCTGTTCGAGCTCGCGCCACCGTAGACAGGCGACGGTTCGACTTTCCGTCGCCGATTCGAGCAGTGGTTTGTCGTTTGAACATTGATCCTGTGCGAACTCGCACCGATTGCTGAAACGACATCCGACCGGCAACTCATCGATACTCGGTACGACACCGGGGATTGTCGGTAGAACAGACTTCGATTCACTTTCTAAACGTGGAATCGAAGCCAACAGACCTTTTGTATACGGATGCAATGGTGAAAAAAACAGTGTTTCAACGGAAGCCTCTTCCGCGATTCGCCCAGCGTACATGACCACTACTCGCGACGCTAGCTCCGCAATGACGCCGAGGTCGTGGGTGATGAAGATGATCGACATGCCGTACTCCGCTTGCAGATCGAGAAGCAATTCGAGAATTTGAGCCT
The DNA here is from genome assembly GCA_026707905.1 of Gammaproteobacteria bacterium. Classification (GTDB taxonomy): domain Bacteria; phylum Pseudomonadota; class Gammaproteobacteria; order Pseudomonadales; family Azotimanducaceae; genus Bin55. Next base: position 6,910 of record JAPOVY010000074.1, on the reverse strand, counting down.
GAATCGTTACATCGAGTGCCGTCGTAGGTTCGTCCGCGATCAGAATGCGCGGTCTACTCGAAAGTGCCATCGCGATCATGACCCGTTGCCTCATACCTCCCGATAGTTGGTGCGGGTACTCATCGAGACGACGTTCCGCAGCAGGAATGCCCACGTGATCCATCAATCGCAGTGCTTCCGTTCGGATCTCCGCTTTCGAGGCGTTTGGGTGGTGCAGTCGATAGGACTCGCCTAGTTGTTTCCCGACTCGGTGCACCGGATTCAGTGCCGTCATGGGTTCTTGAAAGATCATCGCAACTTGGTCGCCGCGCACACGACTCAACTGCTCGGACGTCAGCTGCGTTAGATCTTGTCCCTCAAATCGAATCACCCCACCCGTGACCTGACCCGCGGGTTTCGGTAACAATCCCATGACCGCCAAAGCGGTTACGCTTTTACCGCACCCAGACTCGCCAACCAAACCGAGTGTTTCGCCTTCCTCAAGATTAATGCTCACCTCATCGATAACATCGACGATCCCTTCATCGGTTTCGAACGAGATCGAGAGATTCTCGATCGAGAGCAGTGGCACGTTAGATTTTGGTTCGGTAGTCGTTTTGGATGATGGTCTCGGCTCCGAACGATTCACCGTTTCGCTTCGCTTCGAGTGTTTCCTCTTTTATTCCAGCATCAATCCAGAGCAAACCGCCACTACTGAAAATGCCAGCCGAATTGGCTTGCGTGTTAAAGATGCTACCTGACGTCGGTGTACCGATGTGTTTCGGCACACGAACCCACCGCCACGCGGCTTCACGTGTATACGGAACCTGGAATGACGGCACCATAACGCCGGAATCGTGCACCATTTGTTCAAGCACATGCGCCAACTCGATTCTTTCAGCGAGATCAGATGAGCCGCGGAATTGCATGATTAACTCGTCCATCGCGGGATCCGCCCATGCGGTAATGTTGTTTGTTTGGGTCCGCTTTGCATTGTCAGAGTGAAAGTGCTCCCAAAACCTAGGTGAGAGTCCTTGACTTGCCCATCCACCCCACGAGATTTGGTGCTTTTTCTCCTGTTGTTTCTTAAATGCGGCTGACCCGTCTAGTAATTGAAGCTCTAACTCGAGCCCCGCCTTCTTCGCTTCTTCCTTGAGAATTACTAAGCGGTCGGTGTGGTGAGATTGGCCATAGCTCACAACGAACGATAACCGCTCTCCATCTCGAACAAGAATTCCCGTGTCGTCACGTTCTATGAAACCGGCGCGTTCGAAATACTCTGCAGCTTTAACTAGGTCATACGTACGTGGTGAGATGGATGTGTTGTCGTAATCACCGAAGCCAAGTTGAAAGGTAGGTAGTCGTTCGTAATCGCCTCGAAGGATTGTGTTAATAACCCTCTCGAAATTGAGTGCGTGAGCGATGCCGTATCGAACGTCGCGTTCGCTCAACATCGATTCGTTGGTGTTCATGTACATGCCTTGAGACGGCTGCGGCAGCTGGTTGTAGAGCCAAAACTTCCGGACGTAGCCGTTGTCGAATTCCTCGCCTTGTGCCTTGTCGTGCCAGAAGTCCGGCAACACGAGTCCAAATGTGTCGAGTTCGGCTTTCAAAAAGTGCTGCCACGCGGTATTGACATCACGGATGACCTTAATGCGAATTCGCGTTGGGTTGAAGCGATTTCGGTAGAAGCGAACTTCGTTTGCCCACCAGTTTTCGGTCCGATCCAGGTCGATGTACTTACGTTTACTGACCTCACCTACGTGGTATGGACCCGTAGTCGGTTCCGGACTCCAGTTGTATTGTTCGACCCATTTATTCGACATGACATGGAAATGCCGTGGCTTCGGACCAAAGCCGTAGTTGTAGTGCATTTCATCCATCGGCTTCGCGTCCGCACCTTGCACGCCATATGTGTATTCATCGTACGCTTTCACGTCGCGAATGCGGTCCGTGTAGTAGTTGTTGTACCAAGGTGCGACGATCTGCTCACTACGCATGAACTGCACCGCGAATACAAAGTCATCGGAAGTAACCGGTTCGCCGTCAGACCAACGTGCGTTCGGATTGATTCGATAGTAAATTGAGCGGCCATCACTGCCGAATGCCCAATGTGTGGCGATCGCAGGGATCGCACGTCGTGTATAGGGATGAAAAGAGACGGGACCGAAATTGTTATACCGTAGATAACCGGTGAACGAACCGTTCGAGTCCGGACCCACCAATCTCAGCGTCAAAGGGAACGTGCTCATCGTTGTACGAAACGTACCTCCTTGAATCGCGTCTACTGAAGCAAACTCAGGATCGCTGTCGTTGGTGAGCCACTCCAAATCACTTGGTAGTTGATCTGGCAATCCATCCCCTTCTGCCACCGCGATCGGTGGTAGTTCCACGACCTCAAGATCGTCGTCGATCTCCGACGTCCCAACTTCCTCGGCGTCGATCGCTTCCTCAACTTGACCACAGCCAACCATGAGCAGGATCGATACAAAAATAGAAAGCGTGATACATAGACGGCAATCGCGCATTCGGAAATGTTTGATGAGTTTCATGGGTAGTCCTTCAAAGTTGAGGTCACTCGTAGTAGGTGAATTGTTTAGGGTCAAATGCTTCGCGAATCGCTTCGCCCACATACGTCACCATGAGCAGCACGATCACCATCGCCACCACAACGGAGGTAACGATCCACGGTGCCTGAAGCTGATTGGTGCCTTGCGAAAGCAGTTCACCCCAACTCGGCGTCGGCGGCGGTAACCCAAATCCTAAATAGTCTAGCGCAGTTAGAAAGGTAATCCCACTCGCAATTGAAAACGGCACGAAGGTCACGATGACGGCAATGGTGTTCGGCAAGATATGCGAACCGATGATTCTGACGTTTCCTGCGCCCAATGCCTGTGCAGCACTCACGTATTCGCGACCCTTTTCCTTATACGTCGAGGTACGCATGTTCCAGGTGAGTTGCATCCAACCGAGTGCTGCCATCACGATCACGAGCGTAAGAAAACTTGGCACCACGACACTTGCTACGATCATGATGACGTATAGGAACGGGATATTGCTCCAGATCTCGATAACACGTTGGAAGAGTAGGTCAAACGCGCCGCCGAAATACCCCATCGCACAGCCAATGATGATGCCGGCGACGTAGTTGAAAGTGAGCAGCAACCCCGAAAACGCGATCGCAATGCGGAAGCCATACACCAAACGTGCAACGATGTCACGTCCGGTCGTATCCGTTCCTAAGTAATGCTGATCTTCGAATGACGGTGGCGCCGGCGGATAGCTACCGATTCTTAGATCGTTTTCAAAGGCGTTATACGGTACGGGCGGCATGAGTACCCAATTACCTTCGTCTTCCTCCTCAAACGTCTGACGCAATTCTCGATAGTTTGTCTCGTATGCGTAGTCGAGACCGAAGGTCGTACCCGGGTTCATTGCAGCATACGTCGGAAAGTACCACTCACCTTCATATGAAACCATCAGAGCGCGACTATTTACCAAAAGCTCCGCGACGAGACAAAGCGCTAATAGCACCGCCAATAGGATGGCGGACCAATATCCGCGTTTGATTGATCGAAACCGTTTGAGTTGCTTGATCGTCTGCGGATTCAGGTTGAGAACGCTCACTGGTTCGAACCGCCACTGCCGAATTTCACGCGAGGATCCACGAACGCGACACAGATATCCGAAAGAATGTTGCCGATCAGGAATAGCAACGAAGAGATGACCAGAATCCCCATGACGACTGGGTAGTCACGTTCAACCAACGACTCGAAACCGAGTAAACCAAATCCGTCGATATTGAAGATCTTCTCGATCAGGAAAGACCCCGTAATCACTAGCGTAATCGTGTTTCCAAACGACGTCGCAAGGGGGATGAGACTATTGCGGCAGGCATGCGCAAATACGGCCCGACGAAACGCCATTCCTTTAGCGATAGCGGTCCGTACGTAATCTGCCGCGAGGTTGTCCATGAGTGAGTTTTTCATGAGCATCGTCGTGACCGCAAAACTCCCCGCGAGGTACGCGATGAGCGGCAACGCGGCATGATCCAAAATGTCGAGCGCTTTACCAATCGTCGACAAGTCATCAAAATCGTCACTGACGAATCCTGATAACGGGAACCACTCCAGGTTCGCTGCAAACAAAGTCAGACATGCGATGCCGACGACGTAGCTGGGTATCGCGTAACCAAAGAACACCAACGCTGAGCTGACATTGTCGAACGCCGTTTTATGCCTGATCGCCTTCACAATGCCAAGCGGAATACAAACCCCATACGTCAGAATTAGAGTTGCTACCCCATAGAAGATGGATATGGGTAGCCGTGATTTGATCGTCTCCCAAACAGGTTCGGTATAGCGTGTTGAGGTCCCGAGATCGAGTCTAAAGACCTTACCCAACCAATCGAAGTAACTAAGGATTACCGGTTTATCGAAACCGTAATACCGTTTTAGCTGTTCGATCTGCTCATCCGAAAGGACGCTACCACCGCGCCCGTCCATACCTGCAGAAATCGTCGTCGCCCCGTCGGCACCAGCAAGCGCTGCTTCGTTGAGCATCCTTTCAATCGGACCACCCGGGACCAGTCGGGTAAGTGTGAAGACTAGAATCGTGACGCCGATGAAGGTCGGCAAGATCAATAGAAATCGTCGGACGAAATAGCTGGTCACGAACTTACCAAAGCGACGTGCTCCACAAGGACGGACTGCGATTGCAGCCATCGTGCAATGGTATACGCCTATTCATTCGGAAGCATGGCTCGAAACGATTTGTATTGAGATGGAACTACGAGATGGTATGTAGACACGCAACAAACGTGTACTGTTCAGTTGATTTTTGTGAACGCACAATCCGTCCATAACATTCAAGCATGGACCAACAGTACTTAATCGATCAGCTGACAACTACACTAAAACGACATCCGCAAATCGGCGCTGCTTTCCTCGGCGGGAGTCATGGTCGAGACGAGGCGGACCCGTTCAGTGACGTCGATGTTTACGCCGTAGTATCCGATACCGAGTCGATTCAGGACTCTTTCAAGTCACTTGCCGATCCGGCGACCAAAATCGCACCGATCCTGTATTTAAGGATTCTCCCGAATGCTCGAACGATCAACTGTATTACCGAGGATTGGATGCGATTTGACATCACGGTCGTAACAGGATTTGAACTTGGTTTTCTAACCGGCGGGCAGGTCAAACCGTTATTCGACGATCTCGGGATAGCGGACGCCGCGAAGTCCGCGAATTCGCCAGTCCGCGAACTGACTTCGGATGAACTCGTGGACGATGTGAACGAGTTTATCCGAATCCTCGGTCTTTCTGTCGTAGTGAAGAAGCGAAACGATCTAGTCGTCGCGCAGTCCGGGACGAATCTCATGCGAGACATCCTGATTCGAACAATGATTTATGAAAACGGCCCGCAGCCACGGCGTGATGTTCTCGCATTAAAAAGTGTGTTACACCTGCTCAATACGCCGAACTCGAAAATCTTCCAGCGTCGGAAGCGGATTGGTCCTCGATTGAGGAAAGAACGCAGGCGATCGCTGCTGCTTTTTTTCCGCGTGCCCGTCGACTCGCTACGACACTCGAGGCGACATGGCCGGACGAGTTTGAGCGGAAAACTAGGATGTATCTGTTCGACGAGATCGGGTTTGAGTTCGAAGATTCGATTTTCTGAAGCACCCGGTTTTAATCTTGAAACCTCGATGAATCTGCAGAATCGATACCGTCTTCCAGAGTAGATACAAAACCACCCGCTCACTGTTGTAAGAAAGTCAAGCTAACTCGATACTCTCGAGCCGTTTTTACCTGAGTTTACGTGAACGAACCAGCTGCGAGTTTCCTCCGGATCACAGATAAATCGTTGTGTGAAGGTCACTTCGGTACGCCCGGGTCAAAGACCCGGGACGCTTTTGAACAAACTAGCCGATCAGCATTTTGACGATTTGAAAGCCGCCTAAGAATGCCGCTAAAGCTCCTGCCAAAAATGCAGTCGTTAAAACTGCGACTTTGTAGACGAACCAATCGAATCGTTCTGCAAGATCCTTCTTAGCTTCAACAAACTTCTTATCAACGTTGTCGAATCGCTTGTCGACGTGTGCTAAGAAACCGGCGTGCCGATCCTCGACTGTTTCGTCGATAGCGATTGCCAAGACTCTAGCCTGTCTGTCCTCGAATCCGTTCTGTTTGAGCTCGTCGAAACGGTCCGCCACTTGTCTAACCGACGACATGACGCACCTCGCGAGTCCACGCTTCACAAATTCTAGGTGCCAATAGCACCGTGCGCAGAACCGATTTCTCCACTCCGCGCGTGGGTAAAACGACACGGTACGATCGCTCGCAGCCATGCCGTATGTTCCGCCTTCGCGGAACGTCGTAAAACGTCATCATGACGTGTCTCCTCAACAGGCATGCCGAGGAGTCCCGCTGGGAAATCTCTCCCCAGCGGGTTAGTCGACTCACGAAGAGCCGTTAAAAAAAAGGACTCCACTCATACGAGTGGAGCCCATGCTTCTGCCGCATTGAAAACGCTACGCGTTCTCAAGTGCAGGTGGCAACAGGATCGTCAGGACCGGTTTCCCTTCGTCACCCAGGTGCGCCACAATCTGCAGCGTCACCCGGGATGCCGCCATCGATTCCCCGTCGCGGGGAATTCGGGCGATCTCGAAGTTCATCCGGTTCTCCTCCGGATCCGCCATGCGGATGGTGTAAGCACACACCCGCAAGATGTCGATCAGCCGAATCTTTTCAGATTGGAAGACCTGCTTGGCGGAATCCTCATCACGCCATTTCACGCACTCGTTCCAGGCACAGCGCGTAAACGCGACCGGCCATTTGAAACCAGCGTCATGGGCCACATCGGAGACATCAAAGAGGTGTCCCGCTGCAATTGCCCCGGTTCGTGATCCGGCGTAACCGAAACCGTT
>JAPOVY010000150.1 GCA_026707905.1 Gammaproteobacteria bacterium | reverse complement strand
TACCGAATTGGCGAAGCAAGGCATCGAAATCCATAAGAGTGAAGTTCGCATGCCGCATGGTGTGATTCGAGAAGTTGGTGAATACGAGGTCCAGATTCACATCCATGCTGAAGTCATGCGGACCATCACGGTGTTCGTACAACCGGAATAGTCTTTACCGGTCGACTCCTTAGTTGACTTTCTGTCACGTAATCCCGGAACGTCCGCTAGGCGAGTAGATGGGTCGAGTCCGTCTGACCGTCTAGCACACTATCAACACGTTTTCCATTGGATATCCCCATTCAGAATTGCACTAGTACAGATTTAAACGAATATTTACTTAAAAACGCCCTTTTGTTCGCGGGTTTGAGCGAGTTGTTATTAAGATAGGCGAATTACTAATAACGCTCGTAGGTACGGCCACTGATGGCTGAAAATGAATTCGATACACCTGACGCGCTGCCTCTCACAGATTCGCTCAATGAACGCTTACCGTCTAATCAACTCGCTGAATACTCACTGCTAATCGCGTTATTCGGAAGCGGCGACGCTTGGGATGAGTACGGCATTCTGGTCAAACCCGAGTGGTTTATGGATCCAAACCATCGCATCGTGTTTGAGGAGATGCAGCGGGCCGCGAATCGAGGAGAACCACTGACGCCATTCGCCGTTGCGACACATATAAGAGATCGATTTTCGGATAGCAAGCATCCTGCCGTCGAGCTCGCGATCGGTTTGCACGGCGTTGAACCGATTGACGATATTCGCCACCATCTGATTCTCGTTCAAAACTACTACGATCGACGTACGCTCATAGGTGTATTGAAAGCCGCGAGCACGGAAGCGCGTGAATCTACAGGCGAGGGCATCAATGATCTGATAGAACGAATTCACCAACGCATCGACAAGTCCTCAGAAGGCCGGTTAAGCGTTGAAGACATCGCCAAATCCAGCGCTCCCGCGTTAATACAACCCGTGATAGAAGAGCTTGCATACATCAAGGAGTACGGCGAGGCACGCAACTATCTTGACACCGGATTCAGGCGCTTAAATGAGTTGAGCTGGGGAGGGTTTAGACCAGGCCACCTTATCGTACTAGCAGGACGGCCGGGCATGGGTAAGACGTCATTTGCCTTGAACTTGTGTGACAACGTTTTGCATACCGATGATCAAGATATGACTGTGTTGTTTTTTACGCTTGAGCAACGCACCGAGGAAATCATGTTCAAGATGTTGTCTGCGGCGTCGGGCGTACCGTTCGGTAAATTGAAGACCACACGATTAAACGAAACCGAGCAAAAGAATCTGGATATTGCAGTTCAAAACATCGAGTTTTATTCCAATTTCATCGTCATGAATCCCGATGGTCTAACGATCGCCGAAATGATCCACGCTGTGAAGCAAATTAAGCGTGCAAAAGGTCGTCTCGATTTAGTCTGCGTGGACTATATTGGACTCATGCAACCTGATGAATCGAAACCTTGGCAGAGCCGAACGCTAGAAATTGCCGATATAACGCGTGGACTCAAGAATCTGGCTAATCAGGAGGAAGTACCAATTCTCGCGCTCGCCCAGCTCAACCGTAACGCGGATTCACGGACTGATCAACGACCACGGCTATCCGACTTGCGGGATAGTGGTTCAATTGAGCAAGATGCAGATATGGTCACGATGCTGCATCGGGAAGAAAGTGATAGAAACGATCCAAACTACAACAAAGTGAAATTGATGGTGACCAAAAATCGTCACGGACCTTTAGGCGTAATAAATCTTGAATTTATCGAAGAAATTACGGAATTCAGAGAGATCTACGAGCGATCGGAGCCTTTGCCAGATCAATAAAAACGATGGCTAAGCGCAGTACGACGGTTTTCGTGTGTTCGGACTGCGGCGGCGAACACCCGAAATGGCAAGGCCAATGCGCTGAATGCGGCGCATGGAACACGCTCACGCGGTTCTCACCCGGCGTTGCCGCTACCCGTTCAGCTTCCTATTCTGATTCCATAGCCGAAATTCAACGAATCGACGAAGTACGAACCGACGTTGGCGAGCGCATTCCTTCAAGCTACAGTGAGTTGGATCGAGTACTAGGGGGTGGGTTAGTACCTGGGTCGGTAATCTTGATTGGGGGCGACCCGGGCGCCGGAAAATCCACGTTGTTGTTGCAGGTCGTTGCGCATCTATCGAAATCGCTGCCTTGTCTCTACGTCAGCGGCGAGGAGTCGATGAGTCAGATCGCCGCGCGGTCGAACCGACTCAAGCTTGAACCAGACCAGTTGAATTTGGCGTCGATGACGTCCGTAGAGCTGGTGGGCGACGTGGTAGAGCGCGACCGACCAGCTGTGGTTGTTATCGATTCGATCCAGGTCATGCAAACCGATTACGCCGAGAGTATGGCTGGCACGGTCACCCAGGTACGTGAATCTGCCGCCCGTCTCACGCAACTCGCAAAGCGCACCAACACGGTCTTTATTCTCGTAGGGCATGTGACTAAGGAAGGTAATCTGGCCGGTCCTAAAGTGCTTGAACACATCATCGACTGTATGGTCATGCTCGACGCTCCTTCAGGGAGTCGCTATCGTACCTTGCGAAGCGCCAAGAATCGGTTCGGTGCAGTAAATGAGCTCGGTGTGTTCGCGATGACGGATACCGGACTCCGTGAAGTCCGAAATCCGTCGGCGATCTTCCTAGAAAGATCCGCTGAAGTCGGTCCTGGGAGTGTCGTTTCGGTGATCTGGGAAGGTACACGGCCTCTTTTAGTAGAAATTCAAGCGCTTGTTGACGATGTCCAAGGTGGTTATCCGCGACGGGTTGCCGTCGGACTCGACGCGCAGCGATTAGCGATGCACTTGGCCATCATGCACCGGCACGGTGGACTCGCGCTCTCGAACGATGACGTCTTCGTCAATGTCACAGGCGGCGTAAAAGTCCTTGAGACAGCGACCGACCTCGCATCGATGCTGGCGGTTTACTCGAGCTTACGCAATCTCACGTTACCATCGGAACTCATCGTATTTGGAGAACTCGGATTGACGGGTGAGATTCGTCCCGTCCCGAACGGTCAGGAACGGTTGCGCGAGGCTGTCAAACATGGTTTCACGCACGCAGTCATCCCTTACGCGAATCGCCCGTCTAAGCCCATTGAAGGCATGACCACCTATCCGGTCAAGACGCTGCAGGCCGCGCTCGATGCGGTGAACACCGCGACCTAGGTGTCAAAAATAAAATTCGCGCTGAGCACCCACACGACACACAATGCTTGAGAAAGCCCAGACGCTGTCGTGCTTCGATAGCGACGTTTGGCAAGCTATCAACCTCGAAAATCGTCGTCAAGAAGAACATATCGAGCTAATCGCTTCTGAGAATTACGCCAGTCCGCGCGTCTTAGAAGCCCAAGGCTGTGTTATGACGAACAAGTACGCCGAAGGGTATCCGGGAAGGCGTTACTACGGTGGTTGTGAGCACGTTGACGAGATTGAAAGGCTCGCAATCGAACGTGCGAAGACGTTATTTAGTGCCGATTACGCAAATGTTCAACCGCACTCTGGTTCCCAAGCGAACGCCGCGGCGTATATGGCGCTCATGAACCCGGGCGATACGCTACTCGGTATGAGTCTATCGGATGGCGGACACCTTACACATGGTTCGCCCGTTAACTTCACGGGAAAGCTCTACAACGCCGTTCAATATGGCGTTGATGCTGAGACCGGATTAATGGATTACGACCGCTTGCATGCTCTGGCACGTGAGCATCGACCCACTCTCATTGTTGCGGGATTTTCCGCGTATAGCCGCGTTCTGGATTGGGAGCAGTTTAGAGACATTGCAGACGATGTGGGCGCATATCTCGTCGTGGACATGGCACATGTCGCGGGTCTTGTGGCGACTGGGCTATACCCAAATCCCGTGCCGTTTGCCGATGTCACGACATCGACTACGCACAAGACGTTGGCAGGTCCGCGAGGCGGTCTCATCGTCGCACGAAAGAATGAACAGATCGAGAAAAAACTGAATGCTGCACTGTTTCCTGGTTTACAGGGTGGTCCGTTAATGCACGTGATTGCAGCTAAGGCAATATGCTTCAAAGAAGCTATGAGCGAAGAGTTCCGCAACTATCAGCGCAAAGTAGTGAGCAACGCCCGTACCATGGTTTCAGTGTTTCAGGCGCGAAACTACAAGGTCGTTTCCGGAGGCACCGACAATCACCTATTCTTGTTGGACCTTCTCGATAAGGATGTCACGGGTAAAGCCGCTGATGAAGCTTTAGGACGGGCGAACATCACGGTCAATCGGAATACCGTACCGAACGACCCAAGATCGCCGTTCGTGACGAGCGGATTGCGTATCGGCACTGCGGCCGTTACACGTCGAGGTTTTGAAGAAGCTGAATGCGAAACGTTGGCAACGTGGATGTGCGATATCCTCGATGACATTGCCAACGACAACATGGTTGCGTCAATTCGTCTCAAGACACTGGAACTCTGCAGTCGGTTCCCAGTCTACGCTTGAGCCACCAACCCACAGCTGACCGCCTTTACATGGCGGCGGCGTTAAAGCTGGCACAAAGGGGTCTGTTCACAGTCACCCGAGGCAATCCACGCGTCGGTTGTTTACTCGTCAAAGACCATCGAGTGGTCGGGCGAGGATGGCATCAAACTGACGGAGAGGCACACGCCGAAGTCAACGCCATAGAAGATGCCGGAGTCGATGCGAAAGGTGCAACCGCATACGTCACTTTAGAACCATGTTGCTTTGAAGGACGCACCCAAGCCTGTGCGGACGTGTTAGCGCAACACGGGTTAGCACGCGTGGTCATTGGAGCTCGCGACTACCATCCAAAAGTACAAGGCAAGGGGATTGAAAGGTTACGAACCCTCGGGCTTGACGTTAAAGTGATGGGATTGCCTGTACCTGGGAATCTAAACCCCGGTACTTACATGCGTCATCGTCGTAATCGGCCGTTTGTTCGAATTAAGACCGCTCTATCGATGGATGGTCGAACGGCATTAGCAACAGGCGCAAGCAAATGGATTACAAGCGAAGAAGCCCGACACGATGTTCAGTATTGGCGTGCACGTAGTGGCGCCATCGTTACAGGCATCGGCACGGTTCTTGCGGACAACCCGAGAATGACGGTGCGTGATCCTGAATACCTCGCATCTGCACCTTGGCGGGTTGTACTCGACAGCGAAGGTAGGTTCCCTGATGATGCGGCAATGCTCACGGATGAAGCGCGCGTCGTTGTGATTTGCGGACGCGATGCCCATAACGCTGACCTACCCGAAAAGGTTGATATGTGGCATGAACTTACGCCTCGAGTTGAGATTAAATCCATACTGAATCGGCTTGCGAAGGAAGGTGTTAATGAGGTTCTTGTTGAGGCGGGTAGCGAGCTTGTTGGAAGTTTCGTCAAGGATCACCTTTGGGATGAAATGATTGCCTATGTCGCACCGCGATTGATGGGATCAGATGCGCGTCCAATAGCTGAAATCAAGGTTGCCGAGATGGCAGAGACCGTCAATGCAACGATCGTATCGACATCACGAGTCGGTCCGGATCTTCGGATCATCCTCCGCCGCGACGAACGTGGTCGAACGGATCAATGACGGGTCGGAATCGAAACACGCGGGTAGCACTTCTGCAAGCGTTGTTGTCCTCGAGCGTAAATGCTGATGAGGTTGACCTTGAGGCAACGAAAGTATGGCTTCGCGACGCGGGATATCTTCAGTCGATCGATAAGAAGCGATTCAACAGATGGTTCGCGGATATCCCAAGCCGGTTTAACGACCTTGATGAAGCGTTTGGCATCTTTTTACACGATCGTTCGTTAGAGGAACTCGGTCAGGCGGAACGTACGATCTTGCGAATTGCGGCTTACGAATTAACGTATACAGATGTTCCTCATCCAGTAACGATCAATGAGTGGATCGATATCGCGAAGGAATTCGGTGCAGTGAACAGTTATCGCTTCATCAACGGCGTACTGGACAAACTGGCAACGGAACTAAGACAAGCGGCAACCAGTCATGAATGAGTTTGAACTGATCGAACAGCTTATTCAAGGATTCGGCGACCTCACGCAGGCGGATTTCATCGCTACTGGTGCTGGCGATGATGCTGCAGTGATTGATTTGCCTGAGGGTCAGCAGCTGGTTGTTAGTACCGACACGCTTGTTCCTGATGTGCATTTCCCGGCTGGCGCCCGAGCAGATCTCGTAGGTTATCGGTCGGTAGCGATCAACGTATCTGACCTTGCAGCGATGGGTGCTGAGCCGCTCGGTATTACGATCGCGTTGACCATCGAGTCGCTTGATAGAAGTTGGATTCAACAATTTGCTCACGGAATCGCCGTTGCGTCACGTGAATTCAAAGTAAAGGTCCTGGGTGGGAATTTAGCGCGTGGACCGCTGAATATCACGATGACGATACACGGGAGCGTAACTCGCGGAGACGCGTTACTTCGTTCGACGGCGCAGATTGGCAACGACATTTGGCTCACCGGAATACTCGGCGCGACTCGGACTTACCTTGCTAATCCAACACACCCACAGTCGCCGATCGAAACACTGTTGGCTCAACGAGACGCTGATGCTGTTGCTCGGTACTTCCTTCCGCACCCGCGTGTGGAATTCGCGTTGGGAATTCGAAACATCGCGCATGGCGCGATCGACGTTAGTGACGGTCTGGCATCTGAATTAGCGCATTTGACTAAAGCGAGTAAATGCGGTGCATCGATTTGCGTAAACCAACTACCCGTATGGAGTGGACTAGAACCATTGGACGCTATTGGTCCGGACGACAGTTACGAGCTGCTGTTTACCGCAGATCGAAGCGACCGACCTGCGGTCCTTGAAAGCGCTTTTACGACTGACACACCGGTCGTAGTCATCGGCGAAGTCGTAACTGATCGAAACGTGATCTATACATTAGATAACAAGCAAGTAAGTCCTCGAACTGGATTTGATCACTTCGCATAACGGCGAGTATCAATAGGTAGTGGCTTCTCAGTTAACGTGGCGATCGATGAGCGACGTTCGCGTCGCCCTGAGTACAACATTTGGTTTGGGTTTCGTCAGATACGCTCCGGGCACTGCGACTTCGCTGCTAGCGGTGTTGATCTGGTGGCTTTGGCTAAGTGAACTGCGCGGCTTCTATCAATCGGCAATCATCATCGCGATTGGTGCAATTGCTCTCTATTGCGTGGGATTTACCATGCGCAAATATGAGGTTGGTGACGACGGTGCTATCACAATCGATGAAATACTAGGTCAATGGGTTGCACTGATCGCGATACCCAAATCCTGGTGGTTGGTATTAGCCGCGTTCATTGGCTTTCGCGTGCTAGACATTCTGAAACCAGATCCGATAGGATGGGTGGAATCCAAGTTCGACGGCGCAATGGGCGTTGTGCTTGATGATATCGTTGCTGGCGCGCTCGTCGTCGCAGTCCTACATTTACTGATTTACTGGTTTGGCTTGGGGATTTGACAGACATCCCTAACCGCACAACTCCGATTAAGCCGCTTCAGCGTACTTAATTGCGAGCTCTAATGCTTGCCGCTTGCGTCTTTCGCCTTTGCCGTACCAAGCAGAATGGAGTCTGGTCTCCGCGGAATTGCCGACCTTGTGATCGGTTAGATAAGTAACGGCGTTCACGGCGTTCCACCAGGTTCCTGTCGCGTACGCAGCGCCAGGTTGAGACTCAACGACCTCAAGTGCACGTTTCGCATTTGCTGACGATTGACCGGTAACGGGTCTTCTTGTGTGCATATTGGGCACATATGGAAAACACTCGTCAAAGTAATGTTGCAGCGCTTGGTTGCTATAGCGTTTGACCGCCAAGAATCGTGCCATTTCGCCGTAATTACTGAACGTCCAAAGAGACTCTTTGAACACTGACTGAGCTGCTTCGACGTCGAATGTGCGACGATGACTGAATTTCACCGCCGCCTTGCTAGCGGTGCTTAGAGCGAGGGATAGGGTGTTCATACAGACAACTCGGATCGGCGTGAGTCGAATGTCTACTGCTTGGCCGTATCGATGTGGGTTTGTGAAGAGTAGGTAACCGTCAGTTCGATCCTCGTTGGTCGATCCTATTACGAAATTCTGGTTCATTTTGGCAAGGACGAACACGATTTTGCCGTCGCGTAACGATCCTGCAACATCCATCGTCATTCGATTGAGCGTGACGAAGCGGTCGAAGAATTCGAACGCTGCATCGTTTTGAACCGGTTCCCAGTTGTCAGACTTGATGATGTCAAGCATGGTTCCGTCAGTGGACCGGACTAGAGCGAACTGATCGGCATCTCGAATGCGCTGCTCGTGTTCGTACTGTAAAGGTACTTTTTCAACGTGCCAATCCAATCCTGCTGCGATCTGCATTTCGCGTGGACTTCGATCGTGTTGCACATTTTTCCCCATTCCATGCCATGGCGCATTTCCCGCCCAAGCGATGCTCTCTACTTCTGCCGACATATGCACTTCCCGTTACTTGTAGTGTAATTGTAGAAACTATAGTTATTATTTCTATAAGATTTAGTAGCTAGGTGAGTCTTTGTTTTGACGCTTCAGCGTTTGGCCGTATATGAGTCGTACTTAGTGGGTCTACCGCTGGTCGGTGAGGGGATTTCGTCGTACTCACACGAAAGACTCGATTTTCGGTATAGCGTGGTGTATGCCGGTTCTACAAGTCGCCGACAAAGAAAATACCACTCGGAACGACAAGTACAAAGGGATCGATATTCAGGTGAGTGTTTTGAAATCATGCGTTGCTCAACGCATCTACATACTGACCCTTCTCGCATGGGTGCTGCCAATGCATGCCGATTCGGCGGTAGGAACGGTTTTTGTCGACGAGAACGGCAACGGTATTCATGATGCTGGGGAATCCTCAGTCCCGGGTGTAAGGGTCTCAAACGGCTTCGACATCGTCCTAACCGATGACGACGGACGTTATGAATTACCGGTCGACGGTGACGTCGTGCTGTTCGTCGTTAAACCCGCCGGTTATGGCCTTCCGGTCGATGAGGACCAACTCCCTCAGTTCTACTATGTACATCGGCCAAACGGTTCACCCCCTCATTTCCGTTACCAAGGAGTCGCGCCGACCGGACCGCTGCCCGAATCCATAGATTTCCCACTGTTACCACAGGAAGAACCGAAGCAATTTGACGTTCTCCTGTTTGCGGACCCTCAACCACAGACGGAAGTCGAACTCTCCTATATTCGAGACGACATTGTGGTCGAGCTCATGGGTAGCGATGCGCGGTTCGGAATGACGATGGGAGACATCATGTTTGATGATCTCTCGTTGTTCACGCGCTACAACCGCTTAATAGGCAAGATCGGTGTACCCTGGTACAACGTACCAGGAAACCATGAGCTCAATTTCGATGCAGCGTCAGACGCGGACTCGCTTGAAACATTCACGCGCTTCTATGGACCTACGTACTACTCCTTTGAATACGCGAACGTGGTATTCATCGCATTGGACAACGTGCTATATAGCGGTCGTGTTGCGCCATCGGTAGACAATCCGACGGGTCGTGGTTCGTACCTTGGTCGGCTCGATGATCGGCAGATGACATGGTTAACTCGCGAGATAGCACATATTCCGGCTTCCAAGCTCGTTTTCTTAGCGATGCATATTCCACTCATGGGAAACGCTGGGCCTGCTGACCGCGTCCATACGGAAAACGGTGGAGAGATACTCAGCCTCCTAGCGGATCATCCTCACGTGTATTCAGTCGCTGGTCACACGCATACAGCGGAACACCTATACCTGGATGAGAGTGGTGCCGCGAGCGAAGATGGGCGATTTCACCACCACATCCTCTCTACGGTATCTGGGAGTTGGTGGAGCGGACCCTTTGACGAGCGAGGCATTCCTGTTGCGCTACAGAGCGATGGGACACCTAACGGCTACAACGTTCTTACGGTCGAAAACGTATCACCGACTGTGCGTTTTAAGGCTGCAGGCAAAGATCCGAGCTATCAGATGCGGATCTCATTTGACCAGGCATTTCACTCAGATAACCCAAATGGTTTGAGGGACTTTCGACATGGCGAGTTGTTCGACAGCCGGATGACCGAAACCCAAACGGGAAGTACCTATCTTTACGTCAATCTGTTCGACGGCGGACCAAAATCCAAGGTCTCGTATCGGATTGACGACGGCGAATTCACTGCCATGCCACGTGTTCAAGCACCTTCGCCGGCCTTCCTTGAGTTACAAAACCGAAATGCCGAATCCATGAAATCATGGGTTACGGCTTATCCGTCGACTCATGTATGGTCGACTCGATTACCGGAACTAGAAGCGGGTACCTATCGATTGGAAGCTCGTGCGTCCGATGAATTCGGACGTGAACACACAGCATTCCGTGTCTTGGAGGTCACCACGGACTGAGCGTCGACGGGATTGCAATTTCTCTGTCTAAGTTCTAGCGCATCGCATGACGAATGTAGGTTCTTGGGCAGGCTTTTTTGCTGCCCTCGTAGCAGGTGCGCTCATTGGGTACTTCGGCAGCGATGGCGTCAATTCTGTGTTCGGAATACCGGTCTTTGCTCTATGTGTCGCCGTGGCGTTTGTCATACAGTGGGTCGCGTTCGTTCCCGCGTGGTTCTCACGCACGGAACGGTTCTTCGATCTAGTAGGTAGCGTCACATACATAGGAACGGCAGCTCTCGCGTTGATCCTGATGGAGGAACTGAACGCTCGAGCTGTGATCGTTGGTTTGGTGGTGGTTGTATGGGCAGCACGCCTTGGTGTGTTCCTCACGTTACGCGTGAAACGTGAAGGTGGGGATCGACGCTTCAACACAATCAAGAACCATTTCCCCACATTCCTTATGACGTGGACGCTACAGGCCGTTTGGGTAAGCGTGACCTTTGGTCCGGGTCTCGCATTGATCGTCGACAGTGATCAGGTGTCGCTCGATGGATTTCTCGTTGTCGGCGTCACCTTCTGGCTCATTGGGTTCTTAATTGAGGTTGTTGCCGACGAGCAAAAGCGCCAATTCCGTAAAGCACCAGAGAACGCGTCACGTTTCATCCAGTCGGGACTATGGCGGTGGTCACAGCACCCCAACTACTTCGGCGAGATTCTCTTGTGGTTCGGTATAGCAGTTATCGCATTTCCTGTCTTACAGGGATGGCAGTATGTGCTATTAATCTCACCAGTGTTTGTGTGGCTGTTGTTGACCAAAATCAGTGGCGTGCGAATGCTTGACGCCAGTGCACGGAAACGCTGGGGAAATGACCCGGAATACATGCGCTATCAATCGACCACACCAGTATTAATCCTCAAACCGCCTCGCCGGTGACGATCGGGAGTCACCTGAAGGCGACATTGGCGCTCGCGCTCATCACGACTAATCTGTTGGTCTGGTCGTTACCACTCGCATTGGCACTAGCGACGCGCTTGGTCGTACCTAGAACGCGTCAAGAAGTAGCGCGTCTTAGTTCGAGAATTTATAGATGCGCCGTGGCTTTCGACGATTGGGTACTGAAACAAATCGCTGGCGCTCGGTGGGCGGACCCATGTCTTGAATTAAGTCAAGACGAAGTTATCGTCGTCATCGCCAATCATCGTTCTTGGGCGGACGTTTTCTTGTTGCAGAGTGCTATCGCGCGACGCGGACCGATTGTGAAATTTCTGTGCAAGAAGGAGCTTGCGTACGTACCGCTTTTCGGACTTATATGTCTAGCCTTCGATTTCCCGATATTGCAGCGTCGAGCTCGCGGTCATCAAACCGAAAGTGAACGGCGTAATAGCGATCGTCAGCGTGTTCGGGATGCGTGTGAGACAGTTTATCGTTCACCTGCCGCGATGCTCAGTTTCGCCGAAGGTACCCGCTTTTCTGAGGAAAAACATCGCAGTCTGAGGAGTCAGTATCGGTATTTGCTCCCACCGCGTCCAGGAGGATTCTCTGCGATATTAGCAGCGCTTGAACCGTTGGATCCTAGAGTCGTCGACGTAACAATCGTCTATCCGCATACGTCGAATTTTTGGCGATTTTTAGGCGGGAACGTAGGCGAGATTCAAATCGTTGCGAAACTGTTCTCGATCAGTGAAGTCGTGGATCAAGGCGTCGGGTCGTGGCTTGAAGACCGTTGGATCGAAAAAGATCTTGTCCTTGAGGGTCAGAGTGACAGACGTTAGTGTCCTGATTAACGAGAAATTCGCCTGTCTAATTAGTAAGTAAGTACCGAATGGATTCGCAATTGGAGTTCATCGTTGTCGCGAATTTACATTCTTTTTATCCTGCTCGTGGCTAGTGCGGCGGATGCATACGAAGAACCTGAATACGAGGTACTTCAGCAAACAGAAGACTACGAAATCCGCGAATATGCGAGCTACCTAGTCGCTGAGACTCGTATTTCTGGTGATTTCGATCACAGTGGTAACGCGGCATTTCGGCGTTTGGCTGGCTATATCTTTGGCGACAATCGTCGGGCAACTCAGAATGGATCGGATGACATAGAGTCAGTGTCCATGAAAATGACGATTCCCGTTACCCGAGAACGAATTGAGGACGAAGAGGGCAGATCCACCGTCTATCGTTTCGTGATGGAGCGCGCATACGACAGAAATTCGTTGCCGGAACCCAACGACGAGCGCGTGACATTGAAAGAAGAGCCAGGTGGCCAGTTCGCTGCACTGCACTACCGAGGCCGGATTACTGAGGAGCGGTTTTTAAAGTACGCCGACGTGCTGCAGGCATCGCTCGAGCGCGATGGACTAACGACTATCGGTAAACCGATTTCAGCGGTATATAACGGTCCATTCACCCCGCCGATGTTCCGTCGCAATGAAGTTCTGATCAGACTATCGAGGGATCAGGAACGATAACGTCCGATCGTGCTTGAAGACGCGCAGCAGAGAAAGTTTCGTTTGGTTGGTTAGATGCCGACTCTATCTTTTTAAAATCGCGTGTCGAAGCTTAGCTAAGAGATCGTTGATTGTGGGCGAGCAAAAAGAAGCGGATTTTGAAAGTACGCTCGCGGAATTAGAGCGTGTTGTTGAAGGTCTTGAGAACGGTGAACTCTCGCTCGCCGAGCAACTCAAAGCGTTTGAACGTGGAATGGAGCTGTCCGAACAGTGTAAGAAGATGCTCGATGAAGCGCGTCTGAAGGTGATCGAGTTGACGGAAAACGACAATTCAGAGGAGATAGACGAAGAGTCTTAGATTTAGAGTAGCGAACGTCGATTTACTTTTAGATAACTGACCTTGAGAATGAGCACAGAAGGGTTGCTTGACATATTTGTAACGTCGATCGAATCGCGCTTGGATGACATCCTACCTAATGCGTCGGAGCACTCGCAAGATCTCGTGGATGGTATGCGTTACGCGGTGCTCAATGGTGGTAAACGACTGCGTGGTTCCCTTGTCTGTGCTACAACCCACACGCTGTCTGGCTCATATGACAATGCGCTCGATAGTGCATGTGCACTCGAGTGCATACACGCATATTCACTCGTCCACGACGATCTTCCGGTCATGGATGACGCAGATATACGACGGGGGAAACCGAGTTGTCACAAGGTATTCGGACCGGCGATGGCAACGCTTATCGGCGATGCGCTCCAACCACTCGCGTTTAACGTAATCCTGGAGTGCGCGGATATCCCACGAGAAAAACGCCTAGAAGTAGCGAAGGTGCTTTCCCGATCTGCAGGATGGCGAGGCATGGTAGGTGGACAAGCATGGGATATCCAACTGACAGCACAAAGTGAACTTCGCGTTGAGGAGTTGAGACGCTTACATGCGGCAAAGACAGGTGAGTTTTTCGTTGCGGCTGTCGATATTGGACGCATCATTGGCGAAGAACACCGAGACGATCAAATCTCTGCAGGGATGCGTCGCTTCGGTGAGTATCTCGGCGAAGCGTTTCAGGTTGTAGACGACGTGATCGATTGCAGTGAGAGCAGCGACGTCACAGGAAAGCCGATCGGGCAGGATGAACGATTAGGAAAGCAGACCTTTCCTGTGCTGTTAGGTATAAGTCAAGCCACCGCTTACGCCCACGAGCTACTAGGTAAGGCGATGAACGAGTTAAATCAGCTTGGTTTCGCTGACTCGGTCTTGGCAGACGTAGCGAAACGCTGCATAGAGCGTATTAGCTAACTCTATCGCGGCAAGTTATGGAAGTTGCTCCCAGTTGCCGTTGACCGTCTCGGCCGCTAGGTCGAAATCTTGATCTGGTACGAGCTGCCATTGTCCTGTATCTTCATCCAGATGAATTAGCTTAAGTGCAGCCAAACGCGCGAATTCGCCGTTGACATGCCAGATATCAAGGGGATGGTCCCTCGAGCGCAACAAATCGATAACATCGCCCGGTCTGATAAGGTCCTTGCCATTGGCGGCGATTTCGCAAAATGCTTGATAAATGATGCGCGTTTGACGTTGCGCTTCGCTCAAATTGGACCTGTCGGGAGAGGTAGGTAAAGCCGGGAGATTATAGATTTGAACGTGTTTTATCGCGGGTATCAAGTACTTATCAGGCTAACGGTACCTTTGACATGACGACAAGGACAGCCTAAGCACTATCGTGCCCACTCTAGGCGTAGACGATCAAGAGATTTGAACAACACTGAGCCATCGTTGTTGGCGAAGAGCGATTCGAGTCCAAGCCTAATCGATACTATTTCGATAAGACGCGAAGGCACTGGTGACTTTGGCTAATCCAGTGAACTGCTGATTAAGTAAAAGGATGTCGGATTAATCAAAGGTCTCGTCTGCGTTAGACGAAGCCAGCATATCAATGAGTTACAGCTTCCGCGCTTTTATCGGCGACGTTTTTGGCGGTGTGACGGCGGCGGTCGTTATGTTACCGGCGTCACTCGCATTCGGCATAGCCTCCGGGCTAGGCGCCGAAGCTGGTCTATATGGCGCGGTAGGCGTTGGACTTTTTGCGTCCCTTTTCGGCGGGACGAGGACGCAAATATCAGGACCGACGGGTCCCATGGCGGTAGCAGTAGCGGTGATTGTCGCGAGCCACGCGACAACGATCGTCGAAGCGTTGACGATCGTCGCGATGAGTGGGTGTATTCAGGTCGTTTTGGGTTTGACCCGAATAGGACGTTACATCGTCTACACGCCTCAGGCGGTCATTTCAGGTTTCATGTCTGGTATTGGTGTCATCATCATTTTGATCCAGCTTTTACCGCTCGCGGGTATGCCCGCGATGGGAAGTCCAATCGAGTCGATTCAGACATTCACACGTTCGATTTTCGACTTGAATTACAGCGCCTTCGCGCTCGCAGCGATTTCGTTCGCGATTGCTGCGGCGTGGCCTCGTCGTATATCGACGTTTCTTCCAGGACCCGTCGTTGCGTTGATCGTGGGTACTGCGCTCGGAATGTTCTGGCTTACGGACGCACCAACACTCGGTGAAATTCCTACAGGTATGCCAATGTTCGCGCTTGCGGTTCCGAGCGCGGATTTCGTCGTAGGTGCGATTGAACCCGCATTCATTATCGCCTTGATCGGCTCGGTCGATAGTCTGTTAGTTTCTCTTGTCGCCGATTCGGTGACTGGTACGCGGCACAAACCGAACAGAGAGTTGGTTGGTCAAGGACTTGGCAACATCATCGCCGGCATGTTCGGCGGCATCGCAGGAGCGGGAAATACGTTAGGGACACTGACAAATTTGCGAGCCGGCGGCTCGTCACGGGCATCCGGAACGATCTACGGCCTTCTCATGCTCCTGGTAGTACTGGGGTTAGGAAACTACCTATCGCCAATACCCCATGCGGTATTAGCCGGAATCTTGTTAAAGATTGGTATCGACATCATCGACTGGCGCAGTGTTCTAGGTGCACACAGAATCCCAAGAGGATTCATCGTTGTCATGTTGACCACGATGGCGATAACAGTATTTATCGATTTGGTGGTAGGCGTGACAGTCGGACTTATCGCGGCGGGTATGGTGCATGCACGCAAATTAGAGGACTTGGAACTCGATAACGTCGTTTCGGTTCCACTTCTTGACAGGAAATTCCTGGACCCAGACGACGAAGATCTTGACCAATTCGCCGCGCGCGTGGGATTAGTTGCGCTCCGCGGCGTATTTACCGTCGCTTCCTCACATCGTTTGGTGAGTACCTTCAGCGTTGACATCAAAGAACATGAAATCGTCATTTTCGATCTAACAGAGACGATCCATGTCGACGATAGCTCGGCTCTGGTCATTGAGCAACTGATGCAAGTTGCGATTGCTGAGAAAACAAAGGTCATTGTCGTTGGCATGTCAGACACGGTTGAGGACACGTTCGATGCATTCGATGTACTTCGAAACATGTCTGAAGTTCAGACCGCTGATACGCTCGATGAAGCTCGAGAGATCGCTCGCGAGTTACTTGGGAATAAGAGTGATATGGGTGAGATGAAAAATACCGGTGAGGTTAACTGAATCAGAGTTCCGGATCTGCTCATCCTGGAAACTCAGATGCGAGATGCGGAGTCCAAGAATGCCCGTAGCGATGCCACATCAAAGGACGCTATCACGGCGGTTCAGCAAAAACTTCGCTAAACTTCCTGCCCGTTTTTGTAAGGGATATGAGCATATTCGATTGGGGGTGACTTGGCTTTGACGGAGATTTCAAAGGCCGAGGTGCATGTCGAGAGGGTGGTGACTCTCGTAAATCAAACGCTGCAATTTCAATAGTTGCCAACGACGACAACTACGCTCTAGCGGCTTAAGACCGTTAGTTCCGGTCAGTTGAGTGCCCTTGTAGATTGGCCGGAATCGTTTTAAGGGATCGCGATTGAGGAATGTTCCTAAATCGATCGTTAAAACTCTAGGAACTCGCTGGTTTGCATCCTGCTCGTCGGGTCGCGAATAAGTTAAATCAATAGGCGCAGCTAAACATGTAGAGCCAGAGTTGGAGAGTCGACGGACGCGGGTTCGAATCCCGCCACCTCCACCAATTTCGGTCGGAATCCATACTGGTTACATCGTTGCCATTGCGGTTAATACTGGAGACATGGTTAACACTTCGGTGATTTCTTTATAGAGGTCGCACAACTACGCGTTGTATCTTTTGACCTTGCGTGATTTATCGGTTTTTCAATTAGTTTCAGGGTGTTTTTGGGTAAATTAATTGGTCAAGTGCTCGTTTACAATGAGTTAATAACAACCTTCAGAGTAATTGGATGCGCATAGGCGTTTTCGGCGGGGACGGCTTCATTGGGTGGCCAGCAAGTCTCCATTTAGCGAACCAAGGTCACGATGTCGTGATCGTTGACAATCTGAGTCGACGTCAGATTGATCTTGAACTTGGCGTTCAGTCGCTAACTCCGATCGAATCGATTCAGGAACGCATCAAGATCTGGGAGCGCATCTGCAATCGGCGAATCCAATTCGAACAAATGGACCTCGCAACGGAATACGAACGCGTCAAGTTGTGGTTCGAGGATTTTCAACCCAATTGCGTCATCCATCTTGCACAACAACGTGCGGCGCCTTATTCAATGAAGTCGGACCGCCACAAAGCGTACACCGTGAACAACAATGTCAATGCGACTCACAATCTTTTGAATGCAATCGTCGAGCTGGAAGCGGACGTCCATGTCGTTCACTTAGGGACTATGGGCGTATATGGATACAGCGACATCGGTGCGACGATACCCGAAGGATATCTGCCAGTACAGATCGCGAACGACGATGGCTCACTGCACGCGCAAGAAATACTGTATCCCGCCAATCCAGGCAGTATCTATCACATGACGAAGTGCCTGGATCAACTTATGTTGGCGTTTTATGCAAAGAACGACCAACTACGACTAACGGATCTGCATCAAGGGATCGTTTGGGGGACGCAAACCGCGGAGACGAAGCGTCATCCGAGTCTGATTAATCGATTTGACTACGACGGCGACTATGGCACCGTTCTGAATCGGTTCTTGATTCAAGCGGCCATCCATTACCCGTTGACAGTTCACGGTACTGGCGGTCAAACGAGGGCTTTCATTCATATCCAGGATTCAGTACGTTGCATCGAATTGGCTGTAAACAATCCACCGGATCGTGGTGACCGGACCAAGATCTTCAATCAGATGACAGAGACTCATCGAATAAGAGATCTTGCCAAACTCGTATCGAATCTCAGCGGCGCACCCATTGAATATCACACCAACCCGCGTCGAGAAGCAGATGAGAACGACCTTCGCGTGTCGAATGAGACGTTCCTCAGTCTCGGATTGAATCCGATTACGCTCGACGAAGGTCTACTTGATGAATTGGTTGAAATCGCTCGAAAGCACAAAGCTCGCATTGATCGCACGAGGATTCCGGCACAATCTGCATGGACTAAGCAGATTGGTGAGAAACTAACCAATATAGAGACGATCGAACAGGTTCGCAAACGCGCCTGATCGTTTCGTCTATTACTTTTTGACTAGCTAGCGTGAACGTAGCGTATGTCACGCTCGTCACTAACGAGGATTACGCGCTTGGTGCTCTTGCGTTAGCGCGCTCACTCAAACGCGTCGACTCCGATCATGCTTTGGTCGTGATGACAACACGTTCAGATCTCGTACTTGACCCCTTGCTGGCGGAAGGTTGTCACGTGGTATCGGTAGAACGACTCTCGTGCTCAGACGCGTTCAACGAAAGACATACTCGGGAACACCAACACACGACTGCCCCGTTTACAAAGGGAAATAAACCGAAATTTCATGATCCCCTAGACAACTTCTGCAAGCTGCGACTTTGGGAGCTGGAGGAATTTGAACGCGTGGTGTTCATTGACGCAGATGCGATCGTCGTACGCGACATCCGCAAGCTCTTCGACTACCCAGAGTTCACGGCAGCGCCTAATCTCTACGAGACCTTGGCAGATATGCATCGCCTAAACTCAGGTGTATTCGTCGCTCAACCCTCTAAACACACGTTCGCCGATATGCTGAACCGACTGGATCAACCCGAAGTATTCTGGCGTCGGACGGACCAAACATTTCTGGAATCGTACTTTCCAGACTGGCATGGGCTACCGTATACGTACAACGCACTTCAATACATCTATTTCAATCTGCCCGCACTCTGGCACTGGCCGGCGATTCACGTTGTGCACTACCAGTACGAGAAACCTTGGGAGGACGACCACCCCAAGCGTGATCAACTCAAACCGCTGATTGATTTGTGGTATGCCGCATTGGAGGGTCGCGACATTCCTACCGAGCTACCCGCGTTAACCGATAACTGATTCGGAACGTTCATTGCGCGTTGCGGTTACTGGTGCCACGGGTCTGCTGGCGGAGTTCTTGATTCCCCAACTCCTCGACAACCACAGCGAGGTCCACGCGCTATGGCGTACTAACAAGCGCGGCGCAGAGAGATTTAAACCGAATGATCGTCTTCATTGGTTTGAAGGCGATTTGACGGATCTAACGTCTCTCAAGGAGCTCACGACGGATTGTGACGCTGTAGTTCACGCTGCACTTGAACATCTACCTGGCCGATATCGCGGCGGGGAAGGCGATGATCCAACACGATTCAGGAACGTCAATTTGCATCAAACCGAAGCGTTTCTGAAGATGCTTCAAGGAACGCAGGTGAAACGGACGGTGTTTATTTCAAGCCGAGCCGTATTTGATGGGTACGGGGAAAGTACTGCGAGTCTTACCGATGCGACACCTACCAAACCGGATTCGCTTTACGGTCAGATCAAGGCGCAAACTGAAGAGCTTGGAGATTCACTGACGGAAGTTGGCTTCTGTACACTGCGTCCGACCGGAATTTACGGCGAGACTCATCGTTCAGAAGAGAACAAGTGGGCCGACCTGATTTCGGATGTGAAAACAGGTGATGTGTCGAGTAATACCTACTCGAATCAACTCAGGACTGAAGTGCACGGCGAGGACGTGGCATCGGCGGTTTCGTTGTTACTTTCTGCGCCTCTTGCTAGGGTCGAGCATCAACGTTTCAATTGCTCCGATATTGCGGTCAGCCAAGTCCAATTAGTTGATCTGATGCGTCAAATCAAAGAAGCGAAGACCGTTGAGGTCGATTCCTTGCCCGTCGGCATACCGCCAAACAATCCGATGACATGTGAGGGACTGGCAGAATTGGGTTGGCAACCCGGTGGCGTGCCAAAACTAGTGCACACGCTGCGGCGCATGCTCACTGCAGCAAGCTAGACCGTTAGCGATACGCCCACGTTGAAACCGTCCCGTCGGCGAATCTTTCCGGAATTTCAGCCTGATATCGAGCCTTTCGTTCCTCGCGATCTTTCTCTTTATCGAAAAGCGCTAGGACGCGAACTTCGATGGTTTGGCGCAACGGCGAATCGTCGGTCGTGTTTGGATCTGGGATCGCGCCGTGGTAGACCTGTCGCAACGTAGGATCAAGTTCTCTTGTATCGTATTGCTTGAATATGAGCATCTCGGTCGGCGTCATCCGGGGAAAGTAGTACCACCTTTGATTGGGGTTATAAGCCAAGCGATAGCTAACAAGATGCTGTTGCTTACTGCCTGCACCGCCCCAAGCGTCGGCGGCTACCATGTCGTCGAAATCTAATGACGTCATATCCAAAACCGCGAGCGGCATGACTTGAATGTCGTTTTCTAAATCGGTACTACGCCAAAGGTTGAACATGGCACAATGGCGTCCATCAACGATGTCATCCCAACGGTTCTCCGCCATTGGGCTGATATCGGAGTGCGTTCCGCCATACCGACCAGGACTGCCGTTCGGCGTAGGTTTCATTCGTTTGGGATGCCCTTCCGGAAGATCGCCATACCCGTTGCGGTATTGGTGCTGCGTCACGTGTGTGTCCGCACATCCAGTAAGTTCCTTGACTACCTCGGAACACTCAGCGTAAAACGATGTTGTTGCCTTCGCCATATCGAGTAAGTCGTCAACACGTGTTTCCTGATGGACAAGCTGAAAGCCTTGAACATCAATGGTTGGTGGAGGATCCAGCAAGCGAGCATTGTGAACGCGGATAGGCTGATTGTGGTACAGCTCGGCACGTTCTTTAGGATCGAACACTTCCTGATGGTCCGGCATTCGCACATGACGGTATTTACCGTTGGCGAAGTGTCCTTGGGCGTCTACATATAGTGGGTGCACGTTCGCGTTCATAGCGTCACCGAAGGGTCAGTGGTCAGATGAATGGTAGCGAAAAGACGTCGTCGTATACGGGTTCATTGAGAGACGCAGGATCAGTTGTGTCCGTGCAAAAGTCGTTTTTACGATTCTGATAGTCGCCTACGCACCATCACCTTGGTATGACCATGGATCGATAGTCTTCAAACCCGATGCTTCAAACGGGGAGATGTCACGAGTCGCGACCATCATGCCGTTTGCTGCCGCAATGGCGGCGATAAATCCGTCGGAAACGGCGATTGATCGACCATGTAATTTAGCGCTTGCCATTAGCAAAGCGTATTCTTGCGAAGCGGGTAAATCAAATACCAGTATTCTGTTGGTGAATCGTGGCAGAACTCGGCGTTCTAAAGCGTCGTGAAGTCTATCGCGCCGATGTCCATCGGGAAGTAGCTGTACGCCGACACGGAGTTCTGCTACCGAGATTGTGGAAAGGAACAGAGATTCAGTTGCCTGAGAATCCATCCAATTGATGACATGCGGATCTGGTTCAGCCAACATCCCCTCGGATATGACATTGGTATCGAGGACGATCAATCGAACTTCACCGGTTTATGGGGTGTACGGTCGCGTTCGAAATTCACGAGTTCTTCATCAGTGAGCTGGATTGCCTTCCCAATCTCAGCTAGTAAAGAACCCAGTTTGACGCGATTTTCCGGCATGACCGCATCCCGCAAGATCGCACGCACCTCCGCTTCGGTGCTTCGGCCGCTGTATGCCGCACGAACGCGCAAGGCTCGATGTACTTCGTCAGGTACATTACGCACGGTTAAAATTGCCATCGTCAATCTGATTAATTGCATTCAATGCTTTCATTATAGTAATATGTAGTCAATAGGTCGTCGCTTGGTTTAATGTGTATCTTCTTGTTCGTTCTATTGATTGATTTTGCTGCTCTTCACAGCCGATAGACTGATTTCCTAAGACTAGTGCTTGTATCTATAAACGTAACTCAGCGATCTGAGCGTATTACTGAGGACACGTTTCCTTCCGAGCAATGGTTGGCTTTCAAGTAAGTTATTTGGCCTAATGTCACCACGAAGATTTCGACGGGATGATCCCGTTTCGTTTGATAACGGAATGGGTCAGGAACGTGGATATATCGCTAACTTAGAAGGTCGTACAGCTTTGATCGTGCTTAGCGACGGGCGTGAATTCCGCGTTCCTGTTGATGTGCTGAAACTTCGAAAAGATGTTCGACCGCGTCGAGTTCGCACTCGAAATGACTCGGCAAGAATGGATTTTGCTGAAAACGATTACGTTTCTTTTTCAGATTCACGTCAGATTCGACACTTTGGAATCATTGTCAAGATCAATCCAAAGTACGGACGTGTCAGGTGCGACGACGAGACTTGGCAAGTGCCATACGTCGATTTAAGGCACGAAGGCGATACAAAAGCAGCGTTAGCGAAGCGTTCTCGACTGAAAGCTATCGAGACGGAAGCGGAGATGCTGCTTGAAAAACATGGACTCGAAAGTTGGCGCTTCGCATTTGACCATGCAATGCGACGAGGCGGTCGTTGTGCGTTTGACCGGCAAGAGATCAGCCTCTCAGAACAGTTTGCGTTTGTCGCTTCAGTTGAAGAGGTCACCGATACGATCCTTCACGAAATCGCCCATGCACTCGTCGGACCGAAACATGGTCACGACCGTATCTGGAAAGTAACGGCGCAGCGTATCGGTTGCTCTGGACGCGTCATGCACCATATTGACTTTTCGTCCGCTCGTTGGATTCTCACCTGCACGACGTGCGGCTGGCGAGAACCACGTTTGCGGCGTCGCGGAGGATTGGTGTGCAAAAGTTGTGGTCGTGCCGTCGAGTATCAACCCAATATCGTTAAGGAGAGCACGTCCGACAAACTCTGAATCGTGAAGTTCGCGGCGGTCCTGGTAGGTTGCTCATGCGCGTCTCTGAACAGGATGCTGGTCATCCCTATGCGGTTCGCGCCATCGACGTCGTTGGTTTCATCGTCGCCGATAAAAATCGCCTGTGACGGCGTACATTTATGCTGAGAGCACGCGTATTGAAAAATCCCTCGATCGGGTTTGCAGGAACGAGCTGTTTCTGAACTTAATATGGCATCAACGCGGTCGCTAAGTTGCCAACGATCGATCAACGGTTCGAGCCAATCGTTATCAATGTTCGAAACGATGCCAAGGCCATATCCACGCATATTCAATTCTTCGAGGGTCGAAAAGCAATCCGCCCTTGGCGATAGGTGCTCAATAACGTCGTCGCGTTGTGCAGTGGCGTAATCATCGGCGACGGAAGCTCCATCGCTCCCAAGGGATTGACAACACTTCGCAAAAGCGGTTGCGATGAATTCTCGGTGCTTGTAGAACGAACGATTAGCGAAGTCGATCGCGACTTCTCGTTTTGACTTAGTGAAAGACTTGATTACAGATTGGTCGGATTCGCGAACGCCAGCCTGTCGCGCGAATTTGAGCAAATTCCGTTCTCCGAACGCTCTCGTTAACGGTTCAAACAGGGTCTCCCCGAGGTCGAACAGTGCGATCGATCGCTTCTCAGTCACTCTGACTTAGAACCTAACATCGTGAATAAGTGGATCAATAGAGGCGGTAGGATAATTAGCTTGAGAATGGAAACAACGCAATCAATGTGATCTGGGTCGTTGACAAGCGGGTGGTTACACATTTGGTAGAAAGCTGCAATCGCTTGTTTGAGTTACCCGTGCGTGTAGAGTTCGAATACCAGTGCGATGATGGGCGATACGTTGAAGGATCTTTGAAAACGAAACCTCTATTCAACGAGGCGCAAGTGCTGAAGACTTGCCCAGACATTAGTCGAGAGGAGCTGAACGCATCGGTCGCTGATTCGGTGCGTCGCGACATCCTCGAGTACATCAAAAAGAAATAACGCCTTAATCGGAGCTAAGTTTTGAAAGTCGCGTTAATGCCGAACCCGTATAACCGGGTCGATTTATTTGAGCAAGCAGGTTTTGAAGTCGTCGAAAAACAGGTTCGCTCCGTTGAGGATTTGGTTGACTTGCTTTCTGATGCCGACGGAGCGCTCGTTAATACGCTACCCCTTACCAGTCGAGAAGTCATGGACGCATGTCCGCGTTTAAAAGTCTTGAGTCGCATGGGCGTTGGCGTCGATTCGATCGATCTCGACGCGGCTACGGAGCTTGGTATTCTTGCATGTAACGTGCCTGGTGTGAATACCACAGAGGTCGCCGATCACGCGATGGCGCTTCTATTGGCTCTGACGCGATGTGTTCCGGATGCATCGCAAGCCTCGCGGCGTGGCGCGTGGGCTGACGAACGTGGCAGTACCCATGCATTCCAACTAAGAGTTCGTCGCATCGCTGGTCACGTCATGGGCATTCTTGGTTTTGGCAATATCGGTAGGGCATTTGCCAATCGCGTACGAGGATTTGGGCCAAGTGCAATCATCGCATACGACCCTTATGTTGAGCAATCGACTGCGGACCTTTATGGCGTGCGCATGGTGTCGTTCGACGACTTTCTTGCAGAATCAGATTTTGTCACCGTTCACTGTTCAGGCACTCAAGAAACGAGACATTTGATCGATGCCGAAGCACTTAAGAAGATGAAGTCAACCGCTATATTGGTGAACACGTCACGAGGTCCTGTTGTTGACGGTACAGCACTGGCGAAAGCGCTAGAAGCTGGCGAGATTGAAGCTGCCGCTCTGGACGTTACTGAACGTGAACCTATCGCATCCGATGACCCTTTGTTGAAACTACCAAATGCCATCGTGACGCCTCACCTTGCGGGATTCTCCCCGACGTTTCTTGAGGAGTGTCCTATCAAGCAGGCGGAAAACGTCATTCGCGTACTGACGGGCAAACCTCCCCACGGTCTAGCGAATCCTGAGGTCATAAAAACGATCGCGGTCATGCGCGCATCGGATCCCGGACGCTGGGCAAACGTCCCTGATTTCTCAACAGCTTTGGCGCTCTAATCATGAGTAAAGTCGCAATCGTTACAGGTGCTGGTACAGGCATCGGCAAGTACACCACATTGGCGTTGTTAGAGGAGGGTTATTCGGTTGCACTGGCTGGTCGCCGTGCTGCCGTACTCGAGGAAGTCGTTGAAGAATCAGGTGCTTCTGATCGCGCGTTGGCGATCGCCACCGATGTTGGCAATCCTCAGGACGTAAACCTTCTATTTGATCGCACGCTTTCGAAATTCGGCCGTCTTGACCTACTGTTCAACAACGCAGGAACGGGAGCACCAGGTGTGCCGATGGAGGAGCTGACGCTCTCTCAGTGGCAGCACGTGGTCGACACGAATTTGACGGGTGCTTTTTTGTGTACACAAGCGGCACTGAAGATCATGAAATACCAGTCGCCGCGCGGCGGGCGCATCATCAACAACGGCTCGATCTCTGCGCAAGTGCCGCGCCCGAATTCAGCTCCGTACACAGCGACCAAGCATGCGATCACTGGTCTCACCAAGTCGACGGCACTTGATGGTCGCGCGTTCGATGTCGTGTGTGGTCAGATTGATATCGGCAATGCAGCAACCGACATGACGTCGCGTATGACCGATGGTGTACCGCAAGCAGATGGCTCGCGGAAAGCAGAGCCGACGATGCACGTTGACAACGTTGTACGCGCAGTCCTCTACATGGATAGTTTGCCGCTTGACGCGAACGTCCAATACCTTACGGTTCTAGCTTCAACCATGCCCTTCACTGGGCGTGGCTAAGACGCGTCTCCGATTCTCGTTGAAACGTCTCGTGGTCAATTTCACGGTGTTGCAACTTCCATAGCTGTTCGTAGTGACCACCGAAAGAGAGCAGTTCTTCGTGACTACCGCTTTCGCAAACTTCGCCGTCCGCGAGCACCAAAATCCGGTCGGCATCGATCACGGTGCTCAGTCGGTGCGCGATCATCAAAGTCGTGTGACCTTCTGAAACCTCATTAATTGCATGCATGATCGAAGCTTCTGTCGCGGAATCTAGCGACGAGGTCGCCTCATCGAACAAAAGAAAAGTTGGTTTCTTCAGCATGGTCCGCGCAATTGCGACGCGTTGCTTTTCGCCGCCAGATAGCTTTAACCCACGTTCACCCACGACCGTTTCCATGCCATCGGGCAGTATGTCGATTAAGCTCGTTAGGTGCGCCATCCGACAAGCTAGTTCCATGTCGTCTTTAGTGGCACTCAATAAACCATATTGAATGTTCTGCTTCAACGTGTCGTTAAACAAGGTTGTTTCCTGCGGCACCACACCAATGCTGGAACGAAGTGAGTCGAGATTTACTTCGCGAATATCTAAACCATTGATTGAAATGCTTCCGGCATGGGCGTCATAGAATCGAAATAGCAATCGACCGACGGTGGATTTGCCGCCGCCGCTCGGTCCCACCAATGCGACTTTTTCGCCAGGATTGACGGTAAAGGAGACGCCTTTGAGAATAGGTCGATCTGGCTTGTAGAAAAAGTGGACGTCGCGGAACTCGATAGGACCATCACCGTCAGGCAACGGCGGCGCATTGTTGTGTGCGGTCACCGTCGGTTGCGTATCGAGGATGTCCAGCATCGCCTCTACGTCGGTAAAAGCTTGTTTCAGCTGGCGGTAGATAGAACCGAGTGCACCTAATGGACCGAACACCTGCAAGGCGTATCCGTTGAGTGCGACGAGGTTGCCAGGCGTGTATTCACCCTGAACGACGCCATAGCACGCTAACCCAAGCATAAATAGCAGGCCGAAATGTACGACAAAGGACTGTCCGATATTAAGCGCTGCAAGGGAATAACGATTGCGCGCCCGGGCTCGTTCCCAAATCGTCAATTCTTGATCGTAAAGTGAGGTCTCGGCGCCTTCGTTCCCGAAATACTTGACGTTTTCGTGGTTGATTAAGCTGTCAATGGCG
Organism: Gammaproteobacteria bacterium; assembly: GCA_026707905.1. Classification (GTDB taxonomy): domain Bacteria; phylum Pseudomonadota; class Gammaproteobacteria; order Pseudomonadales; family Azotimanducaceae; genus Bin55. Next base: position 3,464 of record JAPOVY010000150.1, on the reverse strand, counting down.
CGGGTGTGCGCTTTCGAGTGTGCTTCGTTTGAACGGCGAATGATGGGTGTTCGCCACGCAGTTACCTTGACGGTGTAAACAGCGTAAATCACTGCACAAGCGATGCTGATGACGGCGTAGCTCCATCCGAAGAACGCAATGAACACGCCCACAACACCCGCAATCGACAAGAACATGCCGAACAGCGAAAAGGTAAATAGTCGGATCAAACCCGTGAGCGCATGGATGCCGCGATCCATGTCCCGAGACAGTCCTCCCGTTTTACGCGATAGGTGGTACTCGAGATCCAAACCGTGAAGGTGTGTGAGCAAAACGAGCGACAATCTTCGTGTGCCGCGAACTGTCACCGTACCAAAAACAGCATTTTGAATCTCGGATATGGCGAGGCCGCTGAAGCGGATGAAGACGTATATCAGCAGGAGCGCGACCGGAACGGTCGCGGCGACGGCTAGAGGATCGGCGCCAGTATCAGCGAAATGATCGACGAGTGAACCGAGTAGATACGGGCTCGCCAGATTAGCGGCTTGGATTAGGACAAGGCAGAGGAGGCAGAACGCGAAGCGATACTTAAACTCGAATACGAACGGCAACAGCATTTTTAGCGCTTGCCAATCGCGAGGCTCTAGCATGCTGATCGAACCGAACGACCAACTAGCCATACAGTCGTCCTATATATCTCAATAAAATAATGATAGTTCTAAAGCATTGTTTTGCCAGAAAACGGGAGGGATCGGTCGCCCGTTCAGTGTAGAAGCACACTGATACGATGGCACAACAGTGGAAACAGCACGCGTCGCCGAAATGATGTGCGATAGAAGTGCAAACACAGGAGAATGATGCGTTGGCTACGCCAGACCAACCGGCTCCGTCCGTGCAGTCGCGCCCAACGACGCAAGGTGCGGATTCCCGAACGATAATCGGTAAGGGTGTTGTGATTACGGGAGAAATCACAGGCACCGGTGATGTTGAGATCAGAGGCACTGTGAGTGGCTCAATTACTTTAAAAAACAACGTCGCGACGATTAGTAAATCAGGCGTTGCACAAGCGTCAGTAACGGCAAAAAACGTTGATGTAAGTGGCCGTGTCGAGGGCGACATTGTTGCCGAAGAGCTCGTTGTCATTCGTAAGGACAGCACCGTAGCTGGTAACGTCAACGCACCCCGCGTCAGCTTGGAAGATGGTGCGCATTTCAAAGGCAGTGTCGATATGCAGTCGTCAAAACGGCAGGCCGCGCCCGAACCCCAACGAAAACCAGCACCACCGAACGCGCCGCCATCGCCCCCACGTACGGGCTCGACACCGCAATCTGGCCCGTCGTCTCAGCGTAAACCGGACGCGGCTTCTAGTCCGAAGCAATAACCGATCTCTTGCGGCAGCGACACTAGGTGGGAGTCGTTGCCATGAGCCCGCAGGAGCACCGTTCGGATTTCATTGCGAGCACGCTCTTACCGACGGTACTCTCTCATACGGGATCTCGAAGCGTTCTCCGAGTTCTCGATCTCGGCGTTGGTGTCGGTCAGACGATGGATATTGTGTCGGCCGAGCGACCATGCCAGTTCTTTTTCGCGGACATCGGTCGCCATGTCCGATCTAGCTATGACGGTAGTGGTCCTGGGTTACTTCCGTTCATCGTCCCAAACGACGTCAAGTTCGATATTTGCTTTTTTTGGGACTATCTCAACCTGATGAACGATCAGGCGATGCGACAGTTCGCGAGCGAAATCGACGGATATTTAGGCGAAGACACATTGGTGCATGGATTCTTGGCCGTCGACCATCGGCTACCCATGCCTTACCGTCAATACAAGCTATTCTCAAACGAAAAGCTTGAACACATCAACGGAGATCGCTTCGTTTCGCGCTATCCAAAGTCGCGACGTGATTTCGAAGTTACCTTTCCGCGACTGCAATGTGAGAGCGTTGTGCTCTTCCCAGGCAATCGACAAGAGATATTGGCAGCAGTTAAGGTCGAGCGCTAGATGCTCTGCTTACGCAGCCGTTCTTTTTGCCGGTTCCACTCGCGCTCCTGAATCGTCTTACGTTTGTCGTAAGCACGTTTCCCGGTCGCGATTGCGATTTCACACTTGACGTACTGATCCCGCCAATACATCGAGGTAGCGACACAACTTTTGCCTTTTATTTGTAATGCCGTCGCAATTTCGCGAAGTTCGCGTCTGTTCAGGAGCAGTTTTCGCGTACGATCGGGTTGCGGGACACTATGTGTTGATGTGCTAGGAAGAGGGTTGATTCGAGCACCAAGTAGATAGGCTTCGTTTTCGCGAACGATCACATAGGTATCGACTAGCTGTACTTTACCCGCCCGAATGCTCTTCAGCTCCCATCCTTCCAATACGAGACCAGCTTGAAAAGTCTTTTCAAGGCTGAAGTTGAAGCGTGCGCGACGATTCCTAGCAATGGTGCTTGATTGCGCGTCTGATTTCGGCATGCGGTGGATCTCACGAGGGCACCAATGGTAAGAAATTGGAGAACATTCACCACTTAAACTAGCCACACCATCACGCTGCTAAGAAGGACTGAGCGATGAGCGAACAGGTCACTGAACGATCGGACATGTGGTCTAACTCATACATCTTCGTACTCGCCGCGGCGGGGTCTGCGGTCGGTCTCGGAAATATCTGGAAGTTCCCATATATCGCAGGGGAGAACGGCGGAGGTGCGTTTGTACTCGTTTACTTGATTTGCATCGCGGTTATCGGTATTCCTGTCATGGCTAGCGAGATCATGCTCGGCAAACTTGGTCGAGCGAGCCCAATTCAAGCGCTAATTAATCTGACGCGGAAGCACAATCGATCAACGAGTTGGTCGATCGTAGGCTACATGGGCGTAGTAACCGGCTTTCTAATCCTGTCGTTCTACGCTGTTATCGCAGGTTGGGTCTGCTACTACATCCTTCGATTGTTCACTGGTGAGTTTACAGGAGCAGACGCTAGTACAGTAGGCGAGGCATTCGGTGCTTTTCTAGCTGATCCTTTGAAAGTACTGTTGTGGTTCAGCGTTTTTATGGTGATCACCATTTTCTTTGTGGCTCGTGGTGTCACGCGAGGTCTGGAACTGTGTGTCCGATACTCGATGCCTGCTGTATTTGTGTTGTTGTTGATTCTGATCGGCTATGGCATACATGCGGGTGGGTTCGTAGAGAGTGTTACGTTCTTATTTACGCCTGACTTTACCTCCTTAAGTCCACAGGCGATTTTGATTGCGTTGGGACATGCGTTCTTTACGCTTTCGCTGGGTATGGGTGCGATCATGGCATACGGCGCCTACGTTCCACAAGACGTCTCCGTCGGAACGACGACCTTCACCATCGCGATACTCGATACCGTGCTCGCTCTGTTGGCGGGACTTGCGATCTTCGCGATCGTGTTCTCGTATTGATTGGTACCAAGTTCGGGACCTGGATTGCTCTTCGAAACCTTCCCCATTGCCTTTGGCAACCTACCTG
>JAPOVY010000006.1 GCA_026707905.1 Gammaproteobacteria bacterium | reverse complement strand
CAGGTTCGGCATACGTACCGTCCGCAAACTCGTGACTCATCGGATCACCATCCGCCGGAACGAACATGATGCCATCTGTCGGTGGTAAGCGAGGATTGAGATTCGGATTCGGTGTAAATACGCCAGGTAGGTTATCGATATAGCCCCCCATGTTGTCGTTGAACAACACGCCACGGATCGCCATCTTGTTGTCGATGACGGGTACGTTGAATACGCCTTCGACGGAATTGGAGGGTTTCCCTCCTACCGTTATGCTTGACGTTGCGGCGAAGCCGAATTCAGTCTCGTCGATTACTGGTTTGTTTGTGATCAAACGGACGGTACCCGCTTGCGAACTCGCGCCGTACAGCGTGCCCTGGGGTCCAGGTAGTACTTCGATGCGAGCGAGGTCCGCCGCATAGACGTCTAGATTTCGTCCGCCAGCGGTGACAGGCTGGTCGTCTAGATAGAGCGCGACATTTGGTGCGGAACCTTGCGCTTCAGCGACCGTGATATTTATCTGGTCTACTGCAAGTCCACGGATATAGACTTCGTTTTGAGCTGGACCTCGACCACCAGCCGTAACGTTCGGAAGATATTGGACATAGTCAGTAAATAGGTCGACTTGCTGGTCATCCAGCGCATCTTCAGTCATCGCTTGTACTGAAATCGCAGAATCCTGAAGTGATTCACTCTTCTTACGAGCGGTCACGACAATTTCTTCGATTTCAGCAGCGTATAGTTCAGCAGAAACGCCGATCAGCGTTGCAGTAAGACCTGCTGCAACTGCCTTGCTGACCTTCCGTTGAATGTGGTGTCGATCAGAGGACATATTGAAGGTCCCTCGCGTAGCGCGATAGAGTGTTAATGATAGTTGAGTTGTTAGGATTTTCAGAAGAATCGAGATTTATCGAATTCTCCTATAGATAGGCTCCCCTGTAATACATTTTTGGTTAAGGTAGGAGTGCCTTGATCCTCTCGTCACAGAGTTCGCGTAGCGGCACCCCCTCGCCGTTTTTAACACCCGTATCTGCACCACGCTCAAGCAGCAGTTGAACCATCTCGGCAATCCCACGAACCGTGGCATAGGCGAGTGGTGTTTGCCAGGCATTGGCGTGATTCTCAAGTTCTCCTGAAACCTCATCGCGAAGCGTAGTCGATATGGCGTGAGGGTTCTCGTCAAGGAATGCGCAAACCCGCTCGATGTCGCCGACGCCGATCAGATCAAACAAACTAACGTCAAGCTGTTTGAGGTACTCGACTACTTCATCTTTACTACCCGCTTGAGCCCATCCAAGTGGCGTTGAGAAATAGAACGGATCACGTTGATGTAAGTTGGCACCACGGTCTAATAGCCGCGAAACAAGCTTCAGATGTCCGTTATGTGCGGCATGATGAAGCGGGGTATCGAACGTATTACCATGAACGCTGAATCCAAGTTCGATCATCAAGTCGATCGCATCAGTATTCCCGAGTGCCGCTGCGTCGTTCATGACATTAGGACTCTTCTTATTTGCTCGCTTTACAAGGTTGGGACTCCCCGTGAGCATGGTGCGCGCTTCACGTTCGTCAGAGTTTAGACAGTGGTTTAGAAAGCGTTCAACTTTGCTGAGTCTATAAGGTCTCGCACCATGACGCTCTAGTGCTTTAGCAACTTCATTGAAGCCTTGAGTTCGTGCAATCTTGGCTAGCCGACCCATATTCGGTAGTTTTTGTTGAGCATCGGCACCGTGTTCGAGTAGCAAGTGAACTCGCTCAGTGAAGTTGCTTCTAACCGCCCACTGCAATTGATAGTCGAGTGTTTTCACCGGATTTGCGACGAGCTCGCCGTTGACGGTCGCCCACCAATTACAGACGTGATCCTTCGTGAGACCATAGCTGAGAAGGATTTGGAGTGCCGTGTTGTCTGGGCGGAACATACGGTTGTATAAGGACTGACCATCGTTTGCATCGGCGCCAGCGTCTAGCAGCTCCTTCGCAAGCGCAAGAAAATCGGGATGTTCGGGTTGGTTGACTGGTCCGCGTTCACCTTCGCCGAACACACCGGTCAGTGCTGAAAACGTGTAGATTCCGCCCCAGCGATAGTAGGCGTTTGGATTTGCACCTCTCTCAAGCAGTAAATGAATAACATCTGACGTTGAACGATCTGTTAGACCGAGACGTGAGTAGCAGGCGTAAAGGAGAGGTTCCCAATCGAAATAACCACCTCGTCGATTGAGGAGTTCGGGATCAGAACTGAGAAATTCTTCGACTAGCTTCGAGTTACCAGTTGTGCAGGCAGAATAGATGCTCTGGTGTTCTAAGCTTGGGTCGACGGAAAGCATTTCTCTGGCTTGGTTCCGTCGACTCGGATGATCCCACCAGACGTAAGTCATGCACGAGAGATGCTGAAAATCGATGCGTTCGTCTTTCGTGATGTCGAGGTGGAGATCAAGCTGCCGCCACGAAAGGAAACCGTAGCTCGCCGCTACTTGTCGCTTCGCAACATCAAGATCGATCCCCGTATTAGCTAGCGTTTTCGCGGAGTCTAGGATCGATTCGTGAGTTTCTTTACTAGGTAGCTCTCTAGGCATGATGGGCCGACCAACAGATGCAGGCTCGAATGTAAATATAAGACCCGGTCAATCGCAGTCCGAACAACGCTGACCGATTGATTCAGGCGATCGTTCGGATTCAAAGCCCGATAATTTCGAATCGATCACTGACTCTTTGTAGATCTAAGTACTTTCAGAATCACCACAATCGGCTAGAGCATGAACACAAACCAGCTGCCAGAACCAACAATCGACTTAGAGAAAGCGAAGTCCGATATCTCGAACTTTGGATATTGCATCGTGAAGAGTGTATTAAGTGCTGAAGAGGTGAAGGCGCTGCGAGTTCGGCTTACAGAGCAGGTGAAAGCCGAAGCGAAACTCGGTTTGACTCACCATCTACCTGATAAGAAGCAACTCGTGAAGTTCCTCTTAAACAAGGGAAAGGTTTTCCGAGACATACTCTTGAAAGCGGAACTTCACGCAGTTGTAGGGAGCGTTTTAGGAGATGAATACCTGCTGTCCGCATTCCACGCACATATTGCGCATCCTGGTGGTGAGATGGTATTTCATACCGACCAATTCTGGATGCCACCACCGACGACTGTTGACAAGAAAACCCTAATACGACCAGGATCGATAACCCGAGCAAGAAATCGTGGTCACCATGTCGGTGGTGAAGAGTTGATGCATGCGCCAACGATTTCACCTGCCGTAGTCTGTAACGCGATGTGGATGTTAGATGAATTTACAGCCGATAACGGCGCGACGATTGTCGTACCTGGCAGTCACTTGTCTGGGCGTCAACCGGACGCGAAGATAGACGAAGATGCTGATTGGGTATCTGCTGTAGGACCTGCAGGCTCTGTGGTGATTTTCGAAGGTCGAACGTGGCACTCGACGGGCGTGAATTGCACTGAGGAAACGCGTACTGGTCTCACCACGAATTTTTGTGCTCCTCAGTTCAGGCAACAAGAGAATCTACTACTCGGCACACGACCTGAGGTTCTCAAGAGTATGTCGGACGAGCTGAAAAAGCTATGCGGTTTCAAGCCATGGCAAGGATATGGTGACTACGAGAACAGTGGCGATTTTGTGGAACGAGACCAGTACACGGCGGGAGTACTGCGTCCTACCGACGAGTGTATCGCCAAGTCGACGGGCTGCGAATCCCTTGAGTCAGTTCGCTAGCTGAACTTCCTCTAAACCGGCTGCTCTGGCAAACGCTCGATCCAATTTCGCGAGCGGTACGCGCTGACGATAGGCGAGCTCTAAGTTAAGTGCGTCGTAGACCGTGAGGCCGTGTCGTCGCGCAAGCGTTAGTAACGTACCTTCAACAGGTTGAGAATCTAGATGTATGCCTAGTTCGACGAGCAACGATAGACTCTCGTTTGTTTCTACGGGTGTTATTCGACGTCTTCGCTCAGATGCGATCGACACGATTCGAGTCTCAACCCACCAGATACTTGGTGCATATGCACCAAAAATAACGACTTGCTGGAGCAGCGTGTCGGCGCTCGTGTTAGATTCTTCGTCAAGAAGCCAACAACAGGTCATTGAACAGTCTACAACGACCCGGCTCATTTGCGTCCTTCGTCGCGGAACTGAAGAATCTCGTCCAGAGACACTCTTCCACTGAGTTCAGTACGCAGCTGCCTAATCCTTTCAATGGACTGTAAGCCACTTGAACGAACACCTTCATTAATTGGTACCAGCATCGCGACTGGAAGATTACGCTTTGTTATTGCGAAACTTTCACCGTTCTCAACATCCTTGACCAAACTAGAAAGGTGCGTTTTCGCTTCAAAAATCCTTACTTTTTTCATCTGGGTGTCTTCTAACTAGCTATTTAGCTAGTTTAAATCTAGTAATGCCGATTGCCGAATTGACAGTGACACCTCGTATGGATGGTCCAGATTCAGGACGAATTCGCTCTGTATGAATGTGAAAGGTTTACGCAGGCAAAAACCAACCGGCTTTCAAGTAAGTGTTTCACCGGCGAAACTAAGCCATTTCGCGATCTCATCGATAGCCATGTTTTTTCGTACTGCTAGGTCAGCGACTTGATCCTTCTGTAATCTCACGGGGAAATACTTTGATTCTGGATGTGAGAAGAACCATCCAGCAACGGACGAAGCGGGTGTCATCGCAAAGTTCTCGGTGAGTGCGATATCAACGGTTTCTTCGGCATTTAGCAAGTCGACGAGGGTTTGCTTCTCACTATGGTCGGGGCAGGCCGGATAGCCGGGCGCTGGTCGAATACCTCGGTACGCCTCGCCGATGAGTTCATCATTCGAAAAGGCTTCGTCTGAGGCATAGCCCCAATACTTTACTCGAACAAGCTCGTGGAGGTATTCCGTAAACGCTTCAACAAGCCGATCGCACAGTCCCTGTATAAGGATTCGTTCACCGTCGTCAGTTGAACTTGCGAATGTTGAGTTCGATCGAACAGAAACTGCAGTTACGAATCCACCGATGAAATCTTCGATGCCTTCCGGTCCTATGTAGTCGCTAAGACATAGGTTCTGACCTCGAGTCACCTGCTGTTGACGTACATGAAACAGCTTCGTAAGCGTTACGCGACGGGACTCGTCTTTCCAAACACTAATGTCATCGTCATCCCGATTCGCGGGCCAGAACTTCAGACAACCACGTATGTGAAGCGCGTTATTGCTAGACAACTCATCAAGCATCGATTGTGCATCTTGGTACACCTCGCGAGCTGTCACTCCAACGACATTGTCGTCCAAAATGTCCGGATACTTTCCCGCGAGTCCCCACGTTTTAAAAAATGGCGTCCAGTCGATGTATGCGCGAACAGACTCGATTGGGACGTCGTCAAGATGCTGAAGTGAGAGTGACGTCGGTATTGGTGGCGTATATGACTGCCAATCCCAGTCTAGCGCGTTGGTTCGAGCCGCTTCAATATCCATGAGTTCGCGTTTTGGAGCTGACGCTCGACGTTTGCGCACTTGCGCGTACATCTCACGCGTCTCATTAACGAGCGCGTCACGTCGTTCATCCGAGAGTAGGTCTGCAACGACACCCACGCTTCTCGACGCGTCTGGAACATAGATGACGGGTCCGTCATATTCAGGTTCGATTCGAATAGCGGTGTGCGCACGTGAAGTGGTTGCGCCCCCGATCAATAACGGTAGTGTGAAACCCGACCTTTGCATCTCGGACGCGACGTGGACCATTTCATTGAGCGATGGTGTGATCAATCCAGACAAACCAATAAGATCTGCTTGCTCTTCTTTTGCGACTTCAAGGATACGCTCGCACGGCACCATCACACCGAGATCGATGACCCGATAGTTATTGCATTGCAGTACGACCCCGACGATGTTCTTTCCGATGTCGTGTACGTCGCCTTTAACTGTTGCAATAACAATGGTGCCTTTAAATCGCTTATTGGCTGACGTATCTTTTTCTGCTTCGATGAAAGGTTCAAGATAGGCGACAGCGCGTTTCATCACCCTTGCGCTCTTCACGACCTGTGGAAGAAACATGCGACCGCTACCGAATAGGTCGCCGACGGTGTTCATGCCGTCCATTAGCGGTCCCTCGATAACTTGGATCGGCCGTTCTGATTGCGCACGTGACTCTTCTGTATCGTCGACGATGTAACGGTCAATGCCATGTACGAGAGCGTGTGAAAGACGCACATTGACCGGTTCATCGCGCCATGCTTCGACGTCCTCTTCGGTTACACGTGTATCGCTTAAAGAGGTAGCGAGCTCAAGTAAGCGCTCACCAGCGTCCGGATCAGTGTTTAGGACAGTTGCTTCAACAACTTCCCTCAATTCGAGCGGAATGTCGTCATAGCTCGTCAGCTGACCCGCGTTCACGATACCCATGGTCAATCCCGCATTGACCGCGTGATACAAGAACACAGCGTGAATTGCTTCACGAACCTGGTTGTTGCCGCGAAATGAAAACGAAATGTTGCTGATGCCGCCTGACGTCTTTGCGTGTGGCAGGTTTTCTTTCACCCACGCGCATGCTCGAATGAAATCAGTTCCGTAGGTACGTGATTCCTCTTGTCCCGAAGCGAGAGGAAAGATGTTCGGATCAAAAACGATGTCTTCGGGCGGGAAGTTGATCTCGTTAACGAGGAGCTGATAAGCACGATCCATGATGGCGATGCGTCGCTCATATGAAGCGGCCTGACCTTCCTCATCGAATGCCATCACGATGACTGCGGCACCGTACTGCAAGCACTTAGTTGCCCGCTCGATAAAAAGGGATTCGCCATCCTTGAGACTGATCGAATTGACGATGCACTTTCCTTGAGCGCACTGTAAACCAGCTTCAATGACGTTCCAATCGCTGGAATCGATCATCAGTGGTACCCGCGCAATGTCGGGTTCGCCCGAGATCAGATTGAGGAATCGTTGCATGCATGCGACACCGTCTAACAATCCTTCGTCCATATTGACATCGATGATTTGCGCGCCGTTTTCAACCTGGTCGCGAGCGATGTCTATCGCTTCGTCGAACTGCTCGTTCTTGATCAAGCGTCTAAATCGAGCTGAGCCTGTTACGTTCGTTCTCTCGCCGATGTTGAGAAAAAGACTGTCGTCCTTCCAAACAAGTGGCTCTAATCCGCTGACTACGAAATCTCGCCGAGGCTCACCTTGTTGCCTTGCGTTCGCGCCATCGACACGATCGGCGATCGCCTCGATGTGCGCGGGTGTGGTACCACAGCACCCTCCCACCAAGTTCAACCAGCGTTCATCGAGCATTTCGCCAAGCACTTCCGCAATGTGTTCTGGTGTTTCGTCGTATTCACCTAGTTCATTTGGCAATCCGGCGTTAGGGTGAACTGAAACCAATGATTCCGAACACTGCGTTAACTCAAAAACTCTCGGTCTCAGGTCCTCTGCCCCTAGCGCACAGTTCAAACCGAGGAGGAGTGGATTGGCGTGTCGAACCGATGCCCAAAACGCCTCGGTTGTTTGACCTGAAAGCGTACGTCCGCTGGCGTCGGTGATCGTTCCTGAAATCATGAGTGGAATGTCGGTCGAGCGACGACGCACCGCATCTTGATACGCGAAGATCGCTGCTTTCGCGTTCAGAGTATCGAAGATCGTCTCGACCATGACTAAATCGACATTACCGTCGAACAGACCTTCGAGAGATTCGGTATAGACACTAACGAGTTCCATAAACTGGACGTTTCGATAGGCAGGGTCGTTAACGTCAGGTGAAATACTTGCGGTACGGTTGGTCGGACCGAGAACGCCCGCTACGAAACGCGGTTTCAAATCGGACGACCACGCATCGGCAGCGCGACGAGCAATCTGAGCGGACGCTAAATTTAGTTCGTATATACGCCTTTCTAAACCGTAGTCTGCTTGAGAGATCGCGTTGGCGTTGAACGTATTGGTTTCAATGATCTCAGCGCCCACGCGAAGATATGCTTCGTGTGTTTCGTAGACGATATCAGATTGCGTGAGACTGAGGACATCACCGTTACCTTGAAGTGGATGACTATGGTCCGCAAACAGCTGACCGCGAAAATCGGCTTCACTTAGATGGTAGTCCTGCTGCATCGTGCCCGTTGCGCCGTCGAGCAATAGAACACGCTCGTGCAACGCGGCGGCGAGTGGATTAGTCATGGTGGGTCACGAAATTGAGCCGAAATTATCGTGTGCGGCCGACAAGACAGATGTTTGATGCTTACGCCTTTTCAAATGAACTGACTTCAATCAACCAAGTACATTAGATAAACTTCCCGTGTGAACGCTGAAACTCCACACGCTATCGCGTACGTTGATATTTCGGAATCTGCCGAGAGTTATCTTCGTGAGCTGTTATCTAAACAAGAAGGCGAGTGCGGCATACGCATCTACGTCGAGAATCCTGGCACGCCGCACGCCGAAACATGTATTGCCTATTGTCGACCCAATGAAGTGCAGGAAGGAGATCAATCGGTAACGTACGACGGATTCACTGCTTGGTTCGAAGAACGAAGCCTCGCATATCTGAAAGACGCCGTCGTCGACTTTCAGCAAGATCGAATGGGTGGTCAGCTCACGATCAACGCGCCGAATGCCCGTATTCCGAGCGTGAGTCCCGATTCGCCTATAGAGGATCGGATTAATTACGTCCTATATAACGAGATTAATCCCGGGCTCGCGGCACATGGTGGCCAAGTTGCATTGCTTGAAGTGGTTGAGGACAACATCGCCGTCTTGCAGTTCGGCGGCGGCTGCCAAGGTTGTGCTGCCGTTGACATCACGTTGAAACAGGGCGTCGAACGTGCGTTGCTTGAGCAAGTACCTGATCTAGGGGGTATTCGAGACGCGACTGACCATACATTCACGGACAACGCGTACTACTAATTCCAGCTACGTCTCGAGAATTTCGCTCCGTTTGAACGTCTGATCGTTCAGCCAATCTGAAGCCAATTCGCTGCGACCGTCGTACTGCGCTTTACGAGCCGCGATCGATATATCGACTTCAACCAATTCTGCGACATCCGTGAAAAAGATCGCTGTCTTGATTGGCGTTGAGTCGGTTTCTTCGAAAATCTCTGCATAGCGGATGAGCTGCGGTTGATGATTCAGCGCTTTTTGGTCGAGTGGCAAATCTCGATCATCCGGAATCATTGAGGTTTTGTAATCGACGATCCAACGAACGCCATCGTGCACAAACGTGCGGTCGATGATCGATATACGCCGATGTGAGCCGTTGTTTACGGTATAAGCGACTTCAACCGCGGACCGTTCATGGTCTGCGTTCAATAGCCACTGACCAGTCGTGCTCGTTACTGTCCTTTCCAACTGGTCTTGCACGGTTTCGAGCATGTCCGCGATTTGCCGAGCGCTAAATCCTTGATTCCTAAGATCATTTCGCCACATCTCTACGCGGTGGATATCGGGGAGATCCAACGAACGGACTTCGACCATGCGTTGCAACTCGCCGTGCACGAGTTGGCCGATTGCGATCGGACTAGAGAGGAGCATATCGATCTGATCTAACGACCCATTCTCTGGCACTCGATCGAGTAGGACGTTCGCATCGTAAGTTGGTAGCCGTGGTTTCGGTTGAAAGCGAAAATCCGGGTCGATACGTCGCCAAATCTTCGCGTCCGAGAGTTCGTCTTGTGGCGTGTCTACTGAAGGTACCTGAACCCAATGGTCCGGTGGCGTTACATCCGAAATTAAGCGCAGGAACGAGTTCGCAGCAGGTGGTTTTTCGAGATCCTTGACCGTACCGTAGAGCCACAAGGAGGTCTTTGCTCGTGTTGCACCGACGTAGAACAATCGGGAAATCTCGTTTTTATTTCGCTGTGATTCGTCATTGAACAAGATCGTATGTAAAGGATCAGGATCGAGAGGATTCTGAGCCGCCAATAAAGGACCGAAGTCAGACTGTTTGATATACAGAGGTAGTCGTTGTTCGTGACGGGTTAGCTGATTGAGCGCGGCGAGAATGACGTGATCGAATTCAAGTCCTTTTGCATTGTGGATAGTCATCACTTCGACGGTGGCGTTCGGGTCATTTTCGGTTGCAAGCGCCGACTCTAATCGTTCCCAGAGTAGGTCCTTGTCGATATAGTCGTTTTCGAATCCTTCAAGAATGTCTAAAAAGTGTTGTGCGTTGTCCTTAACTGTGGTCTCACTGTTAAGGTCATGCGGATTTGCGTATGCATTGGCACCGCCTAGTTGATACCAAGCTCGTTCGACACGCGACCGAAGCGATCGTCTACGATCATGTAAAGCGTCGAGGATTGGTCCTCGCACACGATAGACGATCTTTGATGCTTCGTTGCTAAGCTCCGCAGTGGGTGCTGCGAGGACCATGTTAGCCGCTAAATCGTGCTTTCGCAGAACCTCCAAGTCCCTTAACTCGACACCGGCGAGAGGGCATAACAAGAGCACGCTCCATGCCAATTCGTCGTCATGATCGATCAACGCGCACGTCAGGCAATAGAGATCGCGTACAACCCCGAAGTTCGCTAGTGACTCCATGTCGACCCCGCGCCATCGTACGCCATGACGTCGAAATGCCTCAAAGTACGCACCAATATCACTTCGGGTCCGAAATAGAACTGCGATGTTGTCGCCGTGGAATTTCTCCTGCAACTCAAGAATCTTCGCCGCGACGAGATTTGCCTCCGTCATTCGATCTTCAGATTCAACTAACGTGAGTCCATGGTCTGAGCCGACGTTTGCTTTATCCATTTCGATGGACTTCGAAAAGGCAACTTGCCCTAACTCAGCATCGTTAACGTTGCCGAGAATCGGCTCGAATACTCCGTTGCACCAATCCACGAGGTGTGTCGATGACCGGAAATTCGCGGTTAGGTGAAGTTTCTCGACATCGCGGTGCTCAATCCCTCCTGTATCGGCCGTTAAGAAGTTTGTGAGATCCGCATCACGGAATTTGTAGATTGATTGCATCGGATCGCCAACGGCAAAAAAAGTGTTGCCGTCGTCAGGTTCCCAACCTTCCATGAGAAGGTTAAGAAAGTCATTCTGAGCGATTGACGTATCTTGGTATTCGTCCACAAGAATATGTCGAATTCGATAGTCGAGTGCGAGCGCAAGTTCCGTGGGCGCGTCGTCGACGCGAAGCGCACGACGTGCAGCGATGGCACGCTCGGTGAAATCCACGACTTTCTGTTCATCGAATAGACGATTTAGTTCTTGAACGGCTGCCAGAAGCGTCAACGCGTAGTTCGTCAAATCGTGTTTAAGCGTATATGAGAGCGTGTCACTCGGTAAACCGCGGAGTTTCGCGAGTTGGTCGGGTGAAATGACTCCTTGAAGTTGACCTGTCGCTTCTGCCCATTTTTCCTTCAGAATCGGATCCGTACGAGCGAATCCTTCACGTGCGCCAGCGTTTTTTCGCCAGGAGTTTTTCTGCGTTAGGAAGATATCAACGAGATGGTCCCAGTCGGACGGGTGAGCCATGTCGTAGAACCTGTCTGGGATCTTCTTTTCTGGTTTCGAACGTAGCACCAGATCGAAGCACTTCTGTTGTAGCAATGGAATGTCGGCGATTGCGTCAACAAACTCTTGTTTTCGCTGTTCACAGAATTTCGTACGCGCTTGTTCTAGCTGCGTCGTTAAGAGTTCCGCATCGGCCTCGCTGAGTTGACCACTTGCGAGTGTGGGAATATGTTCAAGCCATTGATCACGTTTGGTCAACATGCTGACAAGTGAATCGCGAACGTTGGCGGGATTGTTATCGAACGTGGCGATCATCGCTGCTATTTCGTCGCCGAAACTTGCGGTTCGTGCCGCAATGCGTTCCAGCGTGTTGTCAACTGCTTCCGCGTAGAGAGACTGAGCGTTCTCGATCGTCTCATAGTCAAGACTAAGTCGACTTTGGTAGGGTAGCTGCTGCACTAGACCTTGTTGAAAGCTGTCAATAGTCTGGATGCGCATTCGCTGTGGCGTAGCGATTAGCTGCCAATTCCGCTCAGCACTCCGTTGTATCGCAGCCTGGGCGTGTTCTTTTGACGCGTTTTTTAGTTCCTCGATAACTCGGGCACGCATCTCCTGCGCGGCTTTGCGTGTGAACGTGATAGCGAGGATTTCTTCAGGTTCATTGACCGTGGCTAGTAGTGCTAGATAGCGTGTGACCAGAAGCGTGGTCTTGCCGGAACCTGCTGGCGCTTGAACGATGAACGACCTGGTTGGATCGATCGCTGTTTCCCGTTGGATTTGATCCGGTGGTGGCGTCAGCGCTTGCTTTAAGGAAGTGTCGTTCATGCCTACATCCCCTCGTCTCTCGAGTAATCTTTGGATTGATCTTCATAGATTCGACAGAGATTTGATAAGTGACAGTATGTGCAAACGTCTGGTTCTACAGGGCTCACATCAGCCTTACCATCTAGATGTTCGCTGACGATTTGGCAGAGACGATCACGCCACGCTTGCTTCAACGAATCCAGCGATTCGTAGTTGCCAAGCTTTACCGCTAGTTCATACTCTTGCTCTTGTTGCACTACCTGTTCTACACCTTGCCAGCGTGTCCGTAATCCGTCAACAGTCCGATAGATCGATAGATACGCGACGCCGTCGCAGTCGGTTTCCGCTGTAGCGTACATCGCCATTTGGGTGTCGCTCATTTGGTCAGGATCCCAGCTACTCGTCGTATAGCTTGAGCCAGTCTTATGGTCGATGATTAAGCAGTCCAAGGATTCCGTTCGATCGATCCGGTCGATGTATCCCTTGAACGTCAATCCCTGAATTTCGATGTTTATTTCTTTCTCAACTTCGACGACCTCGAACGGTAGACGACGATTGATCTGTACTTCAAGCCACACGTCGATCCAGCGGCGAATACGTTCTCTCTCGTGTTTAAGGAAACGAGCTGGTAGGTTTTTGGCTTCGTCCTTGGTAGTTAGGACCTTGTCGATTACTTCGAAGTAGGTTTTCTCGTCGAGCTTCGCAAGCTGCTCTTGAGTTTTTGCGCGGTTGAGGATCTCTTCGACGACGTAGTGAAAGAGCGAACCGCGTTGTGCAGCATTGGGGAATCGTGAAATAGGCTCGTTAACTTCCTCAAAACCAGCGCGATGCACTGCCCACCCTTTGAAGGGACACTGCGCTTGATTTCTAAGTAATCGTGTTGCCGCTTTGACGTCATCTGCCGCGACTTTCGAACCATAGTCCTGTTGATACTCGCGAATAGCGCCAGCGACGGAATAGGTGGACCAGGGATGACCGTGGTCGATCAACTCACCATGATGGACCAAGGTTGCTTGCGACATATCGTCATCAAGCTCTCTAGGGTTACTAAGGTCCGCGAAGAGATTACTCGGTTGCGCTTGGACCTTATCGATCTGGCTGACGTAGCTGAAAACGACCTCATTCGCACAGTTCCGCCAATGGTTTGTTAACGCGTGAGCGTCTTCGAGCATGTGCTCATGTGACACACCACGTAGATTCGCTCGCTTCTGCATCTGACGAGGTATGAAAGGGTTGGGTCGTGGTACGGCCGGCCAATCGACATCCGAGACACCCGTTACCCATAGTGCGTCAAAGCGCAACAGAGTTGAAGCTTCGCGTCCCATGACTTGGATAGGTGCATCGGGTCTTGTGACCCGGATCGATTGATCAGCAGCAAGGACCTCAACAAGGTCAATAAACCGAGACCACGAGATACGCGGCTGAATTGCTGCGGCTTGTGCAAGCCTTAGTACGAGGTCGCTGAACACCTTAATCGCAGTAGCGTCGATCTGCGCGAAACGATCAGCCGATTCCTCGTTAAAGCCACACAGTCGCATGAGCTCAAGCAAGATGTCAGCGATTTCAGTAAAGGGTAGTGGCCGGTTGTGATTTTGTGGCGCGATTTGGACAACGCGATCGAGAACGGAGCGTTCGTTACTCGGCATCCGACTCCTGTAGTATCGGATCGTCATATGCTCGCTAAACCACTTCTGCGGTTTGCGATTAAGGTTTAGACGTTCAAGGTACGGTGATCTAGCGAGCTGTAACAGGACGTCGTGACCGAGCGAACCACACGTCCACTTTAAGACGTGAATAAAGTCAAGGTAGATTCGATTTTGGGTTAGCGGCCGTCCGCTATCGATCGAAACGAGGCGACTGATCTCCGCGACTTCTGGGAATACGCTTTCAAATGAGCGCTTGACGGCAGGAAACGAGTTTGCGAGTCCATGAACAACGACGCCGATGGTTGCGTTTGATCCGAACTTTGCGAGTTTTTCTCGTGACCATAGCGCCAACGTACTGAATTCTTCATTCGCCTTTTCAAATCCATGCAATCGATGTGTTGCGTTTTCGTGTACGACAGGCGTGTTGTTGACTTCTGAGCATAACTCACGCGTACGTAAGGCGTCGAAGAGATTTCGTTGAGCGGCGCTTGGCTCTTTGAACCCGTAACTCAATACACCTTTAGGTTGCCAATCGTGCCGCTCGATCGCTCGCTGTAGGACTTCAGGAATCTCGTCGACGGTGATTAACCGCTCTCGATCAAGGCACCGACGGATTCTCTGAAACCAGTCATCGCATAGTCGACCATTCTCGGTTGAGCGGATGTCTTGGAAATCTACCCAGAGATTCGCGTCCCAAACTAGCTGCCATGCATCGACGATCGCACGTGCATGCATTTCAACTTCTTTGTTTGGTGCTTGTTGCTGTGCCAGCAGCATGAAAGTTTCATGTGAGACGACGCTTCGCTCGGCGAGTTGCGGATTACAAAATCCGAGTTGTCTGTAGCTCGCCAAGAGCCATTGCTCATATGACTGTATCTGTGGTCGTTCCCAAACTCTCTCGTTCGCTTGAGACTTTTCGTAATCGAACGCATATCGAAGTTCACGTGCTAAACGTGAGCTTGCGGTAACTAACGTGACACTTTCTAATGCGGTAGCGTAATGGATAGGTAAGTTAACAGTAGGTTTTCTCAAGCGAACGCTCTAACATGTCATAGATTTAATGGGGCGCCAATCTTAGAACGAGATGAACGGTTGGCGAGACTAAAATTCCGCGCCGTTACTCGTTGACAAATCGGATAAATGATCAAAGCGTTGTTTCGTCATTTCATGGACTCAAACTGGGTGATGAAAATCGTGTTGGTGTGGGCGTGGGTTTCGGCGCTGATCATGGTGCTAGCGCTCTTTTCGCCCTACTATCAAGCAGTCGTTTCCGCTTGGCATTTCTGATTTACAGCAGCCGTAGACCGATCAGTAGTTTTAGTCGAAGCATAAACTAGGCGCGCCGGCTCTAACGATACGTTCCGATCTAATTGAGTTCGAAGTCGGCTTGAGACCTGTGGTCACAGAAGGCTTAACAGTACCCGTTTCGCTTGATTAATCTCGGACGCGATGTATTCCGATCCGCCGCGGTCAGGATGGTTCTTCTGCATTAGACGACGGTGGGCTTCAACGATCTCATCGCGCGTCGCGGATTCAGTGACGCCCAGAATCTTCCTAGCCCGGTCCGGTGTAATGGTGTCAGAACTACCGTCATTTCCAGCTGATTCTTCATCAGTACTGTGTGCACCAAGATTAGGGTGGTAACGTTGAATGTATGCGGTAAGAAGCCTCTTCGATTCATCGCTTACTGAGTTGTATAGCTCGACAATCTCCACTTCATTTAGCGATTCGAGAGATTGATTGGCGAATTTACCTGTGAGTACAGTTCCCGTCATTTTGCCAGTGGCGTGTTCGAGCATCATCCGAATCTCGTCGGTTGCAGTTTCGCTCACGTTCGGCGTTTGACTTGTCTCAGCGTTGCCGAAGTCACCGAAGGCTTGACTGAACGGGGAAGCACCACCAAACTGCTGCCACATCCGTGCTCCGAGTGGCGCAAATCGCAGTAAAGTAAACGCCCTACGTAGGAAAGGGAGCACCGCGGTTCCGGTAGCGGCAATCCAATGCATGCGTCCCGATGCGGCGAGTAATCCCAACGATCCGAGAAAGACCAAGCTCGTGATCACAATTACGTTAGTCGAGAGTTTCGGTTTCGCCTTGGTCCATAGGACCTTCATCAGGAGTAAAAACGCGAATGCGGCGATTACACCGCAGATGATGATCGCCATCAGCGTTTGATTTGCGTCAACAGTTTCTTGGTCATCGGCGTGTTTAACCGTCTAACAGCTTCTACTCCTTCGGTTGCGTATACCACGGCAGCATTAAGGAGTTCCCTGAGTTGCGCTGCCGATCCAGACTCGAACGGCATGTGAGCACCACCTGATCGTTCCGCAATTGAACGAAACACCTCGGTGGCGTATCGTTCAGTTCCTTCCTGAAATACAAATACCGGAACGTGCCGTAGCCCTAATTGACCGGCAGTGTTAACAATGTCAGCCATCGGTTCTTCACACATGTCACCAATATACACGGCAGCTTTTATGGTTTGATCAGCTGCTGACTCATTCAGAATATGAGACAACACGCGCCTGATTTGCGTCATACCTCCGAGACATCGCACTTGTTGCATGTGACGGAGTAACTGTTCCGGCGAACTATTCCACGATGAAGCCTGGAACTGATTGAAGCCACCGAAGTGAACGAGCTGCACCGCAAGGTTTGCCGATTTCGCAGCGTCAAAAAGTTCTGCGTGCAAACTTGACGCGAGATCCCATGTCATTTCGCGACTCGCCGTCGCGTCAAGTGCGAATATCAATCGGTTGTCACTAACCGGTTGGAGTGGATGTTTCTCAACTGCCCGAAGAAAACGATTAACGTCGTTACTACGTTCGACTGGGACTTTGCGCGTCATTTAGGCGAGAAAGAGTAGGTCACGAGTTTCATTGAATGTCGGTAACTGTCGGTAGAAGCCTTGAACATTTCAGGTTGAATGGCATGATCTGTTGTGCGTATTCAAACTCTAACCAACAATTGTCCTTGACAGTTTGATTTGTCGTGCTTAAATTAGAACAAATTAGTCACATCTCATTGCGAGGTAATTTTTTGGCAGGAGTCAGTACCGAAGAATCATTGGCGCATCTACGTGTGGAACATCGCGATTTGGATACCGTGATCAACTTTCTCGTTGAAAATGGACACCCAGATCAGGATTTAACTCGTCGCCTGAAACGACGTAAATTGAACCTTCGCGATCGAATCACACGTCTTGAGCAAACCGTAGCCGTTTCGGCAGGATCTTAGCTTCGAGACAATCCTTCGCGTCTTGACGAACGATTGACGACGCGGGGACTTGCTGAACAACTCGCGGACGCGAGTCCGACGAGACTGAAATAGACTTAGACTCCCCCGTCTACACCCTGAACCACAACCGTTATTTATGTTGTTTCCTGTTGACCTAGCAAGGCAATATCGTCGAAACGACACTCAATCAGCTAACGCGAACGTGCACACTCATACGCGGAACTGCTCGTGAAATTGAAGCAATTGGAATACCTGTTAGAGACCTACAACCAGAATCTCAACATGTCAGAAGCGGCTCGCGTTCTGAACACGACTCAACCTGGCATTAGTAACGGTATCAAACGGCTTGAGCAAGAGCTAGGCGTCGATTTACTTACACGCAAAGGCAAACGACTAGGCATGACGCCGGCGGGAGAACGCATAGTCGCGCTCGCACGCGAAGCACTCCAGAAGGTAGATTCGATCGAACGCGCTGCGGAAGAATTTGTGCATGAGGACCGCGGTTCATTGCGAATTGCGACCACACATACACAAGCGCGCTATGTATTGCCGGACCATATCCGAAATTTTCGCGAAAAGTACCCTCACGTCAGTCTCCATATTAATCAGGGCACGCCTGCACAGCTAGCGGAATTGACGCTGAATGGCGAAGCGGATTTTGCTATTGCGACGGAAGGATTTGAACACTTCACTAGTTTGATCCTTGTACCTTGTTACACTTGGAATCGATCGATCGTCGTACCTAGAGAACATCCGCTCACACGTGTAGACAAAATGACATTGGTAGACGTTGCGCGGGAACCATTGGTCACATACGTATTTGGATTCGCGGGTGGTTCAAGTGTCGCAACTGCATTTACGCGTGCTGGTCTATCTGCGAACGTGACGTTTACTGCAACCGATACTGATGTCATCAAGAAATACGTTCGTCTTGGCGTAGGAATTGGCATCATCGCATCGATGGCGAGAGAGCAGGGCGTAGATGACGACCTTGAGTTTTTGGATGCCTCTCACCTATTCGAACCAAGTGTTACTCATATTGGTTTACGTCGCGAGATTTTCTTACGGAGCTATATGTACGAGTTCATTGAGTCATTTGCCGATCACCTGAAGCGTCCCTTGATCGAAAAGGTTTTAGCGACCGCACGGCGAGATGAACGAGACGCGCTTCTTAGTGGATTTACGTTACCGAGCCGATAAAAAGTAAGCTGCCGCCGCGTCAAGAACGGATATATAGAAAGGTAACTAAATTAGATAAATCATTGAAATAAAAAGAATAAATAGCATTTAAAGGTAGTTTCGCATGCATCACGTAAGATATGCGAAACGGTTGAAGTCAAACGTAGTCGAGATCTGGATTCGCGCGTAACGTGTCTTCGGCGTCTTGACCGGAAGCTTTGACTGTACTTTCGAGTTCTTCCTTCACAAACTTGAAGTAGACCGTGTAGATACGCGTTTCCTCACCATCTTCAATCACAAAGAACGGCGCGAGTTCGACGTCATGCTTTGACGCTAACCGCATACCAGGCGATTGCGCATCGCGCTCGTCTGCGATTAGGACCTCATCAATTCTGCTGATATATCCAGATCGCTCGAGGCGCCGCTCAACATCAGCACACTTACGGCAGGGGCTACCGTCTTTTAGTACTTTCTTGACAAACGTGATCCGCACGATTAGACCTTAGTCTTTTGAGAGATTTTGCGCGTGTAGTCCACATTCCTTGTCGTCCTCGTGTTCCCACCACCAACGACCGGCGCGTTCTGGTTCATCGGCTGCGATGGGACGAGTACACGGCGCGCAACCAATGGATTTGTAGCCTCGGTCGTGGAGTACGTTATAGGGAACGTTGTGCTCGTGGATGTAGGACCAAACATCCTTAGATTCCCACGACGCTAGTGGATTGAATTTGACTATCTCGTGACTCTTGGATGAGAAAGCCGTATCAATCTGTTCGTGGGGAACGTTTGTTCTCGTTGACCCTTGATCTCGTCGTTGACCGGTAATCCAAGCATCGAGATCATTGAGTTTGCGTTCAAGTGAAGCGATCTTGCGAATTCCACAGCATTGCGTGTGGCCGTCTCTGTAGAAACTGAAGAGACCCTTTTCTCGGACAAGCTCCTCGACTTCCCAGTTACCTGGCGACAAGACGTCGATCTGAATACTGTAGTGGTCACGAACCTCGTCAATAAACTCGTACGTTTCGGCATGTAAGCGACCCGTGTCGAGCGTGAAAACACTGAAGGCTGTTCCGACAAGCCTAGATGCCATGTCAATCAGAACGACATCCTCAGCGCCACTAAACGAAATCGCAATGCGTTCTTGACTGAATCGTTCGAGCGCCGAATTTATCACCTGTTCGGGTGTACTGTCGACTTCTACGGCTATGGATGGCATCGCAGAATTTTAGAGGTCTTAAGGTAGAACGCGTACTAACGTAGAGCTTCGAGTCGACAAATGACGCTCGTTTAACGGTCCGAGTCGGCATTCAAATCATCGTATTCGTTTCGTTTTAGTCCTACTAACGAGTTCGTATAACCTATTGATATTAAATCATTTTGATACAGATCGAGCGAGAGTGCAGAGGAAATACACGGAGTACTAAGTTTGAGATTTCAACTTGCTGCAGCTTAACGTTCAACGTTCGTTGATTGACGTACGCTACAACTAGGACGGAGCTTTCGATGACTTGGTCGCTTGCTAAAATCTCAACGCGCCGGTTTTAATCCGGCGAAGCCCAACGTTTTCTCAAATTCCTTCAACCTGATGACTCCCGGCGGTCGTTTTCGACGAGCAATTCAAGAAGAAAACCCACTCCAGATTGTGGGTGTGATTAACGCATACGCAGCAATGCTGGCGAAGCGAGCTGGATTCAACTGTATCTATCTATCTGGGAGCGGTGTTGCCGCAGCGTCATACGGTTTACCTGATCTTGGCATCACGTCCATGGATGACGTACTAGAAGACGCACGACGAGTAACCAACGCATGTGATTTGCCTTTGCTGGTAGACATAGATACAGGTTGGGGTGGAGCGTTCAACATCGCTCGCACGATTCGTGAGATGGAAAAGGTTGGTGTGGCAGCTGTGCATATCGAGGACCAAGTGGCACAGAAGCGGTGCGGCCATCGACCGAATAAAGTGATCGTCTCTGTAGAAGAGATGTGCGATCGGATAAAAGCCGCGGTCGATGCGAAGCTCGATGACGAATTCGTTGTAATGGCCCGAACGGACGCACTTGCTGTTAGCGGTATGGACGCTGTGATTGAACGCGTTCAGCGATTTGAGGCCGCAGGCGCAGACGCGATCTTCGCAGAAGCGATGACCGAGCTAGATATGTATCGACAGATCACTTCTCGTGTTGAAATCCCGGTGTTAGCGAATGTGACCGAGTTCGGGAAAACGCCTCTCTACACGACCGAAGAGTTGCGATCGGTTGACGTCGCGATGGCGTTGTATCCGCTTTCGGGATTTCGTGCCATGAGTCAAGCGGCAGAGAAAATGTTCATTAGCATCCGAGCGAAGGGTACACAGGTAGACGATCTGGGTTCGATGCAGACGCGAGACGAACTGTACGACGTGTTGGGCTATCACGAATTCGAGCAGAAACTAGACGAACTATTTACACAGGAAGAATCGAGTGGTTGATAAAAAACTAGGTGGTGCCGGTCTTCGAGGGCAATCCGCTGGAGAAACCACGTTGTGTACGGTCGGCAAAACCGGGACGGGGCTTACGTATCGCGGCTATGACATATCGGATCTCGCGACGGCAACAACGTTTGAAGAGGTAGCGCATCTCATCCTGTACGGCCAACTTCCGAACGCAACAGAACTTGCGCAATACCGAGCGAAGTTGAAGTCCCTTCGAGGACTACCAGGTGAGCTCGTGACGACTCTTGAGCAGATCCCAAGTACCGCACACCCGATGGATGTTATGCGAACAGGGTGTTCGCTGCTTGGTAATTTGGAACCAGAAGGTGATTTCGATAACCAACAGGAGGTCGCAGATCGCTTACTCGCGGTGTTCCCATCGATCATCAACTACTGGTACCGGTATTCGCACGACGGCGTTCGTATCGATGTAGAGACGGATACTGCTAGCATCGCGGCGCATTTCCTAGCGACGTTACTCGGTATCGACGTCGATCCAGTGTTCCAGCGTGTCATGGACGTGTCATTGATTTTGTACGCGGAGCATGAATTCAACGCGTCTACGTTTACTGCGCGCGTATGTGCGTCGACGCTATCCGATATGCACTCCTGTGTGACGGGGGCGATCGGTTCGTTACGTGGACCTTTGCACGGCGGTGCGAACGAGGCTGCGATGGCATTGATCGAACAATTCGATTCTCCTCAACAAGCGCGAGAGCGAATACTCGAAATGCTCGATACGAAAGAGGTCATCATGGGTTTCGGGCATGCGATATATCGAGAGTCGGATCCCCGTAACGCGATCATTAAGGAATGGGCGGAAAAACTCGCGGAAAAAGTCGGCGACAGGCGGTTGTATCCAATCTCGTGCGAGGTCGAGAAGACGATGTGGGACGAGAAGAAACTTTTCGCAAATGCGGATTTCTTTCACGCATCCGCGTATCACTTCATGGGAATACCAACCAAGCTATTTACGCCGATATTCGTAATCTCGCGTGTTACGGGTTGGACCGCCCACATTATGGAACAACGCTCGAACAATCGGATTATTCGACCGAGCGCAGATTACATTGGTCCAGAACCAAGGAAAGTCGTACCTCTCGCCGAACGCTAGAGTCTTTGCTTTATTTAAATATTCGTTGGTAAGGGTGAATCTTGAGCCAAAACGTTGATATCAACATACGTCCCGAGCCTGACAAGGAGTTAGTGGCGATCGCCGAATTCGTACACGGTACTTCGATCGATAGCGATGCGGCGCTGGATACCGCGAGAAACTGCCTGATCGATACGCTGGGGTGTGGATTTCTTGCATTGCGCTTTCCTGAATGCACGAAGATGCTAGGTCCACATGTACCGGGCACGATCGTACCCAACGGCGCACGCGTTCCAGGTACATCGTTCGTATTGGATCCAGTGAAGGCGGCTTGGGACATCGGATGCATGATCCGATGGCTTGATTTCAATGACACCTGGCTGGCAGCGGAATGGGGTCATCCGTCCGACAATCTAGGCGGTATCCTCGCGGTGGCGGATTTCCTCAGTAGGGATGCTAGTCGATCGCCACTCCTGATGCGGGATGTATTAACCGCAATGGTGAAAGCTCATGAAATTCAAGGCTGTTTGGCGCTTGAAAACAGCTTCAATCGAGTCGGTCTGGATCATGTCCTTCTGGTACGCGTTGCAACAGCCGCGGTCGTTATGGACATGCTTGGTGACACAAGAGACCAAATCGTTGACGTGTTGTCACATGCATTTGTAGACGGTTCGAGTCTGCGTACCTATCGACACGCGCCGAATGCCGGTCCGCGCAAATCGTGGGCGGCGGGTGATGCGACAAGTCGAGGTGTGCAACTTGCACTGTTGGTATTGAAAGGTGAGATCGGATACCCCAGCGCACTGACCGCACCACAGTGGGGTTTCTACGACGTGAATTTCAAAGGAAATTCGTTCGAATTCCAGCGCGACTATGGCTCCTATGTGATGGAGAACGTGTTATTCAAAATTTCGTATCCAGCTGAGTTTCACGCTCAAACGGCGGTCGAAGCGGCGTGTAAACTGCATCCAGCGGTTGTAAATCGCATTGACGAAATCGATCGGATCGAACTTACCACGCACGAATCTGCGATTCGCATCATCAGCAAGACCGGTGAACTCAACAATCCCGCAGACCGCGATCATTGTCTGCAATATATGACTGCGATTGGATTGCTAAAAGGCGATCTCGTCGCAGAGGACTACGAGGCAAATGTAGCAGCGGACCCGCGTGTCGATCAGTTGCGGGAACTGATGGTCGTCAGTGAAAATGAACGGTTCAGTGCGGAATATCACGAACCCGACAAACGTTCGATTGCTAATGCGGTCCAGGTTTACTTCAAAGATGGGACTTCTACGGAACAAGCGTCGATCGAATACCCGCTTGGTCACAGGCGGCGACGCGAGGAAGGTATCCCGGAGCTCGAGACGAAATTCAGAACCAATTTATCGACGAGATTTTCCGCACGGCAGTGCTCTGCCATCGAGCAGGTTGTGTTTAACCAATCTAAGTTAGAGAACATGCCCGTGCACGAATTTGTCGATCTTTTCGTTTGACATTCGTCGGTTAATCCAACGCAGATGAGTGCACAGCGTGAAATATGAACTAGAAGGCAATCAGGTACAGACGGAAGGTGAGGTCTTTATCGCAAGTACGGCGATTGTGATCGGTAAGGTGCTCATGAAGCATCAATCGTCAGTTTGGTGGGGCGCCGTACTACGAGGCGACTATGAACTCATCACACTCGGAGAGCGGAGTAACATCCAAGATAACTGTATCGTTCACATGGATGAAGACTATCCTGTCACGATAGGTGATCGGGTCACGGTTGGGCATAAGGTCGTTCTCCATGGTTGTACTGTGGGTAACAACAGTCTGATTGGCATCAACTCAGTGGTGATGAACGGCGTTCAGATTGGCGACGACTGTTTGATTGGATCAAACACGTTGATCACCGAGGACAAGGTGATTCCCGACGGTAGCCTTGTATTGGGGTCACCCGGCAAGATTGTGCGCGAATTGACGGCCGAGGAGATTGAGGCAAACACGGAATTCTCCGACCGATATGTGAGAAATTCGGCACGCTATCGCAACACACTTAAATCGCAGGACTGATTCCAGCCAATGGTCGCTATCGGCACGCCGGGATCGTCAAGTGCGAAGCGCGTCATGTTGCTTGGTAGTGGCGAGCTCGGCAAGGAAGTTGCGATAGAGCTGCAGCGGTTAGGCTGTGAAGTCATCGCTGTTGATCGCTACGCCCACGCGCCAGCGATGCAAGTTGCACACAAAGCTCACGTCATCAACATGCTTGATGAGAAAGCTCTTTACGAGCTAATCCGTGCGGAATCACCCGATCTCGTCGTTCCGGAAATCGAAGCAATCGCGACTGAAGCATTGCTCACGGTCGAAAAGGAAGGCACCACCGTTGTACCGACGGCTCGCGCAGCAAACCTGACAATGAATCGACGCGGTATTCGGGAGTTGGTGGCATCGGAGCTGGGCATTCGTACTTCACCATACCGATTTGTTGAGTCGCTTGACGACCTAATGCAGGCGGTCAATGAAGTGGGTTTGCCTTGCGTCGTTAAACCCGTTATGAGTTCATCGGGAAAAGGTCAATCAACGATCAAGACAGAAGGCGACATCGCGAACGCGTGGAAGTATGCGCTTGAAGGAACACGCGGAGGCGCTGATTCACTGATTGTTGAAGGCTTCGTGAACTTCGACTACGAGATTACTCTACTCACAATTCGACATACTGGCGGCGTGTCATTCTGTGAACCAATAGGTCACCGTCAGGAAGCCGGTGACTATAGAGAATCCTGGCAACCGCAGTCGATGGCGGACTCGGTTTTAAGTGAGTGTCAGTTGATCGCAAGTCGTGTGTCTGACGCTCTTGGTGGGCTTGGTCTTTTCGGCATGGAGTTTTTCATTCAAAGAGATGAGGTCTACTTCAGCGAGGTTTCACCTCGGCCACACGACACGGGTCTTGTGACGTTAATTAGCCAGAATCTCTCGGAATTCCAGTTACATGTAAGAGCTATATTGGGATTACCTATCCCTCAGATCCAGCAATACGGAGCATCCGCTTCTTGTCCGATTCTGGTTCGAGGTGAGTCGGATGCAGTCGAATTCGTAGATATCGAGCGAGCATTGCTCGAGCCACATACGGACATACGGCTCTTCGGCAAACCTGACGTCCATGGATCACGTCGTATGGGTGTTGTCGTAACGCGGCGTGATTCGGTAGCGGATGCTCGTGCCGCTGCTATACAGCTGTCCGATCGCGTGCAGGTTGGTCCTCCGTCCGACGTCTCGCGCGTTTAGATTTGACAACGTCGATCCCAAGGATTGTCTGGCTACAGCAAGCGCAGACGGCTGAGAGGAAACAGCGTTGGCGTCACGACTCCTTCCTATAATTCACGCATCATGAATGTCACCATCTCTTCGGTTCACGGACGAACCCACTGGTCATCCCTAATCGCGCTGACGCTACTGCTGCCGGTTTAGCCGGCGTCTTATTTCCTTTCGGGATTTCTGTCCCACCGTTAAACCTCCAACCGCTTTCTCACTCTTGAGAGTTCGTAGATGTTGACATCACCTAATCCCGGTCGCCGTGCCGGTGCGATGCCATTCCAAAAATACCGTGCTTTTCCGCGCATTGAGCTAGACGATCGGACGTGGCCAAATAGTCAAATCGAGCGACCGCCGCGATGGTGCAGTGTCGATTTACGAGACGGAAATCAAGCACTCATCGACCCTATGAACGTCGATGAAAAGATGGAAATGTACGAACTCCTGCTTGAGATTGGTTTCACTGAGATTGAAGTCGGGTTTCCAGCGGCATCGCAAATGGATTTCGATTTTTGTCGCACAATCATTGAAGATGACTTGATCCCGCAAGGCGCTCTTGTACAGGTGCTCTGTCAAGCGCGACCAGAATTGATCGAACGGACGGTTGATGCACTGCGCGGTGCGGAAGGCGCGATTTTTCATCTTTACAACTCCACTTCCACGCTTCAGCGTCATGTCGTTTTCAACATGGATCAGGCAGGGATCATTGATCTAGCCGTAAAGGGAACCGAGCTAGTTCGTGATATCACACGTGATCTAGGCGATACGAAAGTAACGTTCGAATATTCGCCGGAAAGCTTCACCGGAACTGAACTCGATTTCGCGATCGAGATTTGTGATGAGGTCGCGAATACGTGGGGTGCTACGGCTGAACAGCCAGTGATCATCAACTTACCATCAACGGTTGAGATGGCAACGCCCAATATCTACGCGGATCAGATTGAGTACTTTTGTCGAAACTTCCCCAACCGGGAACGCGCTGTTGTCAGTCTGCACACGCACAACGACCGCGGTACAGGTATCGCGGCGACGGAATTGGCATTAATGGCGGGTGCGGAGAGGGTCGAAGGCACGTTATTCGGCAACGGTGAGCGTACAGGCAACTGCGACATCATGACGATGGCGATGAATCTGTTCTCGCAAGGGGTTGACCCGCAGCTCGATTTCCGTGACATGCCTCGCATCCGAAAAATTGCAGAAGACGTCACGAAGATTCCAGTGCACGAACGACATCCTTACGCTGGTGATCTTGTGTTTACCGCATTTTCTGGATCACACCAGGATGCGATCAAGAAAGGGATGGCCGTCGTAAGGAATGACCGATGGGAAGTCCCATATCTACCTATTGATCCTGCTGATGTAGGTTCGTCCTACAAGGAATCAGTTCGGGTAAATAGCCAATCCGGTAAAGGTGGTGTCGGATTTATCCTCGAACAGCACTACGGTATCTCATTGCCACGAGAAATGTTGCAGGAGTTCGCGAAACGTGTGCAGGTGCTTACCGAGGATCTTGACCGCGAGGTAAGACGCGACGAGATTCTTCAAGCGCTTTTCGATACGTTCGAAGCACAAGAAGGTCCGTACGCGTTGCTCAACTACGAGCTAAACAATGCGGCAAACGATTCACTTGTATGCGAAGGTCTGATTCAAGTATCAGAAAATGAAGTTTCGATACGTGGCAAAGGTTCAGGACCGATTGAAGCATTTGTTAATGCGATGGTTACGACGCTGAACGAACCGTTAAACGTTGCGGCATATCACGAGCATGCGTTGCGCGACGGCGACGTCGTTGGCAAGGACGCACAAGCGGTCGGCATCGTTTCGATCGAGTTCTCTGAGGGGTCTGTATTCGGCGTCGGTCGAAGTAAAAATACCGTGACTGCCTCGTTGTTAGCGATTATTTCTGCGATCAACCGTCGCTGGTCTAAGCGCCAGTAGGTAAAGTGCATTAGACCTTCTCTTCCACGTAGCCTTTAAGAACCTTGAATGCGCAGTTTAAGGAAGAACGATCGTCTCGACGCGACATGCAATTGCGGTTGTTCCAACGTGCCGTTTCGCAGTGAAACTTGTCGAATGCTGCTTTGGTTACGGCTGGCGTTCAAGGCGATGCGGTTCCTTGGAAGTCAACGCCTGATTCGTCCCAATTCTTGTATGTTCCGTCTGTGATCGAATCGGAGACGTGATTCAGCAAACTCTCCTCTTCTGACGTAAGCTGCTTGATCCTATCGTGGTCAATACTTTCGATAATGTTGGTCGCACCTTCAGTCAGTCCTAATCGGTGAAGACGTTGACTCAGCGGTGCCGCATAAATGATCATCGAGCTATCCATAGCTAGTGCTCGAATGAATCGCTCATCGCTCGTTTCATCCAATCGAAAGTACGCTGCGAGCACTTCCTGTTCCGCGTTTGCGCCGAATTCGAGAAATCTCTCAACCAGTTCCAAAACGTCGGACGTAACCGCGAGGTGTAGTTCGGCGTAGCACTGGCGGTCAGACCACCAGGTTGGCACAAACAGGAATTCAAGTGGATGCTCCTCGGAGCAATCACGTGTCAGAGCATTTACAACTGAAATGGCGGCTCGAGTCCAGTCGGCCGCGGGAGACTCAAGGAATTTAGAGTCTTCAATGCTGAAGTGATCGAGAATTTTGAGACAGTGCTCTAACAGTCCGAGCTCAAATGCATGGTTACTGCATGCGATGATGAGAGATGTTGTACGACCATGCGCTGAATCGACGTCGTATTCTCGAGAAAGTTCCTCGACGAGAGAAGCTCTTCGATTCTCCACATGGTCCACCAGTCCTATGTCTACACGGTCTGCGAGTTGCTGGAAATTCTCGAATCCGCGCGCCAGAATGGCGTTATGAACAGAGTCCAACGCCCAATGCAACTTTTGTTTACCTTCGGCTTGTTCAATCAGTTGATCGTACGCGCTAATTAGATTGCGCTGAACACGTTGTAGTAAGTCCGCCATTTCTTCGTCCGTTAGTTCGGACCCAGAACCTTCGCCCGCCAACCAGTTATCTACGATTACATTCGTACTACCATACGTAGAGTACGGAAAAAGCCCCAACCACTCCGGACAATCAGAATCGAGTTCATGAATCTTCAATTTCAGTTTCAGGTACTCGACCTCGTCGTCGACAAATGACAGAGTCCATCTTAGGAGCGTCAAAGCGACAGGGTTATTTGGGTCGATCGAGAGGACATTTCGAATGATCTGTAACGACTCTTCGCGTTTGTATACATCAATTGGGTAATCGACATCGTTCCTAATCGAAAACTCATTTCTTAAATAAATCAACTGCATCAGAGATTCGCGATCGGAACCAACGCTAGCTTCAAGTTTTGCCAACGTATCAGGACACGCACCAACAAAACGCGTGTCAAGAGGTAGTGCTCGACGCCAACAGTATTCTTGAGCGTGATCTTCAGGTTCGTCAAGTTGCATTATTCGATTTTCGGTGCAACTATCTGCTTCGGCGTCACAGGTCCGAGTTAACTGTCTATTGAATGCACTGACTGCTTTCCTGAATTCACATCGATCGTCGATGGGTGGAAGAGGTAACTCAGCGTGAACTTGCTTACACGTCAGCATTAGTACGACGAGTAGGGATAGGTTGAAACAGGTGCGATAGATATAAGAGTAATTTGCGTATAGGAGAGTCATCGATCGCCGACCAGACGAACAAGCGTGAGAATTAGTAGTGTGACGGATTGCATTAATCTAAAGGTCCCACGATGATTCTGTCCAGTTCTGGTATTTCCGTTCTTTCACTGCCTTCAAGCTGTTGTCCAATAGGTCCTTCTCACTGCGAGGTAGTTCACTTTTCATCTCGTCGTCGACGCCACTTAAAACGTTTGAAGCGGTTTCTATGTCACCTAATCGGTGAAGACGCTTACCTAATCGTGATGCGTATACGACCATCGAATTGTCAATCGCTAATGCTCGCAAAAAACGTTCGTCGCTTGTATCGTCCAATTGAAGAAAGGCTTCGAGTGCTTCTCTTTCCGCGCTTTTGCTATCCTCAGAAAACCCGTCTAGCAGTTCGCGAAGGTTTGATGCGAGTAATAGACGGTGATTCGCTATGCATGGACGCACATTCCACCAGTACGGTCCATGCAATAGCCAGTTGCTATGGTCCGAACAATCGCGCGTGAGTCCAACCATGAGCGAAATGGCGGCACGACCCCAATCTGGTGCCGGTGAGTCGCGTTGATTGGCATCGGAAAGACCGAAATGATTGAGAAGCTTCGCACAGTGATCAACCAAGCCGAGATCCAGCGCATGACTGCTGCACATCGTAGAGAGAGCTTGGGCGCGACCATGATTGGAATCCACGTCGTATTCGTTAGAGAATTTCCTGATTAACGTCGCGCGACGATTGTCGACGAAATTCTCCAGTCCTACGTCGATATATCTTTCAATGAGTTGAAGATTCTCGAATTTGCGCGATAGCACGGCGTTGTCTATGGAACCAAGCGCCCAGTGCAACTTACTTGAGTGGTCGCTATCCTCGATAGCAAGGTCATACGCTTGAAGTATCGTATGTTGAGTCCGTGAAAGCAGGTCGCTCATTTCGCTCGTCGTTAGTTCGGATCCCGAACCTTGACCAGATAACCAGTTCTCGACTATTTGGTCCGTTGCTTGATCGATACCAAAAAGGAACAGGTTCCGAGAATGCGGACAATTAGGTTCGAGTCCTCGTATTGTTAAATCCACGCTATGTCGTTCGACAAGATCATTCGTAGCAAAGAGCGTCAGGTGATAGATTGAAAGAGCTACTGGGTCGTTCGCGACGTCTGCAAGAATGTTTCGAATGCTCTGTAACGACTCTTCGCGTTTGAATATATCATGCTTAAAGACGCGCTCATTCCGACGTTCGAAATAGTTCCTTAACACGATTAACTGCATGAGTGACTCGCGATCGGCGTTCGCTTGAGATTCAAGTTCCTCCATATGCTCGGGACATGGGCCTTCGAAATCTGGATTCACATCTAGAGGGCGTAGCCAACAGTGTTCTTCGGCTTGATCTTCAGTTTCCGAGAAACGTGACATTCTTTCTGCGATGCACTCGTTTACCTCAACTGCGCAGCGTCGAAACGAAGCCCTTTCAAACGACACATACGCTTTGGTGACTTCACAACGATCGTCAAGTAGAGGTATGGACGAGTCCGCAAACGTCTGAACGCACATCAATGACAATACCGAGCCTAGTCTGAGGATATGCGACGTACGTCTTAGTGCCGGGAACGCCTGAAATCTAAGGTTCATGCGTAGATCGAGAATGGCAGCTTATCGGATTG
>JAPOVY010000095.1 GCA_026707905.1 Gammaproteobacteria bacterium | reverse complement strand
CAAGTCGAACCGATACTAGAGTCGTAGCCAATGAATCGAGCCAACGTCGTGCAGCGGCTCAATCCGAGACAGAGAAACAGGAACCCCGGACGGTAGCTCGAGCTGAAGCTTCAACTCGAGAACGACGGGGGTTTTTCAATATTCGCCTACGTGGACGAGATTCGTCGCCAACGACCTCACGAGAGTCTGAAGCTCCTGAAATGACGCCCGCCCAGGTTGTTGAGACCAGTCCGACGATGGAATCAACACGTACGACGACGAACGCTCAGCCGCAAGTCTCGATAAGTACACGACCAAGTGAACGATTGAGTGCGAACCCCTCTGATACACCTTCGCGTCAATCTGTAAGTCAAAGACCAGGTGCAGTGTCCGCGCAGCCTGCCGCTAGCGCGCCTCAACCTGTAGCAATCGTCAGAGTACCTCTTGCGGATTCAAGCTCGACCGCGACCGCTCGTCGCGCTGTTTCGCCCGCGATGCCTGATGTACCTCTCGACGGATTGGGTGGCGATTACGACTATGCAGTACAACTTGCCGCGTTCACGAACTATGGGTTGTCGTCTGATTTCTTGAGCTCATATCCATCGCTCGATTTGATGCGCGTCAAGACCCTCTCGAAGGGAAAGACGTTCTACATCGTGATCGCAGGTACGTTTGAGAATAAGAACCTCGCGTCCGCGCAAAGCCAGATGCTCACCAGTACCTACGGCATTGATGAACCGTACATTCGGACGGTTAGGTCAATCCGGGACGTTCAGATAAACTAAGTTACGTATGTGAACGGCTGTCCGCTTAATGTTGCCGGGCAGCCGTTACAGCTTCACGCGCCAGGCTACTATCTAACCACTTATTCACTGAACCGAACTTAGACGTATCAATCTGTCCCATTCGGAGCCACATTAGGACCGATGCGACGTTCAGATCTGCGACGCTGAACGAACCCTTGATCACGTGTGATTGGGAGCTCAAGTGGCTCTCGAGTACACCAAGTGGTCGACTCAACGCTTCCATCTCGGCATCAACTTTCTCGTCACTTTGTTCGACGCCCATCATCCCAAGTTTGTATTTCAGTGCTTCGAGCGTATGAGATTCAACTGCCGTCATAACCCAAAACGACCATTGCCACGCCAGAGCTTCGTCTTCAAGTGTGCTGAGTGACAGCACGTCATATTTCTTCGCAAGATAGAGGTTGATGGCCATCGACTCTCGCAGTACAAGTCCATCGTCGCGAATAACAGGCACTTGGCCCATAGGGTTTAGCGCCAGCAACGCATCGAGTTCGGGTCCAGGCATTGGACTTGAATTGGTGTGTTCAAAGTCCACACCCCTAGCTGCTTTGATTTCCTCCGCCATCCAAAGAGCGCGAAACGCGCGACTTTGACTATATCCAAATATTTCTAGACTCATTACCTCGATCCTTGTGTTACGTTGAGATTGAACCGTATGCTGCGACGATTACGGAAGGCCGTATTGCGGATCCCTTCTCAATCAGATTGGTGAACGCTTTCAGATCCGCGTCGCGTCAACCTACGTCATTTCGAACTACAGTTCCGCCAGAATAGCCTCGGCGCTGCTGACCTCAAATTGACCAGGTGCTTCAACGGAAAGCTTCGTAATGACGCCATCATCGATTACCATCGCATAGCGCTGCGAACGGGTACCCAAACCGAAGCCACTACCGTCCATCTCCAATCCCAGCGCACTTGCGAGATCACCGTTGCCATCCGCGACCATGCTGATCGCATCTGCGGAAGCCGATTTTCCCCATGCATCCATTACAAATGCGTCGTTCACTGCAGTACAAATGATCTCGTCGACGCCTTTCGCTTTAATTTCATCGGCTTTAGTAACGAATCCTGGTAGGTGTTGCAGCGAACACGTTGGCGTAAATGCACCTGGCACGGCGAACAAAACGACCTTTTTCCCTGCCGTCAATTCTCGTAACGATACGGGACCGGGTCGACCGTCGCTCATCATTTGCACTGTTACGTCGGGTACTGCATCACCTTGCGAAATACTCATGGGATCCTCTCGAGTTTTTAATCAGATTCAGAATGTCGCTCGTCAAACCGCGCCCAGCAGTGTACGCTCACACGGGACATTCGCACAGCGAAGATTCTACTTTCGAGTTTTCCGCTATTGATATGGGGGACTACACGTGCCGCTAGGCTTTGGCAGACCCACGCTACTAGGAATTACAGCGGTATTAATGTGGTCGACCGTTGCCGTGGGGTTCAAGCTTGGATTACGCAACATGGAACCGATTCAACTGTTGTGGATCGGCAGCTGCTTTTCTTGGGTCTTATTCTCGACTTGCTGTGTGATATTCCCGAACCAACGACAGGAGATCCCTCATATCGCTAGAGCGTGCCTACTCGGACTACTAAACCCACTACTCTACTACATCGTCCTACTTGCAGCATACGATCTATTGCCCGCCCACGTCGCTCAACCTTTGAACTACACCTGGGCGATCGTGACCGCCTTACTTGCGATTCCTATGTTGGGTCAAAAACTCCGTCCTAGCACGTTCATTGGCATTTTGGTCGGTTACCTCGGTGTACTCCTGCTCGTCACCAAAGGTCAGCTTTCCGGTTCGTTTGGATTTGACCCACTGGGCGTTAGTCTGGCGCTTGGGAGTACGTTAATCTGGGCTGTCTATTGGATTTGGAGCGTTTCGGTACGGTTAGAGCCATGGTGGTTCATGTGGTACGGCTTCACGGTCGCGGTACCTTTATTAACCGTTCTCTGTTACTTTACCGTCGGTTTTCCAAGTCTGATTTTGTCGAACTTAGGATATGGTGCGTGGATCGGTTTGCTCGAAATGGGATTTGCGTTTCTACTTTGGCAACGCGCCATATCCTCAACGACTAGCGTTGCAAAGCTAAGTCAGTTGATATTTCTATCACCGATGATCTCACTTCTATTGATTTACACCATTCTCGGCGAATCGATTCACTACACAGCGCTCATCGGAATTTGCTTGATTTTTGTGGGCTTATATGTCGTAAATCGGCGACGTATCAGCGACGAGTCCGATTTGCTTGCGTAATCGAAAGAGGCATGGAGAACGTACTCATCCCACATCAGCATTCTTTACGATAATTACGCCGCCTGCCCGAGTGGCGAAATTGGTAGACGCAAGGGACTTAACAAGCTTGAGCACATGACAGGAAACTGTCGTTGTGAATGAGGTCAAATTCGGGGAAACCTTAATCGACAGACTGGCAATCCCGAGCTAAACCGCTCAACCGAGCGAGAAGTGTAGAGACTTGACGGCCTCCACCTAAGGTACCGAACTATGGTGAAGAGAAAGTCCAGACCACAAACGAAATTAGTCGGCGGCGAAAGTCGTAGTGGTACGAAAATCCCTCGGAGTTAATCCGTGCCGGTTCGACTCCGGCCTCGGGCACCAGACAAGCATCTCTCCGAGGCGTGCAGGTGTACACCTGCAACTACCGAGGATTTCTCGGTACTTCTGTTGGCATGTAAGACAACATTGAACACAAGATGGTAACTGAATCAGTCATTTTCAGTGACATTCTTTTATCGCTCGACAGCCGTCGGCAGTTCATCGTCACGTAACTGAAGTATGACGTGCCAATATCGATCACGAGTTCAAAATTGGAGTTTGCAAATTAAAAACCAACACTTCAATATTTGGAATCGCCCGTAGTCTTGACATCCGGTCTATAGATATGTTTGATAGGATTGACGACAGTTAGTCCATGCGCGACTAAGAGTTGTGTCAACTATTTTCTGCAAAAAGGATTTGGCGTGATTTTCTCGACCGACC
>JAPOVY010000022.1 GCA_026707905.1 Gammaproteobacteria bacterium | reverse complement strand
CTCGTGGATCGTCGAAGATCTGCTTGACCAGGGATACGAAACCCGAGCCTGCGTTAGGGACAAGAACAAACCCGACAAGGTCGACCATTTACTGGAGCTGGGCGAGGATCACGCATACCGCGGACTGCTTGAGCTATGTGAAGGTGATCTAAACGAGCCAGGTAGCTATGACGACGCATTTCGTGACTGTAGCGCTGTGATTCACGCTGGGGCCGCAGTCGGTTACAACCGGGAAACGCCGCAAGAAGTGTATGACGGTTGTTTCACCGAAGTCACGCACGTGCTCGAAAGCGCAATCAAAGGTGGTTCGTTGCGTAGATTCGTGTTTACGAGTTCATTTGCTGCAGTCGGACACCCTCGCCCTCAGGGCTACGTGTTTACCGAGAAGGACTGGTGTGGCGATAACTTGGAGGGGTATCGAGGTCGATGGACCGAGGAGCAGATTCCGAAGAATCGTGATATTGCATACGCGATGGCTAAAGCAAATACGGAACGCATGATCTACAAACGCGCGGAGGAAGCAGGTACTTTCGACGCGATGGCGATTCTCCCGTTGCATGTGATCGGACCATTAATGTGCGTCAATCACGACCAAGGATGGAGCTGGCAGAATTGCATGCGATACATGATGGAAGGCAATCCATACAAGAAATCCCGCGGCGGTCGGATGCTGTGGAACTGTGTAGACGTACGTGACACCGCACGCGCGCATCGTCTGGTTGCCGAAAGCACACTCGCGTCAAACGGCTCGAGATACATCCTGTCAGCAGCGGACCGGAGCGGGGAGCTCTTCACGTGGGAGCTACAGCAAATGCTCTACGATCTTTACCCGAGTGTCGATCTCATCGGTGGTGAAGAAATGAACGGAGAGGAACCGGCAGAATCGACGTACGACTCACCCCGTTCCTATTGCCTGCTTGCTAAGCAGGAGCTCGGATTGGACACCTATCCGATTGAAGAGACCGTCCGTGATACGATCGATTCGTACTACGCACTAGGGTTCATCGATTCGTAGATCCTGTCATCTGAAACATCCGAAAACAATGGTGAATATTGGTCGACTCGTCACGTACTTGTCGATGAGCGACCGCAGTTAATAAGCGAATTCCGAAATCTTGCTCACATTTTGAGCAAGAGATTGCACTATTATTGTGCATCTCTCTGCTAACCAGCGCGATTTTTGCTCAAAATATATGGCATGGATATTGCATAGGTTAACTACGACCTTGGGTTAGCTGCACCATGCCAGTCCATCAAGACGTTCTTGACGCGATCAAGGTCGCGATTGTCGTCGTGGATACAGAGTTCGCGATTCGATACATGAATAACACCGCGGAAGATTTCTGTGGCGGTAGTTTAGAGCATTTTCGCGACCAGAAGATTGGATCTCTCTTTGAAGGTCAGGAGGTAACGGAAGAAGCACTTCAACAGTGCTTCGACGCCTACGAAACCTACACCCTTCGGCAAGTGCAGCTGAAAGTCATCGCGACAAATCAACACACGGTCGCCAATATCGCCGTCTCCCCAATCCGAGGTCAGCGCCTTGTATTTGAAATTGAACCGTTCGATCGCGTCATGTTCATGAACAAGGAGGACCAAATGCGGAACGCTCAGCTGGCGAGCCGTCAGCTAGTACGCGGCATGGCGCACGAAATCAAGAACCCACTTGGCAGCATTCGAGGTGCTGCGCAGCTTTTGCGTAAAGACCTGGAAACGAGTGAACAGACCGATTACACAGATCTCATTATCGGCGAGGTCGACCGACTCAAGACGTTGGTGGATCGAATGCTTGGACCTAATCACACGCCCTGTTTCGAAGCTGTGAATATTCATGAGGTGATTGAAAAAGTACTTCGCATCGTCTCAAGTGAAATGAAATCTAATTGGGAACTCGAGCGCGATTACGACCCGAGTATGCCTGGGGTGTTTGGCGACTTCGACCATCTCACGCAAGCGCTGCTAAACATCATTCAAAACGCTAATGACGCCACGCAGGACGAGACATCGCCTCGGCTCGTGATTAGAACGGGCATCGAACACCAATTCACGATCGGAACAACACGTCACCCAATGGTGGCGCGGATCCAAATCGAAGACAACGGAATCGGCATACCGCAAGAGATTCAAGATCAGATCTTTTTCCCACTCGTAACTGGGAAGGCAAGCGGAACCGGATTGGGGTTAGCGATCACCCACACCATCATCGGTATGCATAGCGGCTTAATCATGTGTACGAGCGAACGAGGACTTACAACGTTCGTGATTTACCTGCCGCTCGCAGTTGAAGGTAAAGGAGGTCCTCGGACGCTATGAGTGAAGAGTCGGTTTGGATCGTGGACGACGACAAGAGTATCCGATTTGTGCTTGAAAGGGCATTAAGCAACTTTGGAATGACTGCCCGTACATTCGAGTCGGTTCAAAGCGTGCTGACAGAACTTGAGGACAATCAGCCCACGGTGATCCTTACCGACATCCGAATGCCCGGATTAGATGGTCACGAGCTAATGCGTCAGGTTAAAACCTCGCATCCGGAAATTCCGATCGTCGTGATGACTGCCTATTCGGACCTCGAAAGTACAGTGACTTCGTTTAGTGAGGGAGCGTTTGAGTATCTCTCGAAGCCATTCGACATCGACGAAGTCCATAGCACGCTGCAAAGAGCGTTAGCGCAACGTAGGACTGATGCACCCGTCGATACCAAGAACACAATCGTTTCCGACGCGATCATTGGACAGGCACCAGCCATGCAAGAGGCGTATCGTGCGATCGCAAGACTCTCGCAATCAAGCGCAACCGTTCTGATTACGGGTGAAACTGGAACCGGTAAAGAGCTGGTTGCGAGTGCGCTACACACTCATAGTCCCCGGTCGGACCGCCCATTCGTTGCACTTAACATGGCGGCACTCCCTAATGATCTTATCGAAGCTGAGTTATTCGGCTTCGAGAAAGGCGCCTTCACGGGCGCCAATGCGCGTCGAATCGGATTATTTGAGCAAGCTGATTCTGGAACACTGTTTCTCGACGAAATCGCGGACATGCCTCTTACTGCACAAACAAGACTGCTACGCGTTCTATCAGATGGAACTTTCTATCGGATCGGAGGACGAGAATCGATTACGGTTGATGTTCGCATCATCGCGGCTACCCACGGCGATATGGATCATCTCGTTCGCGAAGGACAGTTTCGAGAGGATCTCTACCACCGTCTAAACGTTATTCGAATACATGTACCGCCTTTACGAGATCGCAAGTCAGATATTGTGGAACTCACCCGTAAATTCATGCGTGAAGCGGCGGAAAACCTTGGCGTCGAAACTAAAACGCTGACCGACGAAACGCTTTCGTATCTCGAATCGCTAGACTGGCCTGGAAACGTACGACAACTTGAGAACGCGTGTCAATGGCTAACAGTGATGGCGCCAGGACGGGAGGTTCTTCTCTCTGATTTACCGCCCGAGTTACACGACGCGCGGCCGAGTGAACAGATCTCCAGCGACTGGGCGGGTTCACTACGAGCGTATATCCAAGAACATCTCGACAACGGCGGCGCAAATCTACTTGACGTTACGCAACCGATGTTTGAAAAAACACTGATCGACATGGCTCTAAGTCACACATCGGGGCACAAGCAAGAAGCTGCGAAGCTCATCGGCTACGCACGCAATACACTTTCACAGAAGATCAGCAAATACAACATCGTGTGAACAACGATTCCTCGGGGTTCAGCAAGAAACTACTGAATATCGTTCTCTATCAACCCGAGATACCGCCAAATACCGGCAATACGATCCGATTAGCAGCGAACACCGGTGCGTCTTTAACCCTTGTCGAACCACTGGGTTTCGAAATGGACGATCGACGACTACGTCGTGCGGGACTCGACTACGACGAATGGGTCAACGTACGTGTCTGTAGTACCTTGTCTGAGGCGTTAGCGCCGTTCGACCCAGAACGTGTATTCGCCTTCTCAACGAAAGCGTCACGATCGTTCACGGACGTCGTCTATCAACCGTATGACGTATTGATGTTCGGTCCGGAAACACGCGGGTTACCCGAAGCGCTTCGGAATCGTTTCGGCGGCAATTTGCTGCGTATTCCGATGTTATCGAATAGCCGCAGTATGAACATGGCGAATTCTGTCGCTGTTGCCTTATACGAAGTGTGGCGACAACTAGATTTTGCGGACGGGCGCTGATCGTCCCTTAATTCAAGACCTCGTCAGTGCTGATGTTCGCACTCATCGCGGACTGCGTGTTCTTAAGGTTCATTTGCCGCAGACCTTCTTCAAAAACTTTCTCGAAATTGAAATGACCTAACATCAGAGGCGGTAACGACATTCGAACAGCTAGATTGTCAACAGCT
This sequence comes from Gammaproteobacteria bacterium, assembly GCA_026707905.1. Classification (GTDB taxonomy): domain Bacteria; phylum Pseudomonadota; class Gammaproteobacteria; order Pseudomonadales; family Azotimanducaceae; genus Bin55. The sequence goes on along the minus strand of JAPOVY010000022.1, from coordinate 26,844 downwards.
TCTCGAATGTAGGGAAACAACGCGTTCGTTGCTTCTACCGCAAGAATTCGCTGTACGTCAGTTTGACTTTTATCGGACTGGACTCGAACCAAAGCTGCTTGTTCAAGTGTCATCTCCAACGCTAATTTGTCCAAGTTCTTACAGGTCATCGTGAGTTTAAGCGAAACTTCGTATCGATGATCGCCAACGGGTCGGAAGTCACCCTGAATGTTCATGTCAGCGTTCGGCTGCCACTTCATGTTAAACAGGTTGGGTGTGTCGTGCAGCGTAACGTCGACGTTACGAAGGTAGATACGCTCGAAGCGCCATGCTAGATTGATCTTTACCGTCGCATCCGCCATGACTGAACCGACTAGTGGCGACCCTTGATTAACGGCATGTTTTCAGCTTGCCATGCACTCAGACCGCCACGCAGTCGCGAAACGTTACGGAATCCTGCTTTTTTCAGCATCGTGCCCATCGATCCGGCGTGCTGACCCATCTTACAGACGATGACGATCGGTCGTTCCTTGAACTTTTCGATCTCTTTCAAACGAGTTTGCAACGACGAGTGTGGGATATTGATCGCGTCCGTGATATGACCAGCCGAATACTCGCTCGTATCCCTTACATCCAAGACGACAGCCTTCTGTTGATTTACGAGGTTGACGAGCTGTTGGGACGATATCGAATGCCCGCTACGCTTCATTTCATTGACGAAGAACGCTATTAAGAGTGCTGCAAAGGTAGTAGATAGCAACCAATGATTTGCTATAAATTCGAAGAATTGCTCCATGTAGAAATGCGGATCACAAATATCTAATTTCTGAAAAAATTATAGGTTTGGACATTTGGCCTAATTACACTTTCGCCTTGATTTTTTCACGGCGGATGCAATGAAACCAACCACCTTACTGGTCATCCTGGATGGTTGGGGGCATCGTGACGAGACGACGTTCAACGCGATCTACCATGCGAAGACACCGACGTGGGATCGACTCTGGCGTGAGTTTCCACACGCGCTTCTCGAATGTAGTGGCGAACACGTTGGACTTCCCGAAGGCCAAATGGGAAATTCCGAAGTCGGACACATTACGATCGGCGCGGGTCGTATCCTTCGCCAAGATCTCAATCGAATCGACTACAGTATCGAAAACGGGTCGTTCGCCCAGAATCCCGCGATCCAATCCGTTACGAACTCCTCGGCGACTGGAGTCCTTCACGTTTTTGGTCTGCTTTCGCCAGGCGGCGTACATAGTCACGAAGAGCACATCTTTTCACTAATCGATCTTGCACTCTCTGCAAATCGCAACGTCTCGTTGCATGCGTTCCTCGACGGCCGCGATACCCCACCACAGAGTGCAGAGTCGTCGATTGAGCGTGCTGTGCAACTTCAAGAATCCAATCATCGATTCAAGCTGGCTTCGGTCAGCGGCCGCTACTATGCGATGGACCGAGACAATCGTTGGGAGAGAACCAAGGTTGCTTACGATCTCTACGTCAATGGCATCTCGCGTTATCAAGCATCTGATGGTCTACAAGCACTGCACAACGCCTACGAACGCGGCGAAACCGACGAGTTTATCGTCCCGACTCAAATCGGTTCGGGAGGAGTCGTTCAAGATGGTGACGACGTTGCGTTCATGAACTTTCGCGCGGACCGCGTACGTCAGATCTGTCGGGCGTTCACAGACGATCGAGACGGAAGCACATTTCCGCGTGCTACTCGTCCTCGCCTCAATCAGATGGTGTGCCTATCACCGTATGCCGACGATGTCACCCGTGGCGGCAGTTTTGTCAACGACGTCCAGATTGCTTTTGAACCCGAGGAACTGCGCGACACGCTTGCATCCGTATTAGCCGACGCACAAAAAACGCAACTTCGAATTGCCGAGACCGAGAAATACGCTCACGTAACGTACTTCTTTTCCGGCGGTTCGGAAGTTACTTTTAACGGCGAGACGCGTCTCATCATTCCCTCACCTAAGGTTGCCACCTACGATCTACAGCCCGAAATGAGTGCTCGCGAAGTAACCGCAGAAATCGTTTCGGCAGTTCGGAATTCGCAATTCGACGCGATTATTTGCAACATTGCGAATGCTGATATGGTCGGTCACACCGGAGATTTTGAAGCGGCGATTCGCGCCGTCGAGTGCATCGATGATTGCCTCCAACAGATCACGACGATCACGCTCGAAACCGATTCTTACTGCCTTATCACGGCGGACCACGGCAACGTGGAAGAAATGGTGAGCGCAACGAGTGAACAACCTCATACCGCGCACACAACAGGTGTCGTACCGTTCGTATGCGTGGGTGGTGGCGTACATCAGATCGAACCTACGGGCGGCTTAAAAGATGTTGCGCCTACCATTCTTGCTCTCATGGGGATCGAACAGCCGGCAGCGATGACTGGTCGATCGCTCGTTTATTGAGCGCCCCGGGTCGCGTTCATTTCTGCGCACTAGTTGGTGCGCTCGTGTTTTCACATGTTGTGACGACGCAGGCAATCGGTCAACAAGCCTCTGAGCCGGACCGAAAGTTTGAGCAGATCAAGAACGAAATTTCAACCAAACAATCACTCCGCGCAAGTAAGGATCGCGAACGTGCTGAGTTGAGACGTCAGATTGTGGCGGTAGAACAGGAGCTCGATCGACTGAGGGTCCTTCATACGACGTCGGAACACAATCTCCAGGAGTCCGAACAATCACTCTCGGAGAATACCTCTAAAGTGATTTCATACACTGAGATAAGAGATCAAAAAACGACAGAGCTTGTGTGGAATGCCGTGACTTCTCAACAATTGCAGGCGCGCAATCCGCTTACCATGTTGATCGTTCAGAGCGACCCACTGAAGGTCGATCGACTATACCACTACCATCAGTACTTTGTCAGACAGTTAGAAGGTCAGATTAGTGAATTAGAACAACACCTTGATACGTTAGAACAATTAATCCACGACGCAAATAACGCCCGCGTAATGTATGACGCGAACGAAAGTGAATTTGAAGCCAGCACCATTGCTCTTCAAGATCAAAGTAATCAACTTACAACTCTAAATAGCCAACTACAGACGGAAATAGATGCGCTCGACAAAGATCTAGCTCAGCTTGTGCGAGAACGTGAGCGACTTAGCCAACTAATCGCGGCACGGACCGCATCCAATGTTCGTACTGGACCCGCAGTAACGCCGGCAACTCGTGACGGTATGCAAAACTGGCCGGTCGTCGGCGCAATACGGCAGCAATTTGGTGCACTCCGAGCCGATGGACGAATCCGATCCGAAGGAATTGTTATTACCGCAACCCAAGGCGCACCGATCACTGCAATTGCGGGCGGAACCGTTCTATTCGCTGAGTGGTTTGAGGGTTACGGCAACACGATGATCATCGACCATGGGGACGAATTAATCGCGATCTATGCTCACTGCGACACCTTACACAAACAAGCGAGTGAACCGGTCGAAGCGGGAGAAACGATCGGTACAGTCGGCTTGAGCGGATCCGAGGACGCTGCAGGCCTCTATTTCGAGATCAGGGTGCGCAACGAACCTACTGACCCTCTGCGTTGGTTAAATGAGCCTTAAGTCGGTGCGTTCGCAGGCCTAATTAGTGCTTAACACACGGGCATACCTGATTTCAATTTAGCCTCACTCGCACGAGAACACTGGTCTTCGACGATCCATCGGACAGAATTCCGTAGGCGCCGATTATGAATCGGATTCTGGTCCTCGCGTCGCGCAACTACGTTCAAACGTCCGCCGACATTCGCATTAACGAGGCGTCAACTGGTCTAAAATCGCGGTTCGTTTTCAACGTAGAACCTTCGTGTCCCGCGCCGCAAAAGTTAGTCGCAATACACTTGAAACTCGCATAACCGTAAGACTACAGATAGACGGCGAAGGGCAATCTCGTTTTAACACAGGACTGCCGTTTTTTGAGCACATGCTCCAGCAAATCGCTCGTCACGGTCTCTTTGATATTGAGATCGATGCGGAAGGCGACCTTGAGGTAGACGCGCATCACACGGTTGAAGACATCGGCATCACTTTGGGTCAAGCTTTCGCCGAGGCGACCGAAAACAAGACCGGACTTACGAGGTACGGACATGCGTATGTCCCCCTAGATGAGGCACTCTCCCGCGTTGTCGTCGATTGCTCAGGTCGACCAGGTCTTTCATATGAAGTCGAATTTACACGGCCCAGAATTTCTGATTTCGATGTGGATTTATTGCGAGAGTTCTTTCAGGGATTCGTGAACCACGCGCTGGTGACATTACACATCGACAACATCAAAGGGATTAACGCACACCATCAGGCTGAGACGATTTTCAAGGCATTTGGTCGAGCGTTAAGAATGGCGACGACACTAGATACCCGAGTGCTCGACACGCCCTCAACGAAAGGCACTCTGTGATCTTAATACCGGCTATCGACTTACATGATGGTCAATGTGTGCAGTTAAGACGTGGTTTGTTGGACACCGCCAAGATATACGATAACAACGCTGGTAACTTGGCCACACATTGGGTTAATGAAGGCGCAGAGCGCCTGCATGTCGTTGACCTTGATGGTGCATTTTCCGGTCAATCCGAAAACCATGCGAGTATCCGCAAGATCGTGGAAGCCGCGGGTGATACGCCCGTGCAGCTTGGTGGTGGTATTCGGACTATGGATGCGGTCACGTCGTGGATCGATGCTGGTATCGCACAGGTCTGTATCGGAACACAAGCGGTCGAAGACATTGATTTCTTCACTTCGGTCGCACAACGATACCCTCAACGGATCATTCTTGCGCTAGATGCTCGCGGGGGATTAGTCTCAACAAGAGGTTGGGATACGACGACCGACGTCCCAGTGCGCGACCTGCTCGAGCTATGCGCCGAGCTACCATTGTTTGCGTTGGTGTTTACGGACATCGAGAGCGACGGCATGATGACCGGTGTCAATCTGAAACGTACTGCACAAGTGCTGGCCGATACGGACATCCCGGTTATCGCCTCTGGCGGCGTAAGAGGAATCGTTGACCTAGAACATCTACGTGATCTGCATGTCGGGGACAAGCGACTGTTCGGCGCAATTAGCGGTAGTGCGTTATATGAGAAAGTACTAGATTTTCGACGAGGCGTATTGGTGTTAAAAACGGGTCCTTAGTACAAACTGGGCCTTACCAACGACGTTACTTCAATTTCTACTACCAAGAGTAACCGCACACCAAGCGCGCTACCCTGGTCTGAATTAGCTGAGTACCTAGAGGCGATCCGAGAGACTTCCATATGGTAGAAAACGATTTTCGGTATGGGACTTTATCCATACAAATAGATTACCGGATAACGCGTTTCGTGTTCTTAAGACCTTGATTAACGTCAAAACGGGCGATCGACTACCGGCTTCGAAACCGTTAAAGTCACGTTCAACTAAGGTCAAAACCTTGATCCACGCTTCAATAGTAGCGTCCGATTCCGTGGCGCTAAATGACCACCACGCGTCAGAATCTACATGCATCGTGGGTCGTAGCAACGCTTGCTCGTCGTCCGTGAGACTGAACACGTCTGTCTCAAGTTGCGATGCCGCATGATTCAGAATTGCTCGGTGGCTTGATGTTAAAGTAGTTGCAGATGGGTCCCAGCTCTCTACTGTCACGTGAACAACCACGCTTTAATATGGAATTAGGGGTACAAGATTATCGAATGCCGCGGTATTTAACAGAAAGCTCAAGTCGAATTTCGCAATGACCGACTGGTTCGCAAGAAGCGTACTGCAGTGGGCGGAACGACATGGTCGTACAGATCTACCGTGGCAACTTGAACGCACTCCCTATCGAGTCTGGGTTGCGGAAATCATGCTTCAACAGACCCAGGTGCAAACCGTAATTCCTTACTTCGAACGATTCATGTCAAGTCTGCCGACCGTGAGCTCGCTGGCGGGGGCCTCACGTGACGACGTGATGAGCCTTTGGACTGGTCTCGGATACTACCGACGTGCCCGTCTGTTACATCAAGCGGCGACTGAAATCGTAACGGAACACAATGGACAAGTGCCGAACTCGCTGGACGCGCTAGTCAGTCTACCGGGCATCGGTCGCTCAACCGCAGGCGCAATCCTCTCGAGCGGTTTCAATCAACGCGGTGTCATCCTTGATGGAAACGTGAAACGAGTTCTCGCGCGTTTTCACGCCGTGGAAGGTGAATTACGTCGTACAGCCGTGTTGAACCAACTATGGACACTCGCGGAAACGCACACGCCAACCGAATGTAACGCAGAATATGCACAAGCGATCATGGATCTAGGTGCAATCTGCTGTACAAAGAACGTACCAAATTGCTCGCTCTGCCCGATTCACACACGCTGTAAAGCGCTTAGAACCGACAAGGTAGAGCACTTTCCTAACAAGAGTCGACGTCAATCCATTCGCGATGAATCCTTGCGCTTATTTTTAGTAATTGACGGCAAAGGAAGATCGCTCTTGCAGCGTCAACCCGAGGATGGATTGTGGGGTGGACTTTGGCTTCCGTTACGAGTCGAAGGGAGAACTGATTTCTCCCAGACTCTAGCTCGGGTTGGTATCAACGATGGTCGCGCTCATCGTGAGGAGACGATTCCGTTTTTCATGCATACACTCTCGCACGTTCGCTTTAAAGTCCATGCAACGGTAGTGTATCTGTCAAACACTCCTCGCCTCAGTCCCTCGCGCGACGATCTCGTTTGGTTCGATACGAGCATATCTTCGTCGATTGGACTGTCTAAGTTAACGCTCACGTTATTGGAAAAAGCACGAAAGTGCGAGTGAGATCGCCTCGACCGCGAATGTCACAAACTCGATTCCGCTAAAACAACACACAACGATGATTACGATTCCGCCGTTACACAAGCGTGTGCATCACGATGCGAACAGTCCAGTGCCGCAAGCACGGCAAGGAACTTCCAGGATTAGAGGCGCCACCAATGCCGGGACCCCTCGGTGAAGATATCTATAACAATGTTTCAGCCAAAGCGTGGGACGAGTGGCAAACACTTCAAACAATGCTCATCAACGAGCATCACTTGTCACTGCGTGATGCGGATTCTCGGAAATACCTGCTCGATCAGATGAATCGGTTCTTGCGTAACGAAGAAACAGAAACACCGGCAGGCTACATAAAACCTGAAGAATGATTACTTAGTTCGAGAGAGGTAGAAAAAAATGATCTTTGAACGAGGCAACGTGAGAATTCACTACGAAATCCACGGCGATGGATTCCCCATCCTCTTATTCGCGCCGGGAGGGATGCGGTCCGCAGCATCGTTTTGGCATGGAAGTGAATGGGACCCGATCGAGACGTTATCGAACGATTTCCAAGTGATCGCGATGGACCAACGGAATGCCGGAAGCTCGACTGCACCAGTCTCTGGTTCCGACGGATGGGCGACGTATACTGCTGACCACATCGCTTTGGCAGACCACTTGGGTTTGGACAGACTTCACCTCATGGGAGGTTGTATTGGCGGTCCATATTGCTTTGGATTTATTCAAGCTTCGCCTTCGCGTGTTTGTGCGGCGGTCATCCAACAGTCGATTGGTGTCGACAACAATCAGGACCTCTTCTTTGAGATGTTTGACCTATGGGCGAATCCAATAAAAGAGAAGCATCCCGAGGCGAGCGAGGAGGATTGGACTCAGTTCCGTTCGAATATGTTTGAACAGGAGTTCTTATATAACGTTGATCGGGAGTTTATTAAAAGTTGCGACACACCTCTGTGGGTTTTGATGGGTTCCGACCCATACCACCCCGAAGTCGTCTCCCGTGAGATCGCAGAACTCGCACCCAATGCAACGCTCGTTGACCGGTGGAAGAATCCGGACGAAGACGACACCGTTAACAAGGTTTTAGCTTTCTTACACCAGCACACACCGAATGGATAGAACTTCGGTGAGAAAGAGTCAGCGCTTATGCGATTAACTAGCGTGAATGTCGGTACTGCCTTACGGCTAGGCGATTTGCTGACCGGAATCTGTAAACAATCGTATGATGGACCGATAGATGTCTCGACTCTCGGACTAGTGGGTGACGCAGTATGCGACAGGCAGTACCACGGTGGTCCTGATCAAGCAGTCTATGTATATGGCGGGGACGATTACGCATACTGGTCTGAGGAGCATGCGCTCGACCTTGACCCCGGCACGTTTGGTGATAACCTCACAGTCTCAGAACTTACTTCGTTGTCAGTCTGTGTCGGCGATCGTTTCTTAATCAATGATGTCGTACTCGAGGCGACAGCCCCTCGAATTCCATGCGCAACGCTAGGACGTCGTATGGACGATCCCAAATTTCCCGTCGCGTTTCGAAAAGCACAACGATCCGGGTTTTACTGCCGTGTCTTAAAAGAAGGTGTTGTACAAGCTGGCAGTGAAGTGACTCATGTGCCAACGACGGATCCAGATTCACTCTCCATACTCGACATGTTTGAGCTCTACTACGAACCCAATCCATCGAGTGAACGGCTCAGGCACGCACTCGCTACACCCATCGCTATCCGTGATCGCGAGCGGTTAAGCGAACGACTCGACAAGCTAAATGCTTAATTACGACTCGGGTACGGCGATTCACTTCATCGCGTTCGCTGTTTTGTTTACGACCGCGTTTGCCTTCGTGACATGGCGCATCGTGCGCAACCTCGAAAAGGAAGATGAAGCCTCAACGCGCGAGCAAGCCGAAACTCCTGAAGCAGAGGATCCAGAATCAGATCAAGACTCGCATACGTCATAACGCCATCGACCGTATCCTCTACTACTAATGGAATCCGATCGCGTTAGATGGAATCAACGCTATCGTGAAGGTGCGTATGTTGCACGTACACACCCCACTGCCTTACTTGAGGAATGGCTGAAACGACTACCTCACACAAACGCGCTTGATCTAGCGTGCGGAAGCGGTCGCAACGCACGATTTATTGCTCAGTCAGCCACTCACGTGACCGGCATTGACATTTCGGATGTCGCCATTGCGCAAGCGCGCGATCTCGCATCAAACCTTGAGAACGTCGAGTTTATAGTCGCCGACCTTGACGACGGCTTATCGTTCGAGCACCTATTCGATCTCATAGTCATGGTTCGTTACGTCAACTTCGAGTTGATGCGGACGTTACCGAAACTCCTCGTACCAGGTGGCGTGCTATTTGTCGAGGAACATCTGCGATGGGATGATCCCGATCTCAAACTCGCTGGCCCTAAGAATCCGGATTACCGCACAAAGGCGGGTACTGTTGCGCGAGCATTGTCTTCTCTCGAACCCTTGCACACGTTTGAAGGATTGGTTACCGATCCATTAGGAGAGGTATCTGCTCTAGCTCAATTCATCGGTAGGAAAAACTGACGCAGAAGTTTCTGAAAGGATTTACTCCCCGTAAAGTACGATACTCGACTATAACCCGAGATTTTTTAGCGCATACGATGCCTTACATCTCTGATCGATTAGTTCATGACGCGGACTCACACGTCATGGAAATACCTCATTGGCTGGATGATTTCGGTACGAGACGCGTCGTCGAGCAATTCAATGCCCGTCTTGGACGTGATAAATCTGATTTCTACCCCAATTTGATCAAGAAGCATGAGGCTGCGAAATTCGGTCCCGGGGACGAAGATCGAGTCATGGGTTTGAAAAACCACGAAGCGATCGGTGCATTCAGAAAAGAAGATCGTTCGCTTGCACTCGACCTAATGGGAGTAAAGACCCAATTGGTATTTCCAACATCTACCAATGTTTGGCTCGAAACGCTAGAACACGGGGATGATCTCGACTTACTTTACGAAACTGCGAGTGCAACCAATCGATCGCAAATAGAGTTCTGTCGTCACGACGAACGCTTGTTACCCGTTGGCTATGTACCACTTGCTGACCTTGACCGCGCAAGCGCAACGGCGAAGGAAGCGCTTGAACTTGGTGTCAACGCGCTTTTGATTCCATGGGCGTGTCCTAAAAACCACGCAACCAGTCACGTCAATCTCGATTCAGTGTGGTCGCAAGCGGTTGATGCGTCGGTTCCGGTCTTACTTCATGTGGGTCTAGCCGACCGCGTACTTCCCGGCGCACACAAGAACAATGGCCTACCCGCGGTCCCTGACTTCCATGGTGGGGAAGAGAACTTCCGTTCGATCTCCTATATGGCGATCCCGCATGGTCCCATGCAAGCACTTGCGATGCTCATTCTGGATGGCGTACTGGATCGCTTCGAGTCACTCAAGATCGGTGTGATCGAACTCGGTGCTTCTTGGGTTCCAGGTTTCATGCGCCAACTGGATTCCGCACGCGAAGCTTTTGCACGTCACGAGACGCGGCTTCAACAATTGTCACTCAAACCAAGTGAGTACGTAGAACGTCAGATTCGGGTAACACCCTATCCCACGGAACCCACTGGTTGGATCATCGAGCAGTCTTCGCCTGAGATTTGCATGTTCTCGTCCGACTATCCGCACCTGGAAGGTGGGCGTAATCCATACGGACGATTCACACGCAGTACGACTAACTTAAGCGAGCAAACACTGGACCGGTTCTTCCGCGCTAATTTTGAAGATTTACTTGGACCCGTCGTGTTTCCAGCGCAAGCCGGTTAGTCTGCCTGTAGTTTGTCGAGCTCTCTGATCCAGATATTGCGGAACTGCACGCGATCGCCGTGATCTTGTAACACCAACGGACCTTTCGGGCCATGTGGTTCAGCGTAAGACGCAAGCGTTCGATGTTGCGTTGGTCCTTGCATCTCCTGCCTAAGATGCATTAGCACACCGTTGTGAAATACGGTCATCGCTGCAGGATTCGTTAACGCACCATTTTCGTATTCCGGCGTCTCGAAAACGACGTCGAAACTGTGCCACATACCGGGCGGTACACATGCATTCACCAAAGGCGGATACTGTCCGTATATTGCTGCTGTGACGCCATCAGCATAGGTTGGGTTCTCATATCCATCGAGTACCTGGATTTCGTATAGCCCGAGCAGAAAGACGCCGCTGTTCCCACGACCCTGACTGTCTGCGTAAATCTCAGTCGGCGCTCGCCACTCAATATGAAGCTGACACGTGCCGAACTCATCCTTCGAACGGATGTCACCCGTTCGAGGCGAAACTTCCATGGCACTGCCGTCGACAAGCGTCCAACCACATGACTCACCGTTACGATGCGACCAAGCATGGGTATCGGTGCCGTCGAACAGAACGCGCGCATCTGAAGGCGGCGCGCCAACCAGAGCTTGTGAAGCATCTGTTTTCGGCTCGATGATCGGTGGCGGGGGCCGATCCACGTCATGAACGCGCCATGATTGACCTGGGATCACTGGCGTGTCGGTGTATCCCTTAGGAAGGACGCGGATTTCGTCGGACATGTTACTCTCGTTGCGGCACTATACCCACGCAATTAAATATTTCTGAATATGCATGGGATTTTCGAGTGGATTCTAAGCTGGTGATGGAGTATGCGTCGTCCCCGCGAGATCGTCGTTAGGTGAAGATTTGCACAAGCCCCAGACGCGACGGGGATTTAGTTAATCACCGTTTTAGTGATATGCTCACACACCCACTACGAGTGGCTTCCTTTGTGCTATGAATGGGTCGGTTGACAGACGCACGAATCCGACACGAAACGAATGCTGCATTCGACTCGCAACTAGATTGATGGCCGTGGTCCGTGAGTATTCCGTAGGCAAGCGTTTCCTCCCCAACCTAATTGTCAGCGTGCTATTACTGATCGGTTCAATTAAGGCGTTCGAAGAAGAAATAGAGCCGTTACTCGCCGCCACGTGTCTCGCGTGCCATAGTAACGAAGCACTCAGCATGCTCGATTTCACGAAATTAGATCACGATCTTTCTGACCCGGCAGTATTCCGCAAGTGGGAACGTGTATTCGATCGAATTGAACGAGGCGAAATGCCTCCTGCACCGATGCCTACGCCAGACTCGTCTCTACTTGAACCAGCAATGGCTGCGCTCAAGGAAGCGCTGATCGATGCGAATCTTGAACGACGTGGACCGCGTCGTACGTCGTTACGTCGCCTTACACGATTAGAGTACCAATACACGATCGAAGACCTGCTCCACATCGACCCAGAAGCAGCAAAAGGCGTCGTCGTAGTGTTACCGGCGGAAGCCGATTCTGGCGGTATTGATACCGTCGCTACGAACCAAGGTATCTCACCGTTACACGTGCGGGGATATATGGCCGCAGCTCAAGACGCCCTTGACGTTGCGTTGCAGGTAGGACCGCGACCTAATACAGGCATGTTCGTTACGAATTACGCGAAATCGAACTACCTACGATTCATGTCCAACGCGGAGATTCTCGGCGGCGGTATTACGAAAGTTCTTGACGACGCGATCGTCGGCTATTTCGATGGCGGGTCGACGTACATGTTTCATAGCGGAACAGAAGGTTACGCTGTACCAATGCCCGGTAGGTACAACGTTCGAATCGATGCCTACCCTCATCGAAACCTGAAACCAGTCACGTTCACCGTCGAATCAGGACCTACCGCTTCCGGAGCGACCGCCGTTCTCTCAAACATGCTCGGCGTCTACGATTTAGTCGATCCTGATGGACGCCAAGTCGAGCTAACGACGTACCTAAGACCTGGGGATGTCGTAACTCCCGTACCGTATGTGTCGATCCCAGCGTGGGTTTATCAGTATTACGACCCAGATAAGAAAATTCAGGAATACGAAGGTGAAGGAATCGCTTTTAAGACTTTAGCGATTCAAGGACCGTTGTTCGAACAATGGCCTCCGAGAAGTACACGGGAGTTGCTTGTTGGCATAGAGTTCGAAAACGGAGAACCTGTCCTTTCCAAATCGCCTAAGGAGCATGTTCGCGACATCGTTGCCGCGTTTGCTCCGAAAGCATTCCGACGGTCGTTGTCGGATCAAACGATCGATCGATACTCTGCGTTGGCGGAACCCGCACTCGATGATAGGCGTGATTTTCTGAGCGCTGTTCGCGTACCGCTGACTGCAATTCTGACTGCGCCAGCTTTTCTTTTCCAATCAGGCGATGACGAGTACTTGGACGATTTCGCCCTCGCATCTCGGTTGTCCTACTTCCTCTGGCGGAGCATGCCAGACGACAAACTACTCAACCTTGCCGCGTCAGATGGGTTGTCGCACCCGACCACGCTCAAGTCAGAAATCGAACGTATGCTCGACGACCCTAAAAGTCAACGCTTTATTAAGGACTTTGCGGGACAAGCATTTCGACTCTACGAACTGCATGCGACGAACCCCGATCCACGACTATATCCTGAGTATGACTCAAGACTCGCACGGGCGATGTCTGAGGAGACTGAACTGTTTTTGGCTGAGCTGATTGATGCTGATCACGGAATCCGTAATCTAATCAAGGCAGATTTCACATTCTTGAATCGGCGATTGGCCGAACACTACCGTATCGCGAACATTGAAGGGCAGTTTATGCGAAAGGTCGCTCTCCCAAGCGATCACGTTCGAGGCGGACTACTCTCGCAAGCTTCCATCCACAAAATCACCGCCAACGGGACAACCACGTCCCCTGTTCCCCGCGGAAACTTTGTGCTAACCAATGTACTCGGCCAACCAGCCCCACCACCGCCGCCAAGCGTCGCGGGTTTGGAACCCGACACACGAGGAACAACCACAATTCGGGAACAGCTCGATGCGCATCGTTCGAATACCGTGTGTGCGAGCTGTCATCTGAGCATCGATCCGCCAGGATTCGCAATGGAATCTTTTAATCCAATCGGCGGTTTCCGCGCCTTCTATCGATCGACGGGTAGTCCTGTGACATCGGACGGCGATACGTTCGAAGGACAAACATATCCTGGGCCGTATCGGATGGGTATGGAAGTCGATGCGAGCGGCGTAACGCCGGAAGGAGACACGTTCTCGGGATTTACCGAATATCAGGACCTGATGGTTGAGAAAAAACTCGCGTACATCGCGCAACATTTCGCGTCTCAACTAATCGTTTTGGCAACAGGTGCGGAGGTGCAATTCGCGGACCGCGATGCGATTAAGAACATCATCGCACAGGTCGAACCCGACGATTACCCCGTGCGTGGCATGATCCACGCCGTCGTTCAGAGTGAACTCTTTCGTAAGCAATGAAAATGACAAAGCATGTTTTAAATAGACGCCATTTTTTACGTGCGACGGGCGTGTTTCTCGCATTGCCGATGCTGGAGTCGCTGTCATTTGCTGATGTGAAGCGGTACGCCCGGATGGTCAACATCTGCGCTACGCTTGGACTGTATGCGGACTCCTGGTTCCCTAAAACCGCCGGTATCGAATACGAGCCGAGCGAGTACTTGAAGCACATTGACGCGTTTCGGGACAGGTATACCGTGTTTTCGGGTTTAGGACACCAAAACCAAACTGGTCGTCAGGCACACAATTCCGAAATCACGTGGCTCACCTCGGCAGAGCATCCTGGCCTGGACGGATTTGTAAATACGCTGTCTCTCGATCAAGCCGCAGCTGAGTTTATTGGCTACGAGACTCGATTCCCATCAGTAGTACTCGCCACCAACAATGCGCAAAGCCAGTCCTACACTAAGGGCGGTGTCATGGTACCGGCGGAAACGAGCCCGTCTGCACTGTTTACACACCTGTTCCTCCAAGGAGATCCAGCGTCTGTCACACGGGAGACCCAACGATTGACGGATGGCGGCAGCATCCTCGACCATCTACAAAGCGAGACGGCATCACTCTTATCACAAGTTAGCAATTCTGACCGACGAAAGCTGGATGCTTACTACGAAGCATTGAGGTCAGCAGAGAGGGAATTGGTCTCGGTACGTGCATGGCACGACCTACCGAAACCAACGGTCACTCAAGAAGCACCGGCCGATGTCGAAGACCGAGCTGATCTAATCGGACGATTTCGAGCGATGTTGAAGTTGATCCCGCTCATATTGGAAACTGACTCGTCGCGCGTCGTGAGCCTAATGATTCAGGATCACGGTGTCGTACTCAATGGCTTTGATGCCGCGGTTGACCAACACAATCTATCCCATCATGGTCAGGATGAATCGAAAATCGCTCATTTACGTCAAGTCGAGAACGTTATCGTCAAAACGTTTGGTGAACTATTGAGCAATTTGGGTGAACGGTATGACGACGGCACTAGTCTGCTCGATTCAACGACCGTGCTATTTGGTAGCAATCTCGGCAACGCCAACTCGCACAGTGCGAAGAATCTACCGATTCTCGTCGCGGGCGGACCGTTACCTCATGGCAAGCACGTCGCGTACGATGGCGAAATAAACACGCCACTATCGAATTTATTCGTCACGCTACTCAACACTATGGGGATGGAAATCGAAGCATTCGGTCACAGTTCCGAAGCACTACGTTGGATTTGATCAATCCAACCTAGATTGAGCGCCTATTCTTCGATCATCGGCTCTCCGAATGTCAAGCCAGGAAACGATTCAAGTAGTAGCAACCAACATTAGTAAATGTGGACTTTGGAAGATGCTGCCGACCCCAGATCAAGCGCAATCGTAAACCATCGATCCATCGAAGAAACCACTGTAGCCCCTAACCTTCTCGCCACGCCTTGTCCATTTCTGTGAGTGGCACAGCATTCACGTCGTCGGTTATGGGATAGGTGTTGGTGGGTCTGCATATCACCGACATCGATTCGACAGAATCATCCGGTAATACACCCTTCACTTTTCGAAGAGAACTCGCGTCCCTTAAACGCGGATGCTCGGCCCATTTAGCATCCGCCAAATGAAATTTCCCTGCACGGTGCAGAAGGAAATCCGCCTCTCGAGACCTATCGAGCCAGAAGTTCAAGTGCCAGCTGCCATGTCGGTTGATTTGAGCGCGCCGAATCTCAGCGCAAACGAGCGTTTCCCACAGAGCGCCTGCTGATGGCGAAGCGAAGAGATCATCTTTGCTGTAGATACCACATAAGAACGCCGCAAGACCGGCGTCTCGTATATACAACTTGGGTCGTTTAACGAGAGAGACTGTGGGATTCCCATACCATGGTTCAAGAAGCGCTAACTGATTCGACGCTTGTAGAACCGATACCCAAGATGCTAATGTCGAACCCGCGATGCCTACGTCACGAGCAAGGTCCGATCGATTCAGAAGCTGCGCAGAACGTATCGCTACTGCGCGTAGAAATCGCTCATAGTCGCGCAAGCTATTGACTTCCAGTAGCTGCCGTAGGTCGCGTTCGAGATATGTAGCAATATAAGACTGTAGGAAACCACGAGCGTCGATGTCGCGGTTTGCGTAGAGTTCAGGAAATCCGCCACGTACGAGGAACTCTTCAACTGTTATGTCCGGCAGTGATTGTCGAGTCTCCTCGAAAGTTAAAGGTTCTAACTCAAGAATTTCGGCACGACCGGCGAGAGAGTCGGTCACAGCTCTCATCAACGTAAACGGCTGCGATCCAGTCAATAGGAATGAACCATTCGTTCGATCTTCGTCTACGGCTATTTTTAAGTGGCGAAACAAACCCGGTGCATACTGAACTTCGTCGATGATGACAGGTGGTGGATGACGAGCGATGAAGACCGCCGGATCGCTTTCTGCTTGCTCCGCTTCACTTGGCAGGTCTAGACTAATGAAATTGTGGTCCGGAAACAACCTCTGCATCAAACTCGTTTTACCAGTCTGACGCGCACCTGTCAGTACAACGACCGGCCGCGTTGCGGCACGACGCACTAGAAGGTCTTCTATCTGTCTATCTATCCACATTGGTAAAATTGTATGATCAAATCGAATATTTTTACAATATCTCACGCTCGTTTTTTACATATCGAGTAGTTTGATCAACATTCGATTGCGTTAGTCCGAATAAGGAACTGAAATTAGAATCGACGTGTGAACCACAAAAAAGAAGGCGGCTTTTGCCGCCTTCCTTATTTTTGTTTTCGAACGATGAGTCTATCCGATAATTGCTTTCGTTTCTAAGAACTCCTCGAAGCCGTATCTACCCCATTCTCGCCCGTTACCCGACTGTTTATAACCGCCAAAAGGTGCTTGCTGATCAGGTCCGGCGCCATTGATATGAACGTTTCCGGTTCGGATTCGACGCGCAATATTCCGCGCCCGATCTGGATCCGCAGAGGAGATGTAGCCAGAAAGACCGTAGACCGTGTCGTTCGCGATACTAACAGCGTCGTCATCACTTTCGTATCCAATCAGCGAGAGCACAGGACCAAAAATCTCTTCCTGCGCAATCGTCATGTCGTTGGTTACATGTGAAAAGACGGTCGGCTTAACGTAGTATCCTGCGTTCAGTCCGTCAGGCCGTCCAGTGCCACCAATCTCCAATTTCGCACCTTCATCGATACCTTTTTGGATCAGATTCTGAATCTTCTCAAATTGGACGGCTGAAACGACAGGACCTATGGTTGTGTTGGCATCGTTGGGATCGCCTACCTTGACTTGAGCCGCCGCGTTCTTCGCGATCTCTGCCGCTTCGTCCATACGGGTTTGCGGGACCAACATCCGAGTTGGTGCATTACAGCTTTGACCGGAGTTGTTGCACACACCGAAAACATCACGCGATATGGCTTCTTGGAAATTAGCATCGTCCAAGATAATGTTGGCGGACTTCCCGCCGAGCTCTTGAGCGACACGTTTTACAGTCGGCGCCGCATTCTTCGCGACTTCGACGCCCGCTCGTGTCGAACCCGTGAAGGAAACCATGTCAATCCTGGGGTGTGACGAAAGGGCGACACCTACCGTCGGTCCATCGCCGTTGACCAGATTAAATACACCCGCAGGTACCCCTGCTTCGTCCATTACCTCAGCGAACAGAATTGCGTTGAATGGCGCTACTTCTGATGGCTTCAGAACCATCGTACATCCTGCAGCTAGCGCCGGTGCGACCTTACATGCGATCTGATTGATCGGCCAATTCCACGGCGTAATGAATGCACACACTCCTGCCGGTTCTTTGACGACCTGAGCACCACCAAGCGTCTCTTCGAACTCAAAGTCACGCAGAACTCGGAGAGTCGTCATCAGGTGACCTAGACCTGCGGGTGCTTGAGCCGCGTTCGCGAGGGACAACGGAGCGCCCATCTCCTCGCTAATAACCTTTGCGATTTCAGGAATGCGACCTTTGTAGACGTCGATGATCTTCTCGAACAACTCAACCCGTTCTTCACGACTCGTTCGTGAGAAGGATTCAAAGGCGTCGAATGCAGCGTCCACCGCTCTATTGACGTCGACCTGATTACCCATTGCGATAGGTCCGATAGGTAATTCAGTAGCGGGATTGATGACTTCGAGCGTCTCTGACGTTGAAGGATCAACCCATTCGCCATTTATGTAAAACTTCGTGCGATTGCTCATAGAAGTGGTAATTCCTCGATTGAGTTAAGTACTGGCTCGACAACGCTGTTCGCGCGGCGTCTGCTCAAGTTTTGGGGGCAGGAATTTTATTGACGCTAGTTGTCGCTCGATTGACCTAGATAGTCGCTACGCATCTGCTCTACTACGTCTTCAAACATCTCTTTGTTTTTCTTATTAAGGTGAGCGAGAGCGTCATGCGCGGAAATCACTCGCGTATTCCGATCGAGACGGCCGCTCGCCGACAGTGGCAAGCTATTCGGCGGCGTCCAAACCGGTTCTTCGACAATGTGGTTGAGTACGTCGCCCAGACCAAGTTCAACAAAGGTGTTCTTAACCTCGTCCGACACGTTTTGCAGTTTGACATCGATATCGCTTTGGGTCGCTCGCTCGACAATCTGATGCAAGGTGCCAAGCATCGCACTATCAAGGTATTCACAAGATTTAAATTCAATGACGATAGGACGATGCTCATCGAGAACGGACGTCGCTGCGTCAAAAAACGATTCACCATACGTCCACGTCACGCGACCCGTCAGGTAAAGGTACGTGATTTGCTCGGTTTCAGCGTACTCAACTGCCGCTCTTCCGTCGGTGTTCTCGACGCGGGCGAGAGGCATGTCACTACCCGGGCGGGATCCTGTTCGCACCCAATTCCGATCTGGCACAGCAGACAACAGGCACAGTGTCACGTCATCGCGGTCCACCAAATCAACGCTTCCCGAACCAAGCTCGAATAACTGTTCTAGCACAGGTTTATCCGGATCCGGTCGTCGCAGTACGTCTGCCAATGCGTCTAGCGTCGGCGGTTCATCGTCGCCTACATCGAAAAGACCATCGGTGTAAACCAGCAGTTGATCGCCATCAACGAGGCAGAAACGATGAACGTCGAAACTCGCCTGTACCGATAAGCCCAAACCGGGTCCAGTACGTTCCAGAGTCGTGACATCCCCGTTAGCGCGGACCAAAAGTAAAGGCGGATGTCCCGCGCTCGCCATCGTAACTTCGCGCGTACGTGTGTTGAGGATCAGTAACAACGCGGTAACGAATACTCCGGGTGCTGCAAGATCTTCAACAAAATCGCGGTTGACACGCGTGAACAATGTAACCGGATCGAGCAGCTCATTCGCGTTCGGTGATTCAAGTCGAAGCTTGAACAGCACCGAGAGCATCGCCGCGCTGGCACCATGCCCAGCCGAGTCCGCGATTAAAAACGCGACGTGCTGATCGTCAATATGAACAACATCGTATAGATCGCCACCCACCGCGGTTCCAGGCAGATACATTGCAGCTAGTGAAAAACCGGGCATGTCCGGTATCGATTTAGGCAGTAACGATTTTTGAAAGATCTCCGCCCGTCGTAGATCGCGCTCCATTAAATCGTTTTGTGTCTCGACACGTTCGACGACCCGCTGTAAGCCTGTGTTCGACCTCTCTAACTCCTGGGTACGTTCGCTTACTTCCTGTCGAAGGCTTTGCGTGTAGTTAGAACGCTCCTTCAATATCGCATTGAATGCTCGACTGAGTACGCCAAATTCGTCTTGTGATTCCGTGGTAATGTCAAGTTCAACATCGTCCTGTTTAAGCCGTCCGGTTGCCTCAGCGAGGTCGTTGATCGGGAGCAATGAGCGTCGAACAAACAATATTGCGAAGACGACGGAAATGGTTATGAACAGTATCGCTGTCAACAGTAAGGTCCAAAACGCTTGACGTACCGGTAAGTAAATCTCTCGGGAATCAACCTGGGAGACAAGACCCCATATCGAGGCCTGGATCTCGATGGGTCGATAAGCCGCCACAACTTCCACACCTCGATGGTCGAACATGCCATCTAGAAAACCCGCTCGCTCAGCAACTGCCAACTGCATCGCGTTGTCATTGACATTCACAAGTTCAGCGGAATCGAGACCATTCGTCACGAATAAGTAGCGCAATTCACTGTCCGGTCCAACCATGCCCAACCGGACGCTCGACGTTTCGTGACCTGTTTGCAGAACATCGATAGCGTCTCGGAGAAACTCACCTTCGATATCGGCGATCACGACGCCTACGAGTTCCCCATCCGCGGTTCTAACCGGTCCACTAACGTGAGTTACATTGGGATCATCAATCAGGCGTAACAGGCTGAGGAATGGTCCGCTCTGCCCTTCTAGAAACCTCTCGTCAGAAGCCATCGACGTACCGAGTGTTGCTAACTCGGTACTAGCGATCACGTTACCTGTCGGAGACAACACTTGAATGTCGAGTACATCGCTCCAAAACCGCTGTAGTTGGACCAGCAGCTCCGCGGTGTTCGCCTGTACTTCCTCGTGCGAGATCAAGTTATCCACAAAAGCACCGAGATTCTGTTGGAGCACCAATTGGTTGGTTAGCGCGTCAATTCGGCCGTGTTGATAGTCAACGGCCGATTGCAGGATCTCACGCATCGAGTCGTTCTGCAGTACAAGTCCGACGTGCACCTCATCAAGGATCGAACTTCGAACGGTACGGTAATTGATGATCGACATCGACACGATGGTGACGAGAATGAGAATCACCACGAGTAAAGACAGCCGCGCACCGATAGTGCGTAGGAAGGGGATTCTGGCGTTATTGCTGGTTGCCGTTAACGTAACCATCGACGTTCTATGGTTGTGCGATCAATTCGCCGCAGTTATTTGACCGCTTTCAGATAAAAAGTTGCGCGGTGCGCATTAAACGTATTTCGGACTCACGCTGTTGCGGTCGTTTGCAGTTCTACGAAGCGTCGGTAAGCACCACCGTCGCGAGCGACCAATTCGTCGTGCGTACCTTGTTCGAGAATCTGTCCGTCGTCGAGATAAATGATCTTGTCTGCGTGCGCAATTGTCGAAAGTCGATGTGCGATGACGATCACAAGCCGATCCTTTGCGGCCTCGTGCAATGAGCTGACCAAGTATTGTTCGGTTTCAGGATCCAATGCTGAAGTCGGCTCATCCAAAATCAATATCTTCGATTCCCGCAAGAGACCTCGCGCAATCGAAATGCGTTGTTTTTGTCCGACTGAAATCTTGGCGTTGGTATTGCCTAAACGAGTGTCGTATTGCTCCGGTAGCGACATGATGAAATCATGAATACCTGCAATACGAGCGACATGTTCAATTTCTGCCTGTTCAGCGTTCTGTTTTCCAAACCGTATGTTGTCCCTGATCGAATACGAAAAGAGCTGCGTTTCTTGGAAGACGTATGTAATCTGGTTACGGAGGCTAGCAACATCAAACTCGTTGACGTTGACGTCATCGATTCGAACAATGCCTTCGGAGGCGACGTGATAGCGAGGTATCAGATATGCCAGACTCGTTTTACCAGCGCCGGTAGGTCCGACGAAGGCAACGATCTCACCAACGGACGCCTTAAAACTGATGTCACCCAATGCGCGACGACCGTCTGGATAGATCAATCCGACAGAATCAAACTCAACGCCTTCCGTGACCTCGGGCATTGCAAGATTGCCGAGTTGGGCCTCCGGCTCTTGGTCTAGAAGCGCGAATACGCGTCGCATGGCGGCTACATTGTCTTGAAATCTGATCCACAACCAACCTAGCGCCATTGCTGGCCCAATCATGTAACCGTAATACGTGAAGATCGCAGCGTAGTCTCCTGGCGTCATATCACCGGTGATCACCTGACTGATGATGTAGAAAGAAAACCAAACGAAGACGATATGTCCAAACACACTGCTCAATTGGCCGATGAGAATCCAGAGGACACTCACCATGCGATGGCGGAAAAACGACTCCTTGCTATCGTCGCCAAATCGCTTCTTCTCCTTAACGTTTCCACCGAGACTCTGTACGGCGAGCACGTTGTCCATGCCTTCTTCGATGGTTGCAGTTGTAATCGCGCCAGCCGCTCTAGCAGCCTGCCCTCGGCGCCTAACAATGCGTGAAAACAATGCAGCTGAAAACCCCCAAGCGGGGAATACCGCAATCGTTACGAACGCCACCATCAAGTTACCCGGATACGCACTCAACATTGTCAAGAGTGCCTGAATAAACAGAGTCGTGGACATTAGTGGCGTATGTGTAACTTCGTAGAAAATCTCATTAATCTGTGGTGTGTCATACAGCACGCGGTAAATCGAATCACCGATCCGTTGTTCTTCAAGCTTGGTAATCGAAAGCGCTTGAATACGGTCAAAGAGATGAGATCGAAGTGTGTGGTTCAGTGCCTGGGTGAGACGGGTATTGAGCTTGAACTCGAACCAGCCATAAAGACCACCGGCGGTCGAATGACCACCGTGCATCTTGTTTTCAACTTGCGTCGCATAGTCGTGTCCTTGAGCTAAGCCAGCTTCAACCTCATCCTCGAATCCCCCCGTATACGAGCCGATTGTTAAGACAAAGATGATGCCGAACGCGGCTAAGGCAAGGGCTAGTTCGATAGGCGAAGCGCCGTACAACGCCGTGATCACAGGTTCCCAGTATCCTGGATAGCCGTCAATCTTGCCGTCAACCATCTCCGGTAGCGGTTTCGCCAGAATGACGTGGTCAACGAGCATCTTGGCAGGCCACGGAAGCAACGCCAATGGCATAGCGTAGGAACCAAGTTTTAAGACAAACTTGGTGATGTAACGCCCTGGAAACAGTGAAATGTACTTTGCGCTTCGGCCGATGATGCGCAGCATTTCGCCTTCACCAATATCGGTTCGGGTGTCAAGCCCGCTCGATCGACGATCGAGTTCCGCCTCCCGCTCACGGCGAGTTTGCCTTCGCGACGATCTCGGTTCGCTTACATCACTCAAGTCACCAGCCGCCTGCTCGTATCGGTTAGTGTCATTTCCGCATCAACGAAAGATCGATAGGCGCCATCCTCTAACGCCATTAATTCATCGTGATTGCCGCTTTCAATGATTCGCCCTTCGTCTAAGTAGAGTATGTTGTCGGCTCGGCGAATCGTTGAAATCCGATGAGTGATTAGAAAAATCGCACGATCCTTACCCCATTCGGATAAGTTGGATAGGACCTTCAGTTCCGTCGCAGCATCTAGCGCAGCTGTCGGTTCATCTAAGACCAAAATCGGTGTATCCCGAATTACCGCCCGTGCGATCGAAAGTCTTTGTTTTTGACCGGAGGAGATTTTGCCACCACGGTCACTCAATAACGTGTCAATGCCGTCTGGTAAGCCACCCACATAGTCGTCCATCGCCGCAACGCGGATCGCTTCGTAGAGCTGACTATCCGTCGCACTCGGTGCAACATACTTGATATTGTCACGCACACTCAGCGCGAAAAGAACGTTCTCCTGCAACGCAATGCTGATAGAACTGCGCAGGGAGTTGACTTGGAACTCTCGGATATCGCGACCATCGATTGTGATCCGTCCGCTTTGAGGGTCATACATACGCAGGAGTAATGCCATCAGGGAACTCTTACCTGAACCCGTCGGACCGATGATCGCCGTGATTGTTCCTGCTTTCGCAGTGAACGACACGTCATCGAGAACCGGTCGGTCTTCGACGTAACGGAAATTCACGTTTTCGAACGCGATTTCGCTCTCGAATTCGTGAAACGGCACAGCATTTGGATCGTCCTTTATGTCAGGTTCGATGTCAAGAATGTCAAATACGCGTTTGAGACCCATCGCCATATCCTGGCAGGTCATCCAGTTTCGGAGCAACCATCGTAGGCTGTTTGCTGAGCCTCGAAACTCGCCGCGTGCAAAGTTGAAACCAGCGAGATTCCATACCACAAATGTCACGCCGACGAGAGCGATCAAATCAGTTCCCCATGTAGAGAGCTCATCGCGCGCCCAAAACGCCATTGTGAACTCACCTGAGATCATTACTGCCGCGGCGACGGTAAACATGATGATCGTGACAGCGGCGATCAGATTACGAATTCGATATGCTGCGTTGAACGAAACTAGCGAATCCTCCTCCATCTTGTCTTGCGCCTGTTCTGAGGCATTGAATGCCTTAATGACGCGAATTGAGCTAAACGTCTCTTGTACGGTAGCGGTAACATCTGAAGCAGCCGCTCGATACGCGAGCGATCGCTCGCGCACCTTCGGCATGGCGTAGTAACCAAAAAGGAAAGCGGGAATCAAGACTAAGGCAGCGACGGTACCAATCAACGGGCTTAGTAAATAGATCACTGCTACCGTCGAAAAATAACTGAATATCCGTAACGTGATATCGATCAGCATCCTGATCACATTTGTGACCATCGCGCTGTCTTGGTAGATTCTGAAAATCGAATCACCGGTACGATGATCGCTGTGGTAGGTGATCGAAAGCTGGTGCCACCGTTCAACAAGCGCTTCTCGCAGATTCTGATTGATCATCTGCATGATCCACATGTTGTAGTAGCCCATCGCCACATTTATCGGTAGCATGACGAAAAAGTAGCCAAGGTTGATAACGACCCAGTGGTACAGTAAATCCATCCGTTCGGAGTACGACAACGACTCAATGTAGTCGCTCGAGAGCTCTGGAAAACCAAGAAAGGTTGACAGGATTGGCGCTAGTGGCTCACCTTGCAGTAACGCCTGATTAAGCAAGTCGGCGTTGAGAAGAGCAAAACCAACACCCAACATTCGTTGGGTGAAGCTAACTAAATAGAAATACACTAGATGGGCATTTACGCGAAGTCGATAGACCCAACGACCTTCCGAACTCCGACGGTATTGGAACATCCATCCTGCTAAGCTGATGAATACCAAAAAGCCAGCAAGGACCTTTACCTCCCAACCACCCACGAAATACACTGCACAGATTGCGATGCCAAGCAGACTGAAAATCAACGCAATCGTGCTGATGAGTTGATTCATTCCGCGTGTGAATACGACCGCGAATAACGTTACTACCACCGCGATCATCGGGGCATAGAGCAACGATGACTCGAGCACTCCCATGGGCGGCAGAAGACCGAACAAGGGAACTGCGACGCTTACAAACAGTGCCAGAATCGCACAGTATTCGAAATTGTGTTGTTCGTCGCTTACTAAGTCGGCTTGATTAGAGTCGACACCCTTCTCAGGATACCACCAATTACCTAGAAAAAATGGTCGTATATATGGCCATGATCGGAAGAAGAGTACAAGTACTTCGCTGGATCCCCTCGGCACATCCTCTGGATCGGGCATCCTTGCTGCGGGGATATCACCGAAGCCGTATATGGGTACTGCACGAGCGCGGCGTTTTAATGCTTCGCGTTCGCTTGCACTTTCTCGCATTACGTCAACTGAACCTTAGACGAACTAACACGTCGCACTGATGTCCCGCATTGTGGTCACCTCTACAACCGTATTCGATGCCTACCAATATACGGATTGGAGATACATAGACATCGAAAACCACTTACGACTATAGCATATTGATTACGGACTTGGTATTAAACGCAAAACGTATCTTAAAAACCGTATCTACGTTCGTAAAGTCCAAAACGTGCTTGAGATTTCTGACAACCGTTCGGAAAGAGTGCGATTTGTATCACCTATTAATATCCTTGTGACGCACGATACAAGCAAGGTCTAATTAGCATCGTTGAGTGTAGAGCTTAGGTAGTGGAGTGTGCCCAGTTCGTCTAAACACGATGACGATGTTACTCCCACTAGACTATTTACAAACTTAAGCACGTACACGATCACCTATAGCAAGTGTCAGTGGGATCAGTCTAGCTCACGCTGAGCGCAAACATCAGCGTTCAGACGAATACCAAACTTCGCGGTCACTTCAAATTCGTTGAACTACGAATGCTCGTTTTAGTGAGGACTGTATCGTCGCGAGTTCGCACCGTCAAGAATCTGTTTCGCCAATGCGTAATCTGCTCAGCGAAGCGAAAATCTCATTCCTAGAGGGATCCAAGACCGACTTATCTTCGTTGCCGAAAGTTCCATCCAAATCTAGATTTACGGAGTATCGCTATCCTTATCCCGATTGACTTGCCTCCAAATTGTGAAAACTTGGCACCACATATATACCGTCACGACTCCACACAGAGCTATCGAAAGAAGCATTATCAACCCCATCGGACCAAACCAAAGCACAAATAATGTGATGAAAGTCAAGGACATTGCTCTTACCAACCAACTATTCAAATGCCTTCTTAAATCTCCAGCATCCATTGAGGAGTTAGCAAGAAGGTACTTTTTTATATTTTGCGGCATGTTCACTATCAACTACCGCCCACTATCTTTCTATTTTAGAAGATATGGACTCGCCCTCGGTGAGGCTTCGCAATGTGCCAATTAGCGATTCTTCTCACCAATCGAAAGCCTTAGGAGGACAAGCCTATCGACTACTGATTAGTCACTGGTGGTGCAAGAGGTGGAGTTGGTCGTAACCCACACATCTCTGAGCAAGTACGCGGACTCCCGATTTCCGCCAAGCAGGCACTGTAGTTGTCAAACTCTTCATAGCTACCCTTAACTGATATGTTTTGACCTGTGCCCAGGTTCGTTTCTTTTCGCTATTTCATGACCGTATAGAAATGACCTGAGGGGACGGCGTGGGTTCGAAATGGACCATTGCCAACTCTGACATGCGTGGGTTGAAGCACATGGCTTGTTACCACAGTACGGTGCTGCT
>JAPOVY010000005.1 GCA_026707905.1 Gammaproteobacteria bacterium | reverse complement strand
CGCCTTGAATCAGTCAAGCGTAAGCCTACACTCACCGTGGATCACGACGCCGTTCACTAGCCATTCGTTTCGCAGCTACTGCCGCAGAACACTTCGAGATGATCATGAAGGGATTCTGTGTTGTCTAAATAACAGTAACAAAATCGTTGGCGTATTCAATCTGAACGGCATCGTCCGCGGCTCCTTTCAAAGCACCACCATCGGTTACTACTCGTCAGTCGAACACACAGGTAAGGGTTACATGACAGAAGGATTGAATCAAGTCTTGCGATTCGCATTCGAGAATCTTGGATTACATCGTGTCGAAGCCAACATCCAACCGAACAACGACCCCTCCCGCAAACTGGTGCAGCGTTGCGGATTCGTTTTAGAAGGATTTTCAGCTAAATTCCTTTTCATCGACGGGCAATGGCGTGATCACGAACGGTGGGTCGCGTTTGATGAACGCGATGCGCTACATCGAATTCCTTCACTACACGACCGATGACTGTAGTGGTAACCGCACCCTATGGCGCGTGGGCTTCGCCTCTGACGGTGGAAAAACTCACATCCCATTCTCCTGTGGGATTTGGACAGTTAAGAAGCTGCGGTACGAATCTACTTTGGATTGAGTCACGCGCACATGAAGCGGGTCGACGAGTCATTGTCCGCTACAACGGCGAATCGATGACTGACCTTACACCAGATGGCTATTCGGTCCTCAGTCGAGTTCACGAATACGGTGGTGTCGCATATTGCACATCAGACGACACGGTTTATTTCGTGAATGGCGAAGACCAAAACATCTACGCGCAAGCGATCCACGACCCGAGAGCATTGATCCAAGTCACTACTTCAAGTGCTGATGAACGGTTTGCTGACCCGTTCTACGATCCTGTTGAGAAGCGGTTGATCTGCGTACGTGAATGTCATCTCGAGGATCGCGAGCCAATGAACGATCTGGTAGCAGTAGACGTCCAAAATGGAGAAATCTCCCATTTACACCAAGGGCACGATTTCTACGCACATGCGCGTTTAGCACCAAGTGGAAATAAGATCGCGTTTCTCGCGTGGGATCATCCCAACATGCCCTGGAACGGTACGCAGCTCTACGTCATGGCGCTGCGTCCAAGTGTTGGCGACGCTTCGATCGTTGCGGGTGGACAATCCGAATCGATCTTCCAACCCGAGTGGTTATCGGACGACAAATTGGTGTTCAGTTCCGATCGTTCGGGTCATTACGATCTCTATATATTCAGCTCCGAAGGCACTTATTCAATCGCAGCCGATGAACGCGAATACGGTCATGCGATGTGGCAGATTGGGTCGACACAGTTCGCCGCACTCAATGACACGCTAGTTCTCGCCTGTCCGGATCAGAATGAGTTGACCCTCGTCGATTCATTCCGTGGTATGTCTACGCCTGTCGAAAGCGGTGCATCGAACTACCGAGACATCGTGAAGTTCCGAGACGGATTCGCGTTCTGTCAGTCTAATGTGGATGAAATCAACGTCATACGGGTACGTGATGAGTTCGCTGGTGAGTCTAGAACGATAAAAACCGCAAGTGAATCGCCTATTGAAAATGCTTTCATCTCGCCGCCCGAAGCAATCACATTCCCAGGTAGCAATGGCGACGAAGTACACGCCTACTACTATCCACCTAAAAACCCGGAGTTTGACGCACCGGCGAAGGAGCGCCCGCCATTACTGGTACAAGCGCATGGTGGACCGACTAGTAGCACTTCACCTTCACTCAACGCACGCATTCAGTTCTATACATCAAGAGGCTGGGCAGTGCTGGATGTAAATTACAGTGGCAGCACAGGCTACGGGCGTGCTTATCGTGACCGATTGTTAAACGAATGGGGGAACAGAGATGTTCAGGACCTTGCATCAGGCGTCCGGTACTTAATCGCCCAAGATCTCGTGGATCCCCAACGAGTGGCAATTTCCGGCGGTAGTGCAGGCGGTTACACGGTACTCCGTGCACTGACTACCACCAATGTCTTTAAAGTCGGCGCGAGTCACTATGGTGTAGCGGACCTGCGAGCGCTCACAGAAGACACCCATAAATTCGAATCCCGGTATATCGACCAATTGGTGCCAAGTGATGAACTAGATGCCCGGTCACCGATAAACCACATCGACGATCTGAGCTGCCCTGTCATTTTCTCCCAAGGTTTGGACGACAAAATTGTGCCACCCAACCAATCGCGCTTAATGTTCGAGGCGTTAAGTAATAAAGGTATCCCTACTGCCCTGTTTATGTTTGAAGGTGAACCACACGGTTTTCGACAACTTAAAACTCAAATTGCCTGTCTGAAAGGTGACTACTACTTCTTTTCACGGGTGTTCGGCTTCAACCCGGTCGGTATCGATGAATCGGCGTTGGCTGACGCCGAGACTGCTCACATAGAGAAACTATGAAGGTAGCTGTGATCGGGGGAGGAACGTCTCCTGAAGCTGAAGTGTCACGCGTCTCCGCGATACAGGTGGTCGAGGGTCTAAAGCCACGCCACGAAGCGACGTACATCGAATTTGACGCGGGGTTGCACGCTGTGCTGCAGAACGTTGACCCAGAGGTTGTGTTTCCAGTACTACATGGCGTACCAGGCGAAGACGGATCAATCCAAGGATATTTAGAGGTACTCGGAATCCCGTTCGTTGGCAGTGGGATGACCGCATCCGCTTTGGCGATCGACAAGTATCAAGCTAAATGTGTGTGGCGTGAAAACAACATCCCAGTGCTACCGATGAAGTTGATCGACAAGGAGTCGTACTCAGCGGCGATTTGCCAAGAAATCGAACATACATTGGGCCACTCGGTCGCAATCAAACCACGAGCACAAGGCTCTGCGCTAGGCGTGAGACTCCTACAAGAAGGCGGCGATGTTGGGACGGCAATCGAAGAGGCACTTGAAACGCACGATCAACTGCTCGTAGAACCTTTCACAAAAGGACGAGAGATTACGGTAGCAGTGTTAGAGCGAGACGGAATCCCGTCTGCATTGCCGATTATCGAGATTCAGGTACTAGCGGACGGTGAGTGGTACGACTTCACCAATCGGTACAAAACTGGTGCTAGTCAGCACATCCTTGATCCGCCGATGCCCTCCGAATGTGCCGCCGCACTAAAGAATTACGCCGTTCGCGCACATCGCATTCTTGGATGCCGCGATTTGTCTCGAGCGGATTTCATTGTTGACGAACACGCTCACCCGTGGTTACTCGAAATCAACACGATACCTGGTATGACACCGACAAGTCTATTCCCCGACGCTGCACGCGGAGATGGGATGGGTTTTCCTGATTTAATGGATTTGCTTGTCACGAACGCGTTCAGTCGTCGCTAGCGTTTATTTCTGTCTTTACTAAACTCAACACCGCACTTTGTTTAGCTCGAATCCACATCTAGAAAGCCGATTCGATTGAATTTGCCGGATCACTGAATCCAATTCCGCAAACTGAAATACGCCTTCTAGAATTCAAAAACTCATTTCTCTCTAGAGCGTTTCACATGGTTTCGAAAATCGCTGCAGGTGTTGGTGCCTTACTCGTCATCTTTGTCTTAATGGGTGCGTTTACTATCGTAAATAGCGGTCACGTAGGGGTCGTACGGACATTAGGTGCCGTTCAACCATCGCCACTACCGGAAGGTTTCAATATGAAGAAACCGTTTTTAGATAGTGTCGAGGAAGTCTCCATTCGACTTCAAAAAGCAGACGCAGCCGCGTCTGCCGCGTCTAAAGACTTGCAAGTCGTATCAACACGCGTAGCCGTTCAGTATTCCTTGATCGGTGCAGTCGCGCCTCGTACGTATCAGACCATCGGACGGTCCGAAACCGTAGCGGCTAACGTTATCGCTCCCGCGATTCAAGAATCGGTTAAAGCCGTTACAGCTCAATACACCGCAGAGGAACTCGTGACGAAACGAGCTGAGGTGAAGCAGAAAATTCAAGATGCGATCGCCTTATTCATCGACGACACACTTGTGCAGAAAGGTGCAGAAGGCGCGTTAAACCTTGACAACGTCGCTATTACTGATTTCGATTTCTCACAGGAGTTCAACCGAGCCATTGAAGAGAAAGTACAAGCTGAACAAGAAGCGTTAAAAGCTGAAAACGAAAAACTACGTCGCGTTACGCAAGCTGAAGCTGCCGCAGAGGAAATAAAACTAGCAGCGGAAGCAGAGGCATATCAGATCACGCAAGCATCCGTCGCGAAAGCTGAAGCGATCGAGCGCGAAGCGGCTGCGTTACGGGATAACCCTGAACTTATCGAATTGCGACTCGCCGAAAAGTGGGATGGCAAACTGCCAGTCGTTAACGGTGGAAGCTCGTTACCACTTCTGAATCTCGACGGTATCGTCCAGCAGAACTAGAAACGAACTCAACGTAAATTTAGGTTATACCCGCTCACAAAAAAGGCGCGCTACCTATGCCGATAGCGCGCCTTTTGCTAGAGCAATATCGAGAAAGCTAGGGCGTGTACCCTCTCTCATTGAAGGAAGTCAAATCTAGACCTTCGTCTTCCTCTTCCTCAGTTACGCGTACACCCACGATCATATCGACGATCTTCAGGATGACAAGTGTTAGGACTCCTGTCCAGACAATCGCGGTCACGCCACCAGTGAGCTGCACTAACAGTTGTGAACCAATCTCGATGTCTTCCTGACCACCGAATAACCCGAGCGCCGAGCTGGCGAAAATGCCGGTTAGCAGTACGCCAAGGAAACCACCGACACCGTGCACCGAGAAGACGTCAAGTGAGTCATCGATAAACAAGCGACGCTTGATCAAGCCGGTTGCTTCAAAACATATCCAACCGGCCAAAAAGCCAATGATTAACGCGCCTCCAGGACCAACGAATCCAGAAGCGGGAGTGATACACCCTAGTCCCGCAACCATACCCGTGACAGTACCAAGTACCGTCGGTTTACCGAACCGAATCCACTCAGCACACATCCAAGTGAACGCGGCGGTCGCAGCAGAAATGTGTGTTACAGTGAGCGCCATTGCAGCATCACCATTTGCCGCTAGCGCGCTACCACCATTAAAACCGAACCAGCCTACCCACAGCATCCCAGCACCCATCACGGTTAAAGGCACATTGTGTGGGAGATTGGGTGACTCTGGATAGCCTTTACGACTGCCGATATACATCGCAGCAACGATTGCAGCTGTTCCTGCGGTGATGTGAACGACGGCGCCGCCCGCAAAGTCCAAGAAGCCTAGATCACCTAACCAGCCGTCGCCCCATACCCAATGCGTAATCGGAATGTAAACAATCAACAACCACACGGCCGAGAAGATGAGCATTGCGGAGAACCGCATCCGTTCAGCAAATCCACCAACGATGAGAGCTGGCGTTATGATTGCGAAAGTGAGCTGGAATGTAGCGAAGACCGATTCGGGTATCGTGCCTGATACGGTAGCTTCTTTGATCTCGCCCAGCAGGAAGTTGTTTAGCGTCCCGAGAAACGACGTTTCACCGACGACAATACCGGAACCCGTAAACGCAAGGCTGTAGCCAACTAGTACCCAGAGAATCGTCATCATACACGTGATGGCGAAACAGTGCATCAAGATACTCAGTACGTTGTTCCGACCAACTAATCCCGAATAAAAGAGCGATAAACCGGGAATGGTCATAAACAATACAAGCGCGGTCGATGTCAGGATCCATGCCGTATCGCCGCTATCTAAGCTTTCTGCCATTAGCGGCGTCGCGAGCAATGCAACGATCGCACACCAGATTTTCTTATTACTAAACAACGTCGAGTCTCGCCACTGATTTAGCGCGATTATAAATTTACGGGTGTACCTAACAAATCGGCGCAGTCGTATCGCGAGTAACTTGACGAATAGTCGTTCGACGTCCTTAGATTAAGAGAAATTTAAAATAACTTATTGTTTTAATGTGATTTATTCAGATTCTATCGATCAACTAAAAGCTGCAACTAGCTCCCTTACTAGCGCTGGACCTCGGTAAATCAGGGCGGTATATAACTGGATTAAATCTGCGCCAGCTTCTCGCATAGCGATTGCATCCGTGGCACTAGAGATGCCGCCGACGCCAATAATCGGAAAGTCCGGACCAACTGCTTCTCGAACGATACCAACCGATCGTAAAGCTCTCTCGAATAGGGGTCGACCACTAAGTCCACCTTGTTCAGCTGCATGACGATGGTGGATCGCACTGCGATCTGTGGTTGTGTTGGATGCGATCAACCCATCACATCTCGCGTCTCGAACACGCAACGCGAGTTCCCGGGTTATGGCGGCGTCTAGATCCGGTGATATCTTGACGAAAATAGGTAGCGGTCGCTCGATCTCACCGATACGTCGGTCCCGTTCCATTATCACCGATTTCAAGGTCACACCCAGCCGTTCGTCGCGCTGCAGATCCCGTAGATTCGGCGTATTAGGTGATGAGATATTGATCGTGAAGTAGTCTGCCACGTCACACAGCGAGCGTATACATTTTTGATAGTCCGCCGCTGCCCTGTCTAATGGCGTATCCCGATTAATGCCCAAATTGACACCAAGTAACGTCGGATCGATCATCGGCGTACGTTCTAGGCGTTCACGCACGCTCTCAACTCCGTCGTTATTGAAACCCATTCGATTGATCACCGCGCCATAGTTGGCTAGTCGATATAGGCGCGGTTTCGGATTCCCCGGTTGAGCTCTAGGCGTTACGCCACCGATTTCGATGAAACCAAATCCAAGTCGAGTTAATCCGACAATGGCTTCACCGTTCTTGTCAAATCCTGCGGCCAGCCCGACTCGATTCGCAAATTTCAATCCAGCGAGCTCAATAGGTGCGCCTTGCGGTTGATCCACTCCTCGAAATCGTCCAGCTAACCGGAGAGCGCGTAGCGTTAACGAATGAGCTGTTTCAGGGTCGCACGCGGCAAGAAAAGGGCGTGTACACCGGTAGATCAGGTTCAAACTAATTTACGGTAAATTTGTCATAGACAATAATTCGTCTTCGTATATTTTCGCGCGCTTTCAGCGCATCTGCATCGTTTCGCACCATTATTACAGTAGAAAAGGTCGAGGTTGGTAACGCAAAACGAACCTGTTGGCATCGAGTCGGCAAAGGCTCTGTCAACCTTCGAGAAAGTCCACCGAGCTCTCGATTGGCTAAATCAACGAATCGTCGGTCAAGAGTCGTTGACGAAAAAACTGACGATTGCGTTGATCTGTGGTGGGCATCTACTTGTTGAAGGAGCGCCAGGTCTTGCTAAGACCCGTGCGATAAAGGAACTATCGCGTTGTATTGAAGGCGACTTTCATCGAATTCAATTCACCCCTGACCTACTTCCTAGCGATGTCACAGGTACCGAAATCTATCGTCCTGAGACGAGTAGCTTTCACTTTCAGCGAGGTCCAATATTTCACAATCTTGTACTCGCTGATGAAGTCAATCGTGCACCAGCCAAAGTGCAGTCGGCGTTGCTTGAAGCCATGGCCGAACGTCAAGTCACCGTTGGTCGCGAAACGTTCCACTTGCCTCGCTTGTTCCTGGTGATGGCAACGCAGAATCCAATTGAACAAGAAGGAACGTACCCTCTACCTGAAGCTCAGTTGGACCGCTTCCTCATGCATGTGCTGATCGACTATCCTCCGGCGCATCAAGAAAGGGCGATTCTGCAATTAGCACGAGAGGAATTTGGAAACATAGACCAGCCTTCGCCCGTTGAACTCAGCGAAGGCGAAATACTCGGCATCCGTGACGACTTGGGCGAACTACATATGGCTGAACCGGTCGAAAAATACATCATAGACCTCATTGCCCATTCCCGTTCCGGTCTGGAAGGCGTTGAGTACGCTGCCAGCCCGAGAGCGACCATTGCTCTAGACCAATGCGCTCGAACCATCGCCTGGCTTGCGGGTCGAGACTACGTTGTACCCGAAGATGTCCTTGAGATCATTCATGACGTTTTACGGCATCGTTTGATCTTGTCATTCGAGGCAGAAGCTCAAGGAACAACGACGGATGACGTCATCGACGCAATGATCGATCAGGTACCTCTAACCTAAAACCATCTGATGCCGTCACTAACCGGCGCATATGTCACTGTTGCTGATCTGATCGGATTAGCCACTGCGCCAATTGCGAAACGCCGCACACGACGTGCCACCGGTGGACATTCAGGCACTCTCGTTTCACGGATGCGAGGCCGCGGCGTGGATTTGGATGAAGTACGTCTTTACCAAGCCGGTGACGACGTGCGAAACATCGACTGGAAGGTAACCGCACGCAAAGAAAAACCGCACACGAAGATATTCCGAGAAGAACGTGAAAGGCCGACCATGCTTGTAATCGATCAAAGGCGATCGATGTTCTTCGGCAGCCAAGTGCGCTTAAAGAGCGTGGCCGCTGCTGAGGTAGCCGCTCGGATCGCGTGGCAGACTCTCAATGCGCGAGACCGGGTCGGCGGCGTCGTGATCGAAGAGAGTTCTTTACGAATTCTGAAGCCAATCCGAAGCAAGCTGAATGTTGTTCGATTACTCAGCACCATCGCCGACGCAAATAATCGATTAAGCACGGCGAACGTAACGTTGAATCCGGAAGGATCGTCGTGGCATGCCGTACTCATGAATCTCCGTCGCGCTACGCCTGTCGGACATCGAATCGTGTTTGTTTCCGACTTTCAAGAAATTGAAGAAAGCGATCTACGACAACTCCTCGTACTACAAAACCACAACGAGATTTCCCTAATTCACGTATACGATCCTGTTGAACAAAACCTCCCACCGAGTGGCGCATATGCAGTAACGGACGGTTTTCAAAGAGTCACCTTTTCAGGAGGGAATCAACGTAACCAACGTCGATACGAAGAACGATTCGAGGCACATCGCTCAAGGCTCCAAGACGCTTGCCGGACGCGTGGCATTCGATTTGTTTCGCTTTCGACAGTTGATGACGTCTCACAAGTGACATCTGATGAATGAGCAGATCATGCAGGCGCTCGCGCAACTGCGTGACATCCATGAACCCGCGATTCCGCCGTACTGGCCCGTACCGCTCGGATGGTGGATCCTGACGCTATCGATCATTGCGATGATCGTTTGCCTTATATGGTGGCGACGTCGTCGGAATACCGATGATCAGCCGTATCGTTCAATTCGCGAAACCGCCTCCCAATTACGCGATTTGTATCAAAACGGGCGCCTAGCCGAACACGAATACGTCGAAGCTGCGAACCGACTTTACAAACATTTACTCGTCGACGTGGAATCCGTACCTGGGTCAATACAGGCGGACGGTCTGCCGTGGCTAACCATGCTAGCTGATCGTTTCAAGGATGATGCGTTTGTATCGGGAGCAGGTAAGTGCCTCGGTACGGTTCGATATCGACCCGTGGGGTTCTACGACAATCAATTGGATGGTCTGATCGAAAGAACACTTTGCGTTGTACGACATCCTTCACGCCGAGTCATCGCCACGTGATCGAGCTCCTATGGCCGTGGGCGTTCGCGATTCTGCTGCTACCTCTCCTCGTCAGGTTCTTGATCCCTGCACGCAGCGCGAGCGAAGCAGCATTGAACGTACCGCACATTGACGCATTCGTGTTCACCCAGCATGAAGTCGGAAGCGGATCAAGTCACAGATCGGTTTTTCTCGTTGCCATTGCCTGCCTTGCATGGTTGTCATTAGCTACCGCACTCTCGCGACCTCAATGGACGGGTGAGCCAACTGTGCTGCCCACATTGAGTCGCGATCTTGTACTAGCGATCGACATTTCCGGGAGCATGGGGCAAGGTGACATGACTGTAAGCGGCAGGCAGTACACGCGTCTTGCCGTCGTGAAGCATGCAGTTCAAAACTTCGTCGAAGGTAGAGATGGTGATCGGATCGGTATCGTGCTCTTTGGTAGCTTGCCGTATGTCTACGTTCCCTTAACGCCTGACGTTAATACGGCGAGTCAGATGTTGACCGACGCTCCGATAGGTATCGCTGGCCGGTCAACCGCGATCGGTGATTCCTTAGGTTTAGCGATCAAGCAGATTTTGAATCACCCAGCTGACCACCGAGTGGTTGTACTCATGACCGACGGTGTTAACAACTTCGGCGAACTCGATCCACTTGATGCTGCCGAATTGGCAGTCGCTTCTGAAGTAACGGTTTACACAATAGGTATCGTCCCACGATCGAGTGGTCTAGATTTTTTTGCACCATTTCAACGCCAAGCTGATCCGGTAGACGAAGAATTACTGCACGAGATTGCCAACAAGACAGGCGGAAAGTACTACAAAGCCGACGATCTCAATGCACTGTTAGCGATCTATGAGGAGATCGACGCATTAGAACCCATCGAAAACGAAGGTCAAACGGTACGCCCGAGACGTGCGCTCTATCACTATCCACTTGCACTCGCCTTAGCGCTCTTCGCGTTCACTTGGTTGCTATATGCTCGACGAAATGTTTGAAGCGCTTACAGAGTTTCACTTTCTTCGACCATGGTGGTTGCTCCTACTAATTACCGCGCCGCTCTTGATCTGGGCGCAAATCCGCTTCGTCGCCAGGGCAAATAACTGGCATAAGGTAATCTCCGACTCACTTTTCGATGCATTGATTGAATCGAAATCGTCACGTCGTGTCCGATTTGCGATGGCACTACCGCCTCTCGCTCTTAGCTGCGCTGCGATTGCACTGGCGGGTCCTACCTATGAACGATTGCCGCAACCTGTTGAGACCAAACATGATCCCCTTGTCATCGTACTTGATCTAACGTTGAGTATGGGATCAACCGATATACAACCAAGTCGAATTGAACGAGCAAAGTTCAAGGTCAGCGACATATTGGAGCATCGCGACGAGGGTTTGACTGGACTCGTTGTCTACGCGGGTGACGCGTACGTTGTCACGCCGCTAACGAGCGACACGAGCAATATTCTGAATTTACTGCCATCCCTTCATCCAGAAATGATGCCTGTTCGTGGCAGCAATGTCGTTGCGGCTGTAAAACTAGCAAATAGTCTCTTTGGCTCGCTCGGTCAGGATCGCGGGCGCATCCTTCTACTGACCGATGGAATATCAGATTTCGGGGCACTTCGGGATACCGTTGACGCACGTTTCCCACTATCAATCCTCGGCATCGAACCAACAGAGGAAGCGACACCTCGTGGTGATGAAGCAGCTGGTCAACGCTTACTTAGAGACTTCGCGATGGTGACCGGCGGTCGGTATCGATCGATCACGTTAACCGACGACGATATCGAGTATCTGCTACAGGCACCAACACTCACCGAGACCGAGTTATTAGATAACCAAACTTTTGATACGTGGCACGATATCGGCTATCTCCTCGTACTACCGCTCGCGCTTCTAATTGCGTTATCGATGCGACGGGGTGGTCTGGCTGTCGTACTGCTCGTCATCGGTACACATATCGACGCTGGGTGGTTGGAGGATCTTTGGGTACCGAAGGATCGGCAAGCACTCGCCGCCCATGATGAAGGGAATTTCGACGCTGCTGCAGATCTATTCCGAGACCCAAAGTGGCGTGCCGTTGCGAAGTATCGAAGTGGCTCATTTGCCGAAGCAGAGGAGCTGTTCTCTCAAGGCGAATCACTTGATTCCATCTATAACCGAGGGAACGCGCTCGCATGGGAAGGACGTTTCAGTGACGCACTTCAGGTATACGATGCGGTGTTATCGCAGAATCCAGATCACGAAGACGCGCAACACAACAAGGCTGTCATTGAAGCGTTGCTTGAAGCCATGCAGAAACAGCAAAGCGATGATTCTGGCGAAAGCGAGGACGGCGATCCGCAGGAGTCCGAACAACAAGGCAACCAGAGTGCACAATCGCAGAATCGATCACAGAACGACCAAGATAGTTCGACGGAGGACGCGAAGCAACAATCTTCGAGCGCTCAACGGGATGATGTCGCGGCAGCGAATCCGGACGAAAGTGAACAGTCTCAATCACAAGATGGAAATCAAGGGAATAACGAAACGGAGCGAGCGGAAGCGCAACGACAGGAACAAAGCACGGCGGATGAAGGTTCGGAAGCTCAGTCTTCCTCTGAATTGGCGGAATCGAATGAGGAGCGCGAGATACGCGAAATCCATGAGCGGTGGCTCCGTCGAATCCCAGATGATCCGAGTGGCTTACTACGTCGCAAATTTCAAGCAGAATCGAACGCTCGAATTGAACGTGGCGAGTTGAATCAAGAAAACGTTGGATCGGCGTGGTAAATCAAGCAATGCGTTATCTGAAACGACTAGCTACCGCGCTCCTAGTGTTAGTCTTGATCCTCAGCGCTGCGTATAGTCAAGCGCAAGCAACTGCAACACTAAGCGCAGATGTTGTATCTGAATTTGAATCAGTCACACTGACGGTTACTGATCGAAGTCGCGACGAAAGCGATCCAGACTTCAGCTCGCTTGAGACCGATTTTGAGATCACGCAAGTTTCAACGAGTTCGAGTATTCAGATTGTGGCTGGGCGCGTTGATAGTACGAGAAAGTGGCAACTTGAGCTCATGCCAAAACGTACTGGCGCGATCAACATTCAACCACTCATCGTCGGCAATTCCCAAACCAATAGTTTGACATTGCGCGTTAATCCGATCTCCGAACGTGAACGCGATTACATTTCTAGAACGGCGTTCTTCGAAACGATCATCACACCTCGAGAACAGTATCCGCAAGCGGCGATCTATGTCACGCGGCGAATGATGTATACCTCACAGGCACGCATTCCCTCGATGCCGCAGGAAAAGAAACTTGATATCGTCGACGCGACGGTACTTCCGATTGGAAATCGAGAAACCTTGCGGGAAGTGCGGAATGGCATCGAGTATTACGTCATGCAGTGGCGTTATGTGGTTTTTGCTGAGAAGAGTGGCACGATGAGAATCCCTGGCGAAAACGCACGTGTCGCGATTTATGGCAACCAATTCCGACCACAAATTCGACCAATTGTCGCACCGGAGGAAGCGATCACGATTCTGCCCATTCCCGATGCGTATCCGCGTGATGAACCCTGGTTTCCTGCTTCAAGCGTCGGACTAACACAATCCTTCGAACCAACAGACACGGATACACTCAATCTCGGCGACGCCTTAACGCGTTCTATCGAAGTGCGCGCCCGCGATAGTTACCAATCGGCATTACTTCCTTTGGAACTTGGTTCGCTCGAGGACGTGCGAATCTATCCGGAACAAGCTACGATGGATTCGGTACTTGAAGGCGACAGGGTTTGGGGTACGCAGTCCCGTTCATTCAACTTGGTACCGGTTGAGCCCGGGCGATTCGTTTTACCTGAGTTCCGGTTGACTTGGTGGAACACGGAAACCCGAGAGGTCAAGGTCTCGACGTTACCGTCTGCGACGTACAACGTACCTGACCCCCGAGGTATCCAAGTTCCTGCAAATGACGCGCAGCTTTTTGATCCATCATCGGTGGCACTATCGAGCGACCTACAGAATGGAATCAGCGGAATCGATGCATGGGTCTACGTTCTTGCCATCGCTGGACTTGTAGGTTGGATACTCGCGTTCACGCTAGTTTATTTGAACCGTGACAAACTCCTGAAGCGATTCAGCGCGAAATCGTTCTTGTCACAAGTAGATTACGGCGCAATTCGACACGCGTTTTCACATAGCGATCGAAGCACTTTGCGCCACGCGGTGTTGCACACAGTCGCACAATATTTAGATGTAGATCTTGTGACCGCTAGACGGCTTTTCCTCAACTCAGCTGAAGGACATCAGCTTCTATCTCAACTGGATCAACTCGCATACAGCACGTCAACGGCTGAATTTGACTACGACCTGAAGAGTATTCAACAAGTAATTGATTCTATTGTTAAAAATTACGGCTCCGACTCAGAAGAATTCGGCTTACAGTCAGTTTTAAACTGACTTGACGAACACCCGTTGTTCCGTCGTCTTTTTATAATCGAAATTCCGACTAGACCTTCTTCTTCATGAAAGCGGCTAACCACCAAGTCATCGGTCAAACATACGATTGGCTTCGTTCAGGACAA
This sequence comes from Gammaproteobacteria bacterium, assembly GCA_026707905.1. Taxonomy (GTDB): domain Bacteria; phylum Pseudomonadota; class Gammaproteobacteria; order Pseudomonadales; family Azotimanducaceae; genus Bin55. The sequence goes on along the minus strand of JAPOVY010000005.1, from coordinate 17,667 downwards.
CGATGCTGGTTGTCAACCGTCGTCGCGACATATGGTTCCTCGCCACGACCAGAAGGATCGATGATGGTTTGCAATTCAACCGGTCACATTGTTGGGTCGCTATCTGGTGGTTGTGTCGAAGAGGATCTTGTTGAGAAGCTGAAAGACGGTGTTCTAGCAGGATCGCATCCTCAGTTCTTCCGGTATGGCGAATCCGACGAGGAAGCCGAACAGCTCGGTCTGCCATGTGGTGGACACCTCGACATCGTAATTGAGCCACTTCAGAACGACAAACGGACGCTCCAAGATTTCAAGCTGCTCAGTTCACGATTACAGCAAAGGAAACTGATCGAAAGAGTCTTGGACGTACGAACGGCACAACGTCATGTCGCCGAAACTGACGAATTTGCGCCGTTTTCATACGACTACGAATCTCGCGTACTCCGGCAAGTTCACGGACCGAGTCACCAGCTGTTCATCATTGGTGCAAGCATGGTCACACAGTACGTCGCAGAACTTGCGATCATGCTCGAGTATCAAGTCACGATTTGCGATCCGCGACAAGAAATGCTCGAAGAACTGGATGTTGTCGGCGTCGAAAAGATTTGTGCCTTCCCCGATGATGTGATCAGGGAAAAGGCAAACGACGCGCAAACAGCGATCGTTGCGCTCACCCATGATCCGCGCATCGACGACATGGGATTGCTTGAAGCTTTCGACACAGACGCTTACTACATCGGGGCGATGGGGAGTTCACGAACATCTGCGAAGCGGCGCGAACGATTACTCGAGCTTGACGTCAACGAAGACTCATTGGCAAGATTGCATGCACCGATCGGTGTTCCGATAGGTAGTAAGACACCACCTGAGATCGCTATCTCGATATTGGCGGAAGTGATCTCTGAACGCGCGAAACTTGCCAAGAAAGACGAACTTTCACAGGCTGAAGAAGCTCTCGTAGCGGCAATCTAATCGCCCGTTCAACATGAAGCAGGAGAACGGCGCAGCGGTGGTACTTGCCGCGGGTAGCTCTCAACGATTCGGTACCGATAAACGGATGGCGAACGTCGATGGTCAACCGATGTTCGTCAGTTCACTAAAACCCTATCTCGCTGAACGACTGCCCGTATACGTCACGCTCAGACCTGATGATCCCGTTCGCGAAGTTCTACCAAATGGGGTCCAAGTTATCGAAGCACCCGATGCCCGATTCGGCATGGGTCACAGTTTGGCGACGGCAGCTGAGACGTTATCGGACGAGAGCTGGATCCTAATCGGATTAGCGGACATGCCTTGGATCAGAAAGGAAACCATCGCGCAAATAGTCGCATGCATTCGTACACTGAATAACGCGATTGTGAGACCTACATATCGTGGTCAATCAGGGCACCCCGTCGGATTTACCGCTAGTTTTTTAGAAGAACTAAAGCAACTGACTGGTGATGTCGGCGCGAGAGACGTTGTTAATCGAAATCGGGACAAGGTAGTCGATTTACCTGTAAGAGATGAAGCGATCCTGCGAGACGTCGACACGCCGAAGCAATTACAGGTCTAATCGTGGCGCAAACCTAATCGCGACCCCCAATCCAATTTGCGTCGGCAGGCTTCGTAGAAACTATGTGTGGAAAGGTGGATCAACCTTAGCACATGCTCGTGTTTGCAGATTTCGATCACGTCATCAGGCGCTAATTCAAAATCAACTTGCGAATCAGAGCTGGTGCGTGCACCGTGCGTCTCGTGTCCGACTTCTACGCGTAGCTTGAAGTTACCAGGCACTACGATAGGCCGGGACGTCAGAGTATGGGGATACATCGGGATGATCGCAATTGCGTCCAGACGGGGATGCATGATCGGACCACCTGCAGATAAGGAATATGCCGTTGAACCGGTCGGACTAGAAATTAACAAACCATCCGAGCGCTGTTCGTATACAAACTCGTCATCGATCGACAAACGAAATTCCATCATGCGAGAAAGAGAACCCGAGCTCACCACCACATCGTTCAAGGCGGACGATTCATGCGCGATCCCAGATTTCCGATGAACAGTCTGCTGGATTAAGAAATGCTCTTCAAAGCGATAGTCGCCATCCAGAACGCGATGTAGTTGCTTCTCTACCTCGTCTGGCGAGATGTCTGCAAGAAATCCCAAACTGCCACGATTCACACCAACAACTGGAATCTGCGATCGAGCGAAATCCCGCGCCACGCCAAGAATACTACCGTCACCGCCAACAACCACGATCAAATCACAAGAATGGATTTCGGCTCGCGAAACAGCCTTAACGTCATTGCCCCGCAACATTGACGCCGACTCGTTCTCGACTAGGACATCACAGCTTCTTTCTCGAAGCGTCTGATGTACCGCCTCAAGGGAGTCATTGATCAGAGGGCTTCCTTGGCGACCAATAACGCCAACCCGTGAAAACTTAGAAGAAGCCAAACTAGTGCGCTTGAGCGTGCGCTAAGTTTGCTCGTAGGCACGCGTCAGAATGCAAAATTTGCAGATATTCCGTCATGACACGTCACTTGAACAAGCAGGACACAAAAGAAGACATTTGGCAGCGGATGCGACGCGAAGCAGAAGCCAAAGTCATGGAAGAACCCATTTTAGGTAGTTACTTTCATGCCACGGTTCTCAATCACGACAGTATCGGAAAGGCTCTGAGCTTTCGGTTAGCCAGCAAATTGGACAATCCGATGCTACCAACCATGCTGATTCGAGACGTCATCGATGAAGCTCTGACTGCAGACCATTCGATACTCGACGCAGCGTGCACGGACATGTTGGCGACATACGATCGCGACCCAGCGTGTTCGGACTTAACCACACCGTTCCTGTTCTTCAAGGGATTTCACGCACTCCAAGCCTATCGCATAAGTCATTGGCTGTGGCAGCACAATCGAACCACTCTCGCGCAATTCTTCCAAGGCCAGATAAGCATTGGACTCGGCGTTGATATACATCCTGCCGCGAACATCGGTCGTGGCATCATGCTTGATCATGCGACGGGAATCGTAGTGGGTGAAACTGCCGTCATCGACAATGACGTATCAATGCTTCATTCCGTGACGCTCGGTGGTACAGGCAAAGAGTCCGGGGATCGACATCCCAAAATTCGTCGGGGCGTCCTGCTTAGTGCAGGATGTAAGGTCATCGGCAACATCACGATTGGAGAAGGATCAAAAGTTGGTGCAGGTAGTGTCGTTCTTGAGGACGTACCGCCTCACGTCACGGTCGCTGGCGTTCCCGCGAAAATCGTCGGTCGACCGAGCGCCGACGATCCAGCATTGATCATGGACCAACAGCTCGATTTAGTTAAATCGGAAAATGCCTGATACCGAACCCAAGTGTCCAAACTGTGGTATCGAAGGTATTGAGCATTTCGCCAGCAAACGAAGTGTTCAATCCAGTCAGACCAGAGAGCCTTGGTTCTTCGTCATATATTGCGACGCTTGTGGTCACGTTTACTCAATCATGCCGAAGCACGTCTTCGCAGAAACACGTACACGTGTCGTGGTTCGGGAGGAGTCGGACGATCAAACTTCTAAAGACTAAGCGATATATCTAATCACGTGGGTGAGCTGGTCGTTGAGATGACTCCAATCGTCAGCTACAAATAACTGTGGTTGCATCCTAGAAATCTCATAGTCATATTCCAAGCAATTCAATGACAGTTGCTCCTTCCTAGTGTCGTCGCTCGCTATTGCTTCAGCTGAAGACGAAAGCAAACCAGCGCCGAAGAGCTTGGCACATTCACCGACCATGCCATACTCAACCGTCCACCAATGGAACCGTGATAGCAAACATGCCGGTGTAAGCGCTTCTTCCTGCTGAGTTCGTAGCGCCTTGAGTTCATCTCGTAAGTCACTCAAAGTTGTGATGTCAGGATTAGGAAGCCCACAGAATTCAGCATAGCGTTTTTGTGCGAAGTAGACGCGTTCATCAAGTGCTGAGTATCTGAGACGTCCTCCCTCTTCTCCAAAGCGCTGCAGAAATCGACGATACTCTGATTCGACGAGCATGGGTAAATGACCCGCAGCTTCGTGGATGATGTCTGGGATTGGCGTGTAACCTAGCTGAGAGTACGCTCGTACGTGTCTGGTGATCGGGAGGATTCGTTGTGCCTGCAACGCCATGAAGGTCGGTGGTGGGATGAAGCTGTCGACCATGACGGATTGCCAGCCTAAACGCGCTAACGCTTGGTTAATCTCTGACAATCTCGGCAAGCGATGCACGCGCAAGCCACACTGACGTAGCGCATCTGCATATGGCACAGCACACCGAGACTCAAGCACGTTGGAAAGTGCACACATCGCGCAACGCCAAGATTCGTGATCCGAATCTGAATAGCGATCGTATCTTTGAGTTACGCTGAACTGCGCTTCTGGCACAAGTTGCGTTTCACATGCAAGTTCCATCTGGGAATTTTATCCAGTAAAAGTAATTAAATTGTTCTAATATTCGTATTTAAGATGATGATTACGTAAATTATTCCTAAAACGATCTCTCAATATAGTTTTATATTTCTTGAGCACGCGTGTGGCCAAAATACAGAGTCAAAGTAATCGTGCGCAATCGACACGCGTGCGCAACCATTTCGATTATGCTTTGCAGAGATTCAATTGGGTCACCATCATGACGCGACGATCATTGCGAATTCTTGCAACATCTCTTGTTCTATCCGCCGCATCCGGGCTAGTTGCGAATGACCCCACGACCGTACTTACCCACACACTAACGGTCAAAGAAAAACTCGAACTGCTCGAGACTATCGAGATCACTAGTAAGAAGGAACTTCAGCCAGTTCGAGAGGACGAAAAGGATCCTGCGGTTGAAGAGATACTGGAGTCGATTTCTCAGTTCGAATCCGATTCAGACTCTAACGAGTAGCACTGACCCATCTCTACAAAAAGCGAACTACCCGTGCGAAGGTTCGTTTCGCTTTGAAACGTCCAGCTGCCAATCGCAGCACGACTAAAACGCAACGATTTGGGATTCAGCATGAGGATGTCTGACGGTGGCGTATTTACACAGCTATAGCCTGGCTCGCGATTCGCACCCAAAACAGTTTTGCATGAGAACTCAAACAGCTCATCCGTTTCTTCCAGCTGCATCGTAATAAAAAGGCTCACATCATCTGCATCATTTAGTAACCCACCGAGCGTCTTATTCTCTCGTAATATGAATGGCGTAGATTTGAATTTAGCTGGACCGAAAGATTCGACCGGATCGCTTTCTACCTCGGGATCGTCGTGGAGACCGATTGTTTCAATGGGAATACATCGAGTTGGTAGCCACGACTCGCCGTCAGTACTTGTCGAATCCTGAGCCATCGCGCATGCCGCAAAAATCACGAAACACCACCATACGTACGGCGGTATTCGTATGTTGTGTCGCATTTGTCGTCCCCCTAGACGCAAAACCTGTCATGCCTCAATGGTGTGAACTGAGCACTGCGGAGTTTGAAATGTACTCTGCAATGCCTAAGCGTCAGATGGTAACACTTGCTAGATCGCTTCAAGCGCTACATTCAATTGCAGTGGATCTGGTACCCGGCGAATTCCCGAAACGCTCGCTGTTAAAGATCGTCGCATTCGAGGATATCGACGCGTTCGTCGCTGAGTTCCAATCGGATGAATTCATCGGATTCATGCAGCCCTCCATGCGGCAGCACGTCCTTGCTTTCGGTCTCGCCGTCCATACAACGCTACCCAATCAAGTCGCATACCACGAGTACACGCACTACATCTCCAGGAGTCGCTACGACCATTTCATACCCATGTGGTATGAAGAGGGCTTCGCGCAATATCTTGGGATGGTTGACATTGCAGGAAATCGGGCGACGGTCGGCGATGTAAATGTTCGCCGCATGATTCGAGCAATACGACGTAATGAACCGAAATGGCGCACTATCGTCGACGGCGTTCCTAGACTCGATTGGCACGAGCACGACTATGCTGCGCATTATGAGTTCGCACACGCTGTCACGCACTTCCTGCACCACGGGTACGACGTAAACGGCAATCCCATGCGCGACAAAGTCGACGGTATTTTGATTGACATCAGTAACGGCGCACGCCCGAGTGAGCTTTTGCCGAGAGTTGCAGGTGTTGAACCGGATCACTTCATGCGCACACTCGTCAACCATTTCCGCAAGACACGTCCTTTGAGTTATCGAATTGACGTGGATGCTGAATCACTTTCCCCCGTGGGTGAACCAATCTGCATGTCTGAACTGGACGCTCGGATTCTGCTTGCTAGTCTGCTAGTCCGCAACAATCCAAAGCGCGCGATGTATCACATTAACAGGGGAACGAAGATTGACGCTGAACACCCAATGTTTCAAGTGCTGCTGTCCTATCTACCTAATCTAGATTCCAAATCGCCTTATGAACGAACCACGATCGCTCTCGAGCGAGATCCTAAGAACGTGGATGCGCACATTCGAATGGGCGACTTACTTAGTTACACCGGCTTGGACGTTTATACGGAGGAGTGTGCAAATCTTCGGCGCATTGCCACCCAACACTATCGGCACGCTCTAAACGGAGACCCGATGCGGGTGGACGCTGCGTTCGGGTTAGGCGTTTCGTTATTACGTTCCGCTCGCGCCGGTGACGGTCTTAACTACCTAAAAGTCGCGTATGAACGATTGCCATGGAATGCTCGAATCAATCTGTTTCTAGGGGACGCCTATCGGCAAATCGGAAACAACAACAAAGCGTCGTTCCACTTGAACCGTGCAATCATGTGGGAGATCGAAGAAGCCGTTCGGCAACAAGCCATCGAAATGATGAACTAGCGCTTCGCCAAGCGACGACGCAAGATTTAGCGCAGCGTTAGTCGACTATTGACGATACCTTCACCAGTCTTGTCCAACCGAATATCGATTAGCTCGATGCCGTGGTCGGTTTCGAGTGCAATCAACCATCGGATGACCGCTAGATACTCCTGACCAGAGAGCTCAACGTTGATTCGGTTGTCGCCAGGTTGCATACGCTTGATGGTGACATTGTGCAACTCTGCGCTACTTGAAATCACTGTTAACTCACTCTCGTTGCGAATCGGCGACGGTGCACTCCCTTGTTGCCTCGCTTCCGCTTGGTTCGCCTGCATCCAATTCAAGCCGTTCGATGCTGTGACTTGTGCACGCTGTTTTTCAGCTCGAAACCCGATGGCTGGTTCAAGGATGGCGTAGTAAAGAAACACTGCGATCAGTAAATAGACGCTCATCCCTACGAGAACTCGTTCACGCAAGCTCGCCGAAGTAAAACGCCTATGCAGCGGCGCGAGCGAAGGAAACCATTTCAGTATCCAGTTCATGGCATTGACAACGTAACGCGTGCCCAAACTCTATTGGCTTGTTGCTCTGCGACATTTACTTCGATGGTCATGCCAAGATTTTCAATTCGGGAGCAAATTGTTTCGAACTCCTGATAGCTGTCTGCAAAGAACGCAATTCCCATCTTATTTTGGGATTCGTTGAAATCTAGATTCTGTATCTCGACATCAGCCGTCGCCCCTACCACGCTCTCAAGCAGACTCAACCATTTACTCTGTTCGTCAACGCGTGCGCCGAGTCTTTCTTGCATGCGAAAGACAGGATTCCCAGAGGTCTCCCGAGTGTTGTAGACCGACTCATAGATGTCGAGTGCTTCTTCACGAAGATAGTTAGTTTGAAGATCGGCCCAGAGCCCCTGTACGAAGAGGATCACAGACGCAACGACCACACAGATACCAGCGACCATAGCTGTGTTGTTGAGCGTCTGGCGAATCATCACACCACTATCTTTAGTCGCGAATGAACCCTGCTGCAAATTCAGTAAACCTGTTGGCTCTTTAACGCCCGCAAGCAACGACTCAAACGAGAGTAGGTTGATCTCAATGTCATCTAATTCAAGACGATCAATCGCTTGACGGGTAGCGTTTAACAGCGATTCGGTGCCAACACAATTGATACTGGAACTTTCGTTCTCGACTGACATCGTGGTCGATAGAGTCTGCGCGAGCACACCCGGTGAAACAACCGCAAGCTGGTTCGACGTTCTCATCGTGATGGCAGAACCCAACTCGATCAAGAGCAGATCATCTAACGGGTCAGCCAACATACCAGGTGTCGTGATAACGCGCGGTTGAATACCCGCTTCTTCGAAGAGCGACAAGTACGCTTCAAATCGGACCTTATTGATGACCATGCATGGTACCGTACCTTTCTGCTTGACGTCGCCAAGTGCAATGTGCACATCGTCAATCTCTTCAGTAAGGTGAGGTTCGACAGCAAAAGGTGCGGCTTGGCGAACCCTAGCCTGACTCCGACCCGGGATTTCGACTTCGATATAGAGTACCTCTCGATCGGGCAGTAGTACAACCGGATCGAGCTTCGCTGATTCCTTGGCATGTTCAGTCGCTTCAGATTCAACATTTACGAGCGAGCCCGTTCCCGATGCCGAAATCTCAGCGTCTTCGCACACCCACCAACGAACAGACGATTCCGGATCCGTGTCACCAACGGCTATGTAGAGTATGTCCATCAACTAACGTCGCACTAACTTTCCCAAATATGTCGTGAGCCAAAATCTCGAGCGTAGATTCGGCACTCTCCAGACGTGGGATCGCGAAATATCTGGCTAGTCATATCCATACGAAGGTCGGGACTATCTAACGTCGCTCGTACCTCAAAGAAGTCACTACGAACACTTAGTTGATCGCGTATTTCGGAGAAACCGCTATGAAGATCGATAAATGCCTCGACGGATCCGAAATTGCGAACGCCACCGCGCGGCGACATTTTCGCGCCAGTTGGTGGCAAGAGTGAGTTCAACACTTCGGGATGGGCTGTATTGACGTTGATTTTCAACACGTTTGTGGGCAACACGGTAGCGAGTAACGTCAATTCTGAATAGACTTCTGGCGTAAATGGCGCGAGCACTTGAATTTCACTCAAATGACCCGCTAATCGATTGGGCGTACGAAATGGTGTGTCGTTACCTAGCCAATCCAATTCTTCACGCCCCTGATAACCATCAATTTGGAACCGCTGATCATCTGCGTCAATCCAATCTCGCCATACCGGTGTCAGTTCCGAACTAACTCCGATGCGGTTAAGTATGTAGCTGAGTGCTTTCGTCGACTCCTTGCTACTAACACCAGCGAGCGAATTCAGATTTAGCTTACCACTGAGGTCGACGATTTGAACACGTACATCACCGGACACGGTGTTTAACGGAGCAAGTGGCTGTGCCCAAGGTTCTGCCATGTCGTCCCGTATCCGCCCATCTTCATCTAGCCAGTCCACGTAGAGCAACTCTTGAGCTAAGGCTTCACTTGCTAGAAGGGAATACCTCGCTTGATTCGCTGATAGCCCGATGCGAGTCTGAGCAGTAACCATCGTTTGATGTGAATACAGCTGAAATGCCAATGCACTAAACAACACCACCATTAGTAATATGCTGATGAGTGCGATGCCGCGTTGCGTACCGATCAAGACTCGACCCTCTCGTTCGCAAACACCGATCTCATACCCATGGGCACAAGCCATAGATGAGATACCGTGCCGAGCTGCGGCATATCGAAGGTGACTCGAATGGCAACTAGCGGACTGAACGTTTCCTCAACATCAGAATAAGAGCTGGGAGGCCAGAAATAGTGCTCGCGTCCCGTTCGGTCAATTACCTCAAATTCGACTGAGTGGACGTTTGGTAGCAGTAGTTGATCGATAGGTTCTGAATTCTGGGCACGATCAAGTACGTTCCAGTAACGTCGAAACAGCTGACTTTCGTATAGGAAATACGAAACCCGTTGTTGCTCAGAGCGTTGATGGCCAAGGATATTCTGCCATCCGTTGCGCGTGAATTCGATCTGACCGGATGTATCCAAGACGAGATTCGGTTGATAGTCACCGAGTTCATCGCGGATTACGCGATCGTTTATCTGCAACAAATCTTGTTCGATGATGTTCATGGCACGGTGCCAATCGCTTAGTACGGTACTTCGATGAATCACCTTCTCTGTTGTAGTAATGGACTGAGATAGGAGTTGCACTGCTAGAACGCCAACGATTCCAAAGATCAGAACGGTCACGACCATCTCCAGCAACGTAAAGCCACGAAGTCTCATCGTGCTACTCGTACCCAAGCCGTAAGTGAACGAATCGGACCGATCGGATCGTTGTCAACGATTCGATAGACCTCCCAGCGTACGTGTTGCACGCCGGAAACATCAGATGGCAACACAGTCGCAGAAACCTCTAGGTCATAGCCTCCGACATTCATGCGTTGCGGACTTAACGTCGCGTTCGTCATTGCGTGGAGCGCGCCGGATTCCATCTGTTGGGCAAGCCGGTAATACGCGACCTGGTTCGCGAGCGCCCATTGGGCAATTGTTTGTTCCTCGAGACGAGCCTGAGCTTGCAGCGCTTCAGAGTTACTAAAGAACACCGCTGCAGACGCAACCGCAAGAATCGCGATCGCAACCATCATTTCGAGTAAGGTAAAACCTCTCGATCGTCCTCGCAGCTTAACTCTCATCGGTTTTCGCCAGAGGTTGATACGGTTGAGTCGAGACGATCGCTCGTTGAATGCCATCACTAATTACAAATCGTTCGAGCTGCGTCACTCGGTTGACAAGCGTGACTTCGAAAGGACTTATCTCGCCGTTTGGATAAATCACGAAATCCGGTACGACGCCTTCCGTTGCGTCAGGATGCAGGTTCTCCGGCTGTCCGATCGATCGCCCGCGGATCCAGTAGTCATCGCCGATTGATCGATGCTGAAATGGATTTTCATCGATGACATACCAGTTGTTATCTTCCAAGAGCCGTAGATACTCATACGATGACGGTCGCAGTTTCACGCCCCAGATCTCATTGCTAAGCGTCGACTTCTGACGTGCGAGTTCGACGGTGAGCATAAATCGCTCTGCATGGGTTTGCAGCGTACGGGTTTCAGTGCCGCTGGTATACGTCAAAACAATCGTCGCAGCGAGTACGCCGATGATGATGAGTACGGTTAGGAGCTCGAGTAACGAAAATCCGGTACGTTGTCGGGTCTGATATCGTCTCAGTAGACGCATAGCGGTCGAGCTAGTCGATGCTGTTCTTAAAGTTCCGAGAACTTGATATCTGAGGAGACACCTTCACCCCCTTCCTCGCCGTCCGCACCGAGCGAAACAATCTCGAACACGAAACCCTCATTTGTGTAGACATAGGTATTACCCCATGGATCGACGGGTAGTTTGCGCATATAAGGCTCGGGTCCCCAATTACGTGCCTCCGGTGAGCCACTCGGTTGCGATACCAGCGCTTCAAGTCCTTGGTTCGTAGACGGGTAAAAGCTATTGTCCAAGCGATAGGTGTCGAGCGCCGCCGCGAGCGTTCGGATATCCGCCTTCGCCGCAGTGATTCGTGCTTTGTCGGCTTGAGGCAATACGTTTTGCACAACGATAACGGCTAATACACCGATGATGATCACGACCACCATGATTTCCAGTAGTGTAAAGCCGCGTTCACGTGCGTACTTGATTTCTCGAATCGTCAAGTTAGAGCACCAATGCGTTCATGTTGAGGATCGGTAGCAACATTGCTAGCATGATAAGCAACACGATTCCTGCCATGACGAGAAGCATGAAAGGTCGAAAGAGTTGTACAAGCGTTTCCACACGTCTTTCAAGCTCTCGCTGTTGGAAATCCGCAGCCTTCGCCATCAGCTCGTCTAACGTACCACTGGATTCACCACTCGCGATCATGTGAAGAAATATCGGGGGGAAGTTCCCTGTCGCTTCTAGTGCATTGCGAAGCGACGATCCTTCACTCACTTTCGCGACCGCTTCACTCAATCGCGAGTTAATCCAAACGTTCGATACAACTTCGGATGCAATCCGCATCGCCTCAACGAGTGGCACACCACTCTTCCCTAGGATGGCAAGCGTGCTCGCGTAGCGCGACGCACTCGTCGCTCGAGCCAGCCAGCGAAGTACTGGTACTCCTAGTTTGAAACGATCCCACCCCAACCGAAAACTGGCTTGCCGTAGCGCGAATTGAAAGAGCGTGAAGAAACCAATGAGACCTACCAACATGATCCATCCGTACGCACGCAGTACATCGCTCGCGGTGATGAGTGCACTTGTGATCGCCGGGAGCGTTGCACCTGACGTATCGAAGACTTCGACGATGTCCGGGATGACGTAGGTCATCACCAAAATCACAATCGCAATGGCGCACACGAGCAAAATCACCGGATAGTAAAGCGCCATTTCGACATTTCGGCGAGTTTCATACGAACGTTCTAAGTAATCTGCGAGGTTTTCGAGCACCGTATCTAAATAGCCAGATTGCTCACCGGCAGCGACAGTGGCACGGAACATCGGCGTAAATGTCTGCGGAAACTCGCCAAGCGCGGAGCTAAGTGATTGCCCTTGCATGACATTCCCCCGCACGGTCATGAGCACGGAAGTCGCTTTGCGACTACTAGACTGTTGTGCAACTGCCTGGATGGCTTCCTCAATTGCTAATCCTGCGCCGACCATGGTCGCAATTTGGCGAGTAATAAGAGCCAACTCCATGGGCGGAATGCGACGCCACCATTGAATCCAACTACCAGTCTGGACGTTTGGTCGCGTGACGGTGACATCAACAGGAGTTAATCCACGTTCGCGAAGTAACTGACGTACGTGACGGCTGCTGTCGCCTTCAAGGATCCCTTTTTTTGCGCTGCCGTTTTCGTTGAGCGCGACGTACTCGAATGCAGTCACGATCAGTCGTCCAGAGTAACGCGGAGTACTTCCTGAACCGTGGTGATCCCAGCTAACACTTTGCGACGCCCGTCGTCGCGAATCGTGCCGGTTTTACTGCGTACAGCTTGCTTTAGAAGCTGTTCGGAGGAGCTCTCATGGATGGTATCGCGGAGTTCGTTGTCAACCGTGATCAGCTCGTATATACCCGTTCGTCCTTGGAATCCCGATCCGTGGCACGTTTCGCAACCAACTGCACGGTAAATTTGGTGATCTGAATCGATACCTAGAAAGGCGACTTCGGACGCATTTGGCTCTGCTAGCTCACGACATTCGGTACACAGTACTCGCACAAGTCTCTGAGCTAATACGCCAATCAAACTAGCAGAAAGCAAGTACGGTTGCAGACCCATATCAGCGAGACGCGTCACGGCGCCAATCGCGGTATTTGTATGGAGCGTCGATAGGACTAAATGTCCCGTCAAACTTGATCTAATCGCGATTTCAGCCGTCTCAAAGTCGCGGATCTCACCGACCATCACGATATCGGGATCTTGCCGCAACATCGCCCTTAGACCTGCTGCGAAGGTCATGCCCGTCTTGGTGTTTACTTGGGTCTGTCCGATACCATGAAGGTTGTACTCGATCGGATCTTCAACCGTGAGAACATTGAGTACATCCGTATCCAATTCAGAAAGTGAGGCGTAGAGGGTCGTGGTTTTACCACTACCTGTTGGACCCGTGACAAGGAAGATCCCGTGCGGCGCACGCATGAGCTCACGAACACCCGCTAATGTCTCATCGTCCATGCCGAGTGCTGGGAGCGTTAGACGATCAGATTGTTTGTCGAGTAGTCGAAGTACGACCCGTTCACCGCTGCCTGTTGGCATGACCGAGACACGTACGTCAAGTTCTCGACCACCGATCCTAACCGTGGTTCGCCCGTCCTGCGGCACACGGCGTTCCGCAATGTCGAGCTTCGACATGACTTTGATACGGGATACGATGAGCGGCGCGAGCGCACGTTTTGGCGTCCCGACCTCTCGCAGCACCCCGTCGATGCGAAATCGAACGCGAACGCTTGTTTCGAAAGTCTCAATGTGAATATCCGAGGCGTTTTCGCGGAGCGCTTCGGCAATAAGCGCATTGATCAATCGAATGACCGGAGCGTCGCCTTCCTGCTCCAATAAATCACTGTCATCAGGCAAAGATTCAGAAAGCGCCGCCAAGTCGATCTCCTCACCTAGATCCTCGACGATTTGACGCGTGTCGGAATTCAAATCAGCGTAAGAATCCGAAAGTAGCACGTCGAATTCATCGTCGCTGACGGCGTGGAACTGCACGGTCGTGTTGAGAAAGCGTTGCACTTCGGCAATCACCGATAGATCTAGCGGTGGTTTGTGGACAACGACGGGACTGCCGTTCTGGTAGTCGATCAGTACACCAAATCGGCGCGCGAAACCGAATGGTAGTGGTCGCATAGACGTAACCGACGCACCGTTTGCGGCCTGTGCGTCAGTATTGGCCGTATTCTGCGGGTATTCGTCGACGTCGCTCACGCTCAGACGTTACCACTGGCTGGATATCGGTTCAATTTTAAGTCGGTGTGTAACAAAATCGCTTCAGCGTGAATACGCGAGCCGGCTTACCGTTTATCGTAAAAAACTCATTCTTTTGACTAGATTTCCGTAGCGTTGTTACACGAATATCTGCAAAAAGAAACGGCTTACGGATGTGTCCCGTAGTAGAACCGCAGTTTCACGTCGTTCACAGATCCTGTTTCACCCAACATCGCGTCGACAATCTTTACTTGCCAGATCCCTACTGGAGATTCACCGTAGAAGGCATTCGACGCAAGCGTTAGTGTTCGAGATTCTGTACTTTTGCGGGGCATCCCATCGTTGAAGATTGGGTTCACGATGCTCTCCATTCCCGATGGCGAAATCAGAGTAATACCCAAATGACGCAAATCATCGTGAGCTAACTCGATCTGTAAGTGGACCATCTCGATGTTTGACGACCTAAATGCTTCTAAGTCCGCTTCCAATAACGTCTCCGAATTTCTGGTCGTCTGAACGTCCAATTCGACCACCGCCCCATCGCCCCTGCCATCCGGGATTTCTACTGGTTCGAAATCTTGTAGTTCAAGCCATTCTGTTTTACTCAATACTCCGAGCGAATCCGGCACGTATTTCGACAGATACGCCATCGCCTGATCAACGTCGAGTGTCCCGAATCCATAGCGATTGTGATATGCGTATCCTGCGTTATTTAGTTGCCATTCGTGGCTCAATGTGTAGACGTGCTCACCTATTGCGGCGCGTATTCTTGAGGTTGCCACGTACGACTGGCGTGCAGTGTTTGCGAGGGCGTACTTAATGTCGCGCCAGGTTAACTCGGGGTATTTCTCAAGTATGAGCGCGACCACACCTGAAACGATGCCCGCAGCACCCGAGGTACCGTTGAACGTGCTGATGTAGTCGCCATCCGAATACTCATCGTCCGGACGCAAACCATGCGAACCGAAAAGGTGATAGCCTCGGTGTGGGCCAATCTGATCAGTTGTGAGAAGAGCTGGTTGATTGCGCCCCCACCATCCTGCGGGAGCGGAAATCCATATCGTCGAACCACTGCTTGAGTACGGTGCCGGTTTGCCGTCAGCGTCAAGGGCTCCGACAACCAAGAGATACGGTAGTCTGTTCCTATAGTCCAAACCTGCACTATTACAGCCTATATCCCGATGAATCCGATGCGAAATCGCGTCGCAACTAAACCAGCCGTTACCGGCAGATTTAACGTAGATCGCGCCTTTGCCGTCGCGCAGCTCTGTCGTGCCGTATTCAAACAGTTGATATACGTCTGTGTCAGGATCTCCCCAGCGAGTCGAACCGTAGCTCATATTGAATATGTCGACATCCGAAGAATCTGGATCGCTTGAACTAGCACCTAAGCTAGCAAACTCGGAAGCGTCGGAACCCTCGATCAGGTAGTTGAAGCCTCGTAATTTCGCACTCGGTGCGATTCCACGAATACCAATCGCGTTGTTTGCCGTCGCTGCCGCCAATCCAGCGACACTCGTGCCGTGATCGCCATAGATATTTGGATTGAAAGGGTCTGAAGTTTCTGATCCGAATACGAAATCCGAGCTAGCTTCATCAGTCACAAAACTGTAAGATGCATTCGGTTCGATGTTCTCGACTAAATCCGGGTGACATATTTCCAGACCCGTGTCCACTATCGCGATCTGAACGCCGTCTCCAGTAACACCGTCAGCTATCGTGTCGTGCATATGAAGGTCTTCGCCGTATCGCGCGCGATTGAGAGAAAATGCGCGTTGACCTGTATTCTCAATGTACCACTGTTCAGCTAATAGTGGATCCGTACCCGTTGAAAGACTAGCTGTCTCATACTCGCAACGTGCTTGTACGAGTCCGTCTTCGTTGATATAGAAACCAAAGTTATCGTCGTTGTTGAACGTGAATGCTTCTCCTTCATAGGTTTCAAGCAAGATCTCACCGTAAAACGTCGTATCGGGTCTTAAGCCGCTGAGATGGATATGGACAAATTCACCCCAGAAATAATCACCCGAAGCTGACCCAATCGGTTCGAGCTCAGGAACAAGCCGCCTCGCACTATGCCAAACTCTCTCGCCAGAGGCACTATCTGCGAGTTCGAGCGTCACGGCCGACCGCTCCGACCGAACAGCACCGTGATTGACTACAAGCACGGCTACTGAGATTCGTTCGTCCGTGATTCGCATGTAGCTGAAAACATAAAGATCCGATAGATAACGCAATTCACGGTAATCCGATTCACCTTCACTAGGTTCGAATTCATCGTCCTCGATGGTAATCGCAACTTGAGAAGGTGAACCAATCTGTCCGTCTCCGAGGAACGACTCAATTTCAAGTTGAATCGATTCATCTCCCTCCCATATCCAGTCCCGCAGTGGCTCTATTCGGATGAAGGTTTTGTCTTCGCCTCGGTCAAGAATGGCGTGCGTCGAAGAGATTTCATAGTCTAAATCGCGTGTTGCGGTTCCTCCTAACTTCAGTTGAACCACGAGGCGATCTGACACCCTTTCGTCGGAAGCGACTGTAAGATAGATCGCATCCTGCTCGAATTCCGCGATCGTCTCTTCGTCCGCCGAGAATGTAACTGACACACGGTCGTCGTGATGTGTTGGTGATTCTTGTCCATGAATCTCGAGCACTATTGCGCAAATCGCGAATACGGCTACACAATAGCGAAAAAACGAGGAGTGCAAGGTACGAGCGAGAACCTGGAAAATTCCGATCAAGTCGTAGCTCTGCTACATAGGTTCATCATCGAAGAAGCCTGTGAGAATTCGGGCTTCGATAGGCGCGAACTGGTCCTTTAAGGTCCGCAAAACTTCAATAGGATTTACGTCGACATCGATCGTTACGATAGAGATGCCGAGGTTTTCATAACGCTTAACACGAGAAACGCCCGTCATTTCTTCTATATGTCGGAGTGCACCCTCATCAGCGCGTTCGATCCGGATTTCTTGACGCATTGGTTCAAAACGCTGACGTTTTAGATCGAATACGAACCGCTTATGTACGGCATTCCGAGTGATGGTTTGCGTGACAAGCCTCTCTCCTGATTCCGCTCGAAGGACCTGCCGATCTGGTTCACGAGACACTGTAAAAACCCAGTCGTTCTTTAGCGTCGAGAGTGACTTCGAAGTTTCGCGAGACAGTTCTAAGTCGGGAAAAGCAAATCTGTCACGGTCAATTTCGATGAAGCGATCCGGTTCCTGATCTTGGCCAAAGATTGACAACGTCATACAAACGGCGAACACTACGCTTAGTGGCGTGGTATCGTGAACTAACCTGTATTGGATGGTTTCCAATGAACTCTCTCGTGTATGCGCATTGGTCGTTTCTTGAGACACGCTCGCTCCGCTAAGAATCCCTGATTATTGCCGCTTCAACA
>JAPOVY010000091.1 GCA_026707905.1 Gammaproteobacteria bacterium | reverse complement strand
CAAGGTAAAACTATAAGAGACGCACTCGTGGCACTCATGTATGTCTTTGCTGCCGAAATAGCGTACCATGAAGAGCAAGACAAAACCCCTTTCGAAATGATTGGGCGTGCGCCGGATGAATATTGGGATCTAATCGATTCAGAAAGTGCGATCGATATACCCGTCGATAAAAATCTCACTGGAGTTGAAGTTGCTACGTCACCACAATTGGATAGGGTTGCGCTGCTAGCTGCTTAATGGAAATCGAAAAATTCTTAGAGGAACTACGAAGTCGGGGTTGCACAGTTGAAAAGGATCGGTTCTTCAAGGTGGAAGGACAGTTTGGTGTGTTCTCTCAGTACCTAGTGATCAAGGACGGTAAGTACGTCATATTCCTGTATTTGTCCGAGAACGAAGATCTTACCGAAGCAATGGAAGCTAATATTCGCCGGCGATTAAAACTCTAAGTCGCTGTCAAGTTCTCGATGTAATTCCCTTTTATATTCCTTCACGATAGGTCAATAGCTCCGTGTGTTTGCTCGCTAGTCAACGGCGTAGGTTTGCGGGTCACACGCACCAATTTCACATACAACGTGTAATGAAAACGGAAAGCCAACGCGGATCGTCCTGATTAGCCTGAGTAGGCCAAGACAACTACTCACAGGACTGACTTCGACACTGGATGCGTCGAAAGTCATAGCACATCTGAATCAAGCGTCAAACGTTTCCATAGTGAGCATAGGGCTTACTAGCGGATTGCAGTCGCTTCAGTATGCACTGTCTGGTTCACCCTCCCAGTAATCGAGTGGGTCGTCATCGCGTCCGATATAACCGAATTCTTCAGGCTCATTACTTCGTGTCCCAACGGCAAACTTGCCGCTATCGGGGTACTCGCAGACATCTGTTCGTGCCAAAGTCGAGATTGCTAAGTACTTCAGCGTCTGTGTTCCGGTATTTGTGAGCTTGTGTGCGAACTCCGCTCTACCGCACGGTGCTCCAAGAACATCACCCGCTTCGACCTCGTAAACTGTGGAACCAAACCGGTATCGTCCCTTACCTTCAAGTATGACGAACATCTCTTCATCAACATGGTGTACATGAAATGGACAAGATGATTTGCCGGGAGGTACTTCTGTATACGATGCACCAAGTTGCTCAAGTCCGATGTGGTTAGAAACTCTTGCATCCGAACTACCATACGCGTTTCCTCTCTCGAACGTCTCGAGCGTAAGTGATGCGAGTCTTATTACGGGATTTACATTAGAGTTCTTCACAATGATGGCGATTACTACGCGACGCAGACTCAGATTGCGATTGTACGTTGTAACGTCACCAGCGGATGGTTCGGAACAGCGTGCGGGGGCGTACTTTTGTTTTCACTTGCGCGAGGACAAAGTGACTTTTCTATATGTATTAACGTGTGATCGTTTCGTTTGAGAAACTATCGTACGACGAGCTATAACTTGATGCAGTACGCATCGCATAGAAGAGCGAATAAAGTTAAAAATATTAATTAAAACAATGAGTTAGGTCGTGAATGGCGGAGCGGACGGGACTCGAACCCGCGACCACTGGCGTGACAGGCCAGTATTCTAACCAGCTGAACTACCGCTCCGAGACGGCTTCGCAAACATTATGACGAATGCGAGTGGTGGGTGTTGCAGGGGTCGAACCTGCGACCTGTGGCTTGTAAGGCCACCGCTCTCCCAGCTGAGCTAAACACCCACTTGATAGCGGCGGCAATTTTACAAACACCCTTGTCTCGAAGGGCTCTATGCGTCCTTAAAAACGGGAAAAGAAATGCAATGCTCAATCGCTAACATACTCTCACCTTCCTACGGTACAACATAAGGACCAAATCACAAATGACGACCGTCACTGACGATCTAATCGAGCAACTCAAAGAATTAGATACACCAACAGTATGCAATGCGCTTGAGTCGGTCGTACCTCAGCGCCGCGGCTACGGCTATACAACGCACCCACTAGTTTGTACACGACCGGAATTAGGAAGTATGGTCGGCTACGCACGTACAGCGTGCATACGAGCAATGCACCCATCTGACAATCGCGGCGAAGCCGCTCGAGACATGCAACATGGGTATTACCAATACATTGATGACGGTCCAAAACCCGCCATCATTGTGATCCAAGACCTGGATGGTGAATCGCGTGGTTACGGATCGTATTGGGGCGAAGTGAATAGCAATATTCACAATGGATTGGGATGCGTCGGCTTGATTACGGACGGTAGTGTCCGCGACATACCCGATATCGCGCCCGGTTTTCAGATGCTTGCCGATCGCATCGGTCCGTCACACGCGTTCGTACATCCCGTCTCTTATGGAGGTGGCATCAACGTTGCGGGTATGAGAGTAACCAGCGGCGACCTAATCCACGCGGATCAACACGGCGCCGTAGTCATACCGATGGACAAAGCGCACGAAGTACCTGACGCCGCAGCTGCGATAGCGCGTCGAGAACGTGTCATCATCAATGCGGCTCAAGAAGACGGATTCGATTTTGAACGATTAAAGAAAGCTTGGGGAGATGCAGCTGAAGTCCACTAGGTCATCGATATGACAGCCGTTCAGCCGTTTACACTACCGGATCTTCAGGGTACCGACCATAGTGTCCCAACTGGTACGAGAACACTCTTGTGTTTCGTTAAGGAAGACTGCCCGACCTGCAATTTGATAGCGCCACTTTTAGAAGTAGCGCACCGGGACGGCGATACCGATGTCTTGCTTGTTGGACAAACATCCGATGGAAACCAAATACTCGCCAAGAATCACGACTTGTCAGTACCAGTCCTTGACGACTCGACGCTCATCGTTTCATTCGCATACGAACTCGATACCGTTCCGCATGCCTTGCTACTCGACGATGTAGGCGAACCGATTAAGGAAGTCATTGGATTCGATAAATCTGAGTGGCGAGAGCTTCTAACTGAAGACATTGGCGACGTGACGATTGACTGGAGCGCGCTCCCCGACTGGCGCCCAGGTTGTGGATCGCTAACTCAAGATCCCATCATTGCGGAGCTCCTACGAGCAGAAGCAGAGAATAGCCCTCTTCGAGCGCGGCGAATAGAGATTGCGTCTCACGATGACGTCCACGAATTCTTGTTCGATCAAGGGTTCACAGACGGTTTACCGGTCGTACCACCTACGCCAGAACGTGTCATTCGAATGATCGGAGGTACGGATCGCGATCCACAAGAGGTCGTGGCTACCATCCCACCAAATCTAGCGCCAGCGACAGTTGAAAAGATCGCGATTAACGCCGTTTTGGCTGGTTGTAAGCCCGAATATCTACCTGTAGTTCTCGCAACGATCGAAGCGATGTGCACTGATGAATTTAACTGCCACGGAGTTTTCGCGACAACCATGGGCGGCACGCCTGTCATGGTCTTGAACGGTCCAGTGCGGCATACGCTAGATATGAACATGAAGCTGTCCGCGCTTGGGCAAGGAACGCGCGCAAATTCTGCGATCGGTCGGGCTGTTCGACTTGCGGTTCGAAATATCGGTGGCGCAAAGCCAGGTGGAACCGAACGTTCAACGCTCGGGAATCCCATGAAATACACGATGTGTTTCCCCGAATGGGAGGAACGGAGTGCATGGGAACCACTTCATGTCGAACGAGGATTCGAGCCCGACGATTCAGTAGTCTCGATCTTCGCGATGTCTAGTGGACCGGCACAAATCGTCGATCAGACGTCTCGGTCTGCTGAAGCTTTAGTTGGCAGTTTCGCGCTTTCGATGCGCGCTGTCCATGCTGTTAAAGCGCATCGGGCAGGTGATACGATCTTGGTCATCAGTCCCGAACATGTAGATACGATTCAAAGAGATGGTTGGTCGAAGGCGGATATACGCGCACGCATCCAGGAAGTTTCAAGTGTTCCTTTCCGCGATCTCATTGCCGATTCGATGAGTGGCGTTGGCATACCGCCCCAAGCAGCAGCCAATATGTCGGAAGAGCAGCTCTCTCAACCAGTACCTAAGTTCGCATCAGAGGATCGCATCCACATCGTGGTTGCAGGATCTGAAGCGGGTAAATTCTCAGCCGTTTTTCACGGTTGGGCAAGCGGCAGTATGGGGTCTATCCCCGTGTCGCGGAAAATTGACATGTGAACTCCAAGGAGGTTACGCATGAGCACCATTCTTGATCCAACCGACGAACGGAGACCAGTCGCTCGTTCTATTACGACGCGTCCTGATCAGCTCGAAGGTCGGCTCGCGTTGCTTGACATTCGCAAACCACGCGGCAACATCCTGTTGGATCGCTTAGAAGAACTGTTGGCAGAACGCTATCCCAAACTAGAGGTCAAGCGATTCGAAAAACCAACGTTTACGAAACCAGCGCCAACAGAAGTTCGCCAGAATATCAAAGCGAGCGCAGATTTAGTTGTCGAAGGGCTGGCTGACTGAGGGTCCTGTACCACGTGCAGTTTGCATGACACGGTCTGGTTTGAAATCCAGGGGATCCCCGCAGTAAGTATCGCTTCAACAGAATTTGTAGACGCAGCTGAAACCCAAGCGCAAGCTCTTGGTATGGACGATGCGAAATGTGTCTTTGTCCAACATCCAATTCAGGATGCAACAGATGAAGAGATGCGACTCAAAGCTGAAGCCTGCGTCGATGAAGTCGTTGCTGCGTTAACCTCAACTCAACAATAATCTCAACCGATCGTACCGGCGTCGTAGAGCGCGTCGATGCGATCGGTTTCTAATCCGAACTCGCTCAATACCTCGCGAGTGTGTTCGCCTGGATTAGGGGCAGCGCGATCAAACGACTCAGTGTGTGGGTGCGCAGACATATTGATTGGCGACCGGATGAGATTGACTTCACCGAGTTCCTTATGTGGAGCACTTCTAGCCATTTTTAGATGCTTCGCTTGAGGATTTGTGAAACCCTCTCCGACGTCCAGGATGGGTCCGCACGGAACACCGTTCGTATTTAGCTTCTCAACCAAGTCATCAACGGAGAAACTCACCAAAGTGGCGTTAATTGCCACTTCGAGCTCGTCACGATTTTTGATGCGATCGCGCGCAGTCGAAAAGCGTGAGTCATTTCTTAACGAAGAATCTTCAATCGCGTCTAGGAAGCTCACCCACATACGTTCAGTTGGTGCTGCAATATTCACATAGCCATCCTGACACGTAAATGTTCCCATTGGGAAGTTCATAGGGTGGTTGTTGCCTTGTTGCTTGGGGACGTCGCCGAGCATCGTGAAGCGTGCACCTTGGAAGTCGAGCTTACACAGCATCCCTTCAAGAAGTGAAGTATGAACCCACTGCCCTTTCCCAGTGCGTTCACGGTGAAGCAACGCTAACAAAATGCCCTGACCAAGGAACATACCTGCGGTCGTGTCACTAATCGCGATACCGGCCCGAACGGGACCGCCTCCCGGGTGACCCGTGATCGACATCAATCCGGACATCCCTTGAACGATTTGATCGACACCAGGCCGCTCACTGTATGGCCCATCCTGGCCGAAGCCAGATATGCTCGCGTAGATCAACCGCTCGTTGTATTGAGCCAATGTCTCGTAGTCAACCTTTAGCTTGTGTTTCACTGGCGCACGAAAGTTCTCGACTACGATGTCCGCTCGTTTCACCATTTCGACGAAGAGAGCGTGTCCTTCGTCGTGCTTCAGATTAATACACAAACCGCGTTTGTTTCGATGAAGGTTCTGTTCGTCCGGTCCGTGCCGACCTCCCGTGATCGATCCGGATTTCGCCGGCGGCGGTTCAATCTTGATGACATTTGCGCCCCAATCTGCAAGCAGTCGTACTGCCGTAGGACCCGCGCGCGCAATCGTCAGGTCAAGTACAGTGATATCTGCGAGCGGTAAATTAGTCATGGTGACGGAAATGAACTACTCCTAGGAAGTGGTGTTTGTACGCAAGAATGCAGGTGCAATCTGGACCTCATTGCCTTGAGATGGCGAATTGGGGATGTTCTGCGCCAACGCTAGGGAGCATACGGCGAAGGCCGTTCCAATTAGGAATACCGCTGCGTGTGACTCTAACCAAATACTACCAAGGATCGCCGGAATAATCACTGCCGCGATGTGATTGATCGTAAACGACACACCGGCTGTCGATGCGATATCGGCTGGTTCAGCGATTTTCTGGAAGTACGTTTTAATCGCAATTCCCATTGCGAAGAAAAAGTGGTCCAGCACGTAAAGCAGACCTGCCATCCAAGCGGTTTCGACGAAAGCGTAACAGCTGAAAATGACCGCAAGCCCTATATACTCGACTGTAAGTGCGCGACGTTCTCCGATTTTCCCGATCCATGCTCCGATGCGCTCAGCAGCAAGTGCGTTAACTAGATGGTTGACCAGCAGCAATGCAGTCATATTAGCGACAGAGAATCCGAAGCGTTGAACAAGCAAAAAGCCTGCGAACGCGACAAAGATTTGTCGTCGTGCGCCACTGAGAAACGTTAATCCGTAGTAGAGCCAGTACTTACTACGTAACACAATCTGCTTCCGCTGCTCGACGCGAGACTTGAAGCGAGGTGCAGCGACGGCAAGAAACAACGCAAGTGCCACCACGATCCCACCAGCGATCGCATAGATCGATGCAAAGTCGAATTCCAGCCATTTCACGAGTGCAAGTACGGCGAGAAATGTGCAAAAAGCAGTGATAGAACCCACAGATATGAGGGCACCCAAGAGCCTTGGCGCAACTCGTTTGGGTAACCACTGCAGCGATAACGACTGACGCACGGTTTCGAAGTAGTGGAAACCGATCGACATGAGCACTACAGCGAAGTAAAGTCCATAAACTGAGGGTAGAAACCCAGTTATTGCGATCCCCAAGCCGAACACCGCTAAGGCAATGACAGCAAAGACTTGCTCGCGAAGTATGAACAGGATGAATACCGATGTGAACGCGAGAAATCCTGGTATCTCCCGGATACTCTGCATGACGCCGTTTTCAAAACCGTTGATACCGATCTGTTCCACGGCGTAGTTATTGAGCAGCGCTTGCCAGACCGACATGCCGATCGGCATGGCGATGCTGACGATCACTAGGAATGCGAAAGGTGTACGAACCCGTCTTTCTAAGAATGCGAATAAACGGGACGTAAACGTGCTATTCAACACTACTTATTACGTATAGATACTCGATGCGTCGGCTAAGGGTGCGTCCATATCACCCGTCCGCTGGGATTTTCAGTCGGGTAAACCCAATATACGCTTCGCGATGATATTCAGTTGAACCTCAGATGTACCTCCTTCGATTGAGTTCGCCTTTGAGCGCAACCACTGTCGAGTGACGCCAAGGTCTTGTTGATCGAATTCCTCACCCGACCATCCAAGGCCATTCACGCCCATCATCTCTACGAGAAGGTCGTAACGATTTTTATTTTGCTCGGTCCCGTAATACTTGAACATAGACGACATGAATGTCGGCGCTACACCCGCTCTAGTCTCTTCCCCGGACCTTCGAGTGGTCAATCCAAAAACATGATCATTGATACGGTGACGAGTGACCCGATCCCGCAAATCTGGATTCGCGATCTTACCGTTCGTTACGCCAACACAATCCTTGGCGATTTCGTCGAGCGTCTTGGCTCGCGGACCGCCACCGATACCACCGATCGAAGTTCGCTCGTATTGCAGAAGACGCTTCGCAACTGTCCAGCCTTTATTTACCTCGCCAACGATATGACTCTTCGGTACACGAACATCGTCAAGAAACGTTTGACAGAACGGCGAGGCGCCGCTAATGAGCAATATTGGTTTGACGCTGACCCCCGGCGATTTCATGTCAAACAAAATGAAACTTATACCTTCATGTTTTGGCGCGTCCGGGTCCGTTCGGATTAAACAGAACATCCAATCAGCGTGATCCGCACCTGACGTCCATATTTTCGAGCCATTGATGATGTAGTCGTCGCCGTCCGATACAGCACGCGTCTGAAGGCTGGCTAGATCCGAACCTGAGCCTGGTTCGCTATAGCCTTGGCACCACACGATCTCCTGACGAACGATCTTTGGCAAATGCTGCATGCACTGTTCTTCAGTACCGAATTCAAGCAACGCAGGACCGATCATCGTCAATCCCATGCCCCCTACCCCAACGACTGCATGATTCTTACGCAGCTCTTCTTGAAGGATGGCGATTTCTGGTTTTTCCAAACCCGCCCCACCATATTTTGTGGGCCATGTCGGTGCGGACCATCCTTGCTCAAAATACTTCTGTGACCAAGCTTGCCAGTCGTCTCGTGTTGCTTGCTGGTCCTGATTGCGGATGCTCTCCGGGCAATTCTCAGCAATGAATGATTGAATCTCGGCTCTAAATTCCATTGGGATAGCTCCTAGCTCTCGTATTCGATTCCCTGTGCGACGACGCAGGCAGGCTTTTGAAGGACAGCTAAATCCTTCAGGGGGTCGCCTTCAACAAACACTAAATCGGCAGCAAGTCCGACTTCGATGGAACCTGTGGTGCTGTTAATGTTAAGCGCATGAGCTGCGTTACTCGTAGCAGTTCGTAAAACGTCGTTAGGTTGCATGTCAGCATATTGCGCAAATACTGGTAATGATCGAGGTAGATCGTCGTGTCGCACGTTTGGAATTCCGGCATCCGTAGAAGCAATGAATTGCACGCCTGCTGCCTTCATTTCTCGAAACTGATGACGAACAGTTCCAAGATGACCTGGATTAAACTGCACAAATCGAGACCAATTCGCGTTCACCGTAGGTGATACCCACGTATCGTGAGACGCCATTTCCATTACGACATCGTGTAGATACTCGCCACGACGACCTTCGGTGTCCATCCACGAACAATGCTCCACCGTATCAACACCAGCGTACACGGCATTCGCAATACCCTCGGTTCCATGGCAGTGAGCTGCGACCGCGAATTCTCGATCATGAGCATAACCAATGATCTCAGTTAGCTCATCTTGCGTAAACTGCGCTCGGCCTGGATGACTCTTCGCAGTAAACATACCGCCCGTTGCCATGATCTTGATCAAGTCGACGCCTTTCTCTCGATTCAAGTCGATTACATCGTGTGCTTCCCTCGTGCTAGGTACAGCACCACCCCAAAAATGACAATGACCTTCGATCGATGTAATTGGACGTCCCGCACAAAGTAACCGCGGTCCGACAATCTCGCCCGATCGAATCCGATCTCGCAACTCCAATTCGAGCCAATTTCCGCCACCGAGATCACGTGCACAGGTAATACCAGCTTTAACCATGCGCGCGGCACGGTCTGGCATTTTTTTCCTAATATCAGAGTCGGTTTGAGCGAGTTGCTTCGCCACATCGTGAATTGACGGATCGAGCGTCATGTGGACGTGGCTGTCGATCAGTCCCGGTAATACAGTCAACCCGGAACAGTCTCTTGCTTGAGGATGTTCCACTCCGATGGCACTGATTTGTCCAGCTTCGATTGTTAGCGACGTCTCTTGTAGGTACGTCGCACCGACCCCGTCCCATATCCGTACGTTCTTGTATGAAGTCACCGACGTCATCGGAACCAAGACAACCTAGATTCGACGAATTGAAAGAGCTTCACTAGAGTACGTAGTCAATCCGAGTTAAAAAACTAGTCGGCCTAAGCTCTCGGCGACACAACAAGGTTTTTCCTGACCTTCGACCTCAACGACGATTTCATTCATAGTTTCAATCATGCCACCCTTAATCTCAACTCTCTTGAGAGTGCTTTGCGTACGGATTTTGGCACCAACGGGTACAGGTGAAGGAAACCGTACTTTATCAAATCCGTAGTTAATCGTCAGTTTCTGTCCCTCCAAACGAGGACCTGTTTCGACAACGGATCGAGGCAAATGACCCATGATCGAAAGAGTCAGATGCCCGTGTGCAATGGTTGTTCCGAAAGGACCCGCTTTCGAACGTTCTTCGTCAATGTGAATCCACTGATGGTCCAATGTGACATCGGCGAATTCGTTTATTCGATCCTGCGTTACCTCAAACCAGTCGGTGGGCGCTGACGATTCGCCAATTCGAGCTGAAAGGACTTCGTATGCGTTCTGAAGGTTGTCTGACATACCGGAGACTCCTGCTGATAATTCAAAGACTATACCTTCAATCTTATCCGCGTCAGTTACACAGGAGAAACGATGCTACCCGCCGATTACTCAGAACGTGTATATGCCGGTGTGGTCGGCAAGATCATCGGTGTATATCTCGGTCGACCATTTGAGGGTTGGACCAACGACCGAATCGAGGAGCAACTCGGTGAGATCGACTATTACGTTCATGACAAAGTTGGTGTTCCGTTGATCGTCACTGATGACGATATCTCTGGAACATTCACATTTATCCGCGCGCTAGAAGATTACGACTACGATCCTCAGTTGTCGCCTAAGCAGATCGGGCAAACATGGCTTAACTACCTAATCGAGGGTCGTTCGGTACTTTGGTGGGGAGGACTAGGCAATTCCACGGAGCATACGGCCTATCTCCGACTGCGCGACGGCATCGACGCGCCTCAGAGTGGCGCTATCGAAACGAACGGTAAAATCGTCGCTGAGCAAATCGGGGCACAGATCTTCATCGACGGTTGGGCGATGGTATGTCCTGGTGATCCTGACCGCGCCGCAGATTTCGCCCGACGTGCTGGATCTGTCTCCCACGACGGTGAAGCAGTTTATGGTGCCCAGGTCTTAGCTGCAATGGAGGCGCAGGCATTCGTCGAATCGGACATCGACAAACTCATCGAAGTAGGTCTGAATCAGATACCGGAAGATAGTACGCTTGCGACGATGATTCGAGATATTCGACGGTGGCACTCTAAAAATCCTGACGATTGGCGCGCTACGTTTCGACAAATCCAAGAAAACTACGGCTACGACAAGTACGGCGGAAACTGCCACATCATGCCGAATCATGGATTGATCATCATGTCGTTGCTTCACAGTAATGGCGATTTCAGTGAGGCAATGAAAATCGTAAATACTGCCGGATGGGACACAGACTGTAATTCCGGTAATCTCGGTTGCTTGATGGGCATTCGGAACGGTCTAGATGGAATTGACGGGAAGATCGACTGGCGTACACCTTTCGCTGATATCTGTTACCTCCCAACTGCGGACGCAAGTGGCGGCGTATCGGACGCGGCTGCGCAGGCGCAGCGAATCACTGAAATAGGATGCGAACTGAACGGTGAATCCTTCGCTCGACCGAAGAACGGTGTACGCTACCACTTCTCGTACCCAGGTTCAGTACAAGGATTCCGTGGAACGCAATGCGAAGTTTCAAACCAGGCAAACAACGACGATTCGCGTAGTTTGGCGATCCACCTGGATCCATTGAAACCCGGCGATAAAGCGTTCGCACTTACAAATACCTTTATCGAATCACTTGATACAGCTAAGTACTTCGAGCGGAGAGGATATGGGTTGATGACGAGTCCCAACCTGAATGCTGGACAGGTCCTAAAGGCTCAACTAACGCTCAACAAAGAAGCGTCATCAAGTGCAGAAGTCTCACTTTGTGTAAGTGTCTTCAATGAAGAAGATCAAACAGTCGTATTGCACGGACCAACTATTCGATTAGAACCAGGTGAGACACAAGTACTCTCTTGGCAGGTGCCCTCAACGGATGGTTACCCCATATCGAGTACTGGAATTGAAATAAGCAATGCGTCGTCCGATTCGACCTTACGATTGGACTACTTCGATTGGGAAGGCATGCCAGAACTCGAACTGGGACGAAGAAAAGGCACAATGTGGGGACGTGCGTGGGTCAACGCTGTGGACACGTATCAACCGTTCTATCCTGAGAGTTTTCGACTTATCCACAACAAAGGTACTGGTCTGCTCCTATACGGAAGCCGAGATTGGACGGACTACGCTGTCGAAGCTGACGTGACACCGCATCTCGTCAAACGATCAGGGATAGTTGCGCGCACACAGGGACTCCGTCGCTATTACGGCTTAGTTCTAACTGACAGAAATCAAGTTCAGTTAGTCAAGGAATTGGATGGAACGCAGATTCTCGATGAAACTTCGGTCGAAGTGAATTTCGGAACGACGTATCAACTGAAACTCGCAGTAAGAGGCAATACCATAGATGGCTTTGTAGATGGTGAGAAATTGGTCACGGCAAACGACACGTCGTTATCACGAGGCGGAGTAGCGTTGGTGATCGATGAAGGTCGAACCGCAACACAAAAGGTTTCTATTTCAAAGAGTTAGATAAGTCTCCTACGTAAGTCCACATTCAGATAGCATGGCTTGAGTAAACGCGGATACCGCTTCGCGAAGGTCGTGCCGACGCACGTCACCGGCGCTCTCGGTAAAGCAGAATGACAGGCGTAATTGGTCGAACCCGGCAGTAGGTGAACGGCGTAGAAAATCGTCGGGATAGAAACCATACATCGGTACTACAACAACCCCATACTTCTCGACTAGTCCGTTCGTGAATGTATCGTCCACTCGTATCCCAGGATGATTAATCGTGAATGCACTAAAAAAACCGGCTTCAGGCTGTGTCCAATCGAAATTCGATCGGTAGTCACCTAAACCTTTCGCCAGTCCACTCAATACGATTTCGCGGTTTTCGCGATAAACCTTGAGTTTCTCGTCGGCGAGTGGCCACAATGAATCACGAATCGTCCCATCGTCGTTTCGCAATAGCGCTTCAAACGACAGTAGCGAAAGTGGATTGTGAAACAGAATAGCACCGCTGGATTCCGAAAGCAGGAGCTCGGTTAACGATGCAGTCCGTCCGTTTTCAACATGAACGGTAGCTTCCGAATACGCGAAACCTATCCTTGGTCCCGGTAAGCCTATCTTTGAACCCGTAAACAGGTGAATAGTTCTCTTAGGATCAATCGCGAAGAACGGTCGATTGGCTTTACGATCGGCGTTGTAGTTGATGTATAGATATGGCGCGTCTTCGGCGATCAGGATGTTCTCTTCTTCGGCAACTCGTAGCAGCTCTTGCTTCCTTCTCTCACTGAACGAAAGACCCGCCGGGTTATGTCCGTCTGGAACGCTGTAGTAAAACGGTACGAGCTTGCCATCGGCTCTCGCGGCGCGGATTTGATTTCTTAACGCGTCCGGGTCTCCACCCTCCCTATCCATGGGGATACTGTAGATTGAAGCACGTTGATTGAGTGTCGCTCTTGCGAGAAATCCCGCGTACGTCGGCGCGTCCGTGATGTACGCAATCTCCGCACCTATGCGTTCAAATATCGAACATAGAAGCGATATTCCACCGGTTGCACCTATCGTTGGGATTAGCCGACCTGCATCGATCTGTAGACCCCAATCATTACCGTAAACGCTGGCAAAACTCTCACGCGGACCGACCGGTCCCATCGTGTCCGTATACGCATAAGCATCCCGAAGGAATTCAGGTAATTCTTGTGCATCGTTAAGACCTTCCCGCTTAGCCAGATGTTCGAACCACCGGTCCGTGCGCTCGATAAACGATTTTGGATTCGTGACCTCCGGGTGTGGATAGCCCGCTCCGAGATGATGAAACTTCAGTCCTTTCTGTGCCGCAATTTCGCGTAGTTTTGGTAACGCAGCTGCCATCTTCCGAGTGACGGATGCGGGTTGCGTTCGCAATCCGGGTAAATTCAGTGTCGAGCTCGTCATATTTGGTTTCGTGTTTACAGTATGTACCTAGTGTTTTCGTAATGGACCGAATCGTAACGATATTGTGGTCCTGACGTATGACAGCTACGCTGTCTCCGCGTTCGCTCAGCATAATCCACATGCGGAATCGATCGGAGACTTGCCGTGGTAGCAGCAATCACAACATTAGATGAATTCGAAGAGGAATACAACACTGGTACGGGCGTTACGTTACCTTCTCGAGGGTTTCGTGAAGCGAGTCTAGACAACGTACGTCGCTTTGGTGATGGTGTGGGTGATTACAACCCACTTTGGCGTGACGAGGAATACGCGGCACAAAGTCGCTTTGGCGACATTACTGCGCCACCAATGTTCATCTATGGCGCGAGTTTAGGGATCGCGGCAGCTATTAACGGCGCCATTGACGGTCGACGCCTATCCTCAGCCAACTTCCCAATGAACTATGCAGGTGGTGAGATTACGTTCTACAAGACGATCTGGCGCGGGGACAAGATACGCGCACAAGAGAGTATCTTGGGATCCACACGTAAGCACTCCGATCGAATTGGTGATTTCCTCATCTGTATCGCAATGGTAGAGTACTTCAATCAGCGTCAGGAACTGGTCGCGACGAAGAAAACCAATATGGCGCGCTATAAGAATCTCGGATCCGGTCGAACCATTCAATACGACCGTGAAGTTAAAACGAATGTCACCGAAACCGCACCCGATCCGCTTGTGCATGAGCGAAACCGTCGGGGTGACCGGCTACGAACTTGGCGCGATGTCGTCGAAGGAGAAGCGATAGAAACACTCCAAAAGGGTACGTATACCGTCACCGAGTTGTTTCTGTTTACACACGGCGTCGTTGGTACGGGACGCTCGCCGCGAGCAGCGCTAGAAGCAGAGGACTCACAGGACCTAGGTGGCGGTGGCCGGTATGACGAGAAACATGCAAAAGAGCGTCGCAACATGCCTGGTCAGTTCGATTGGGGTCCGCAGCGTGTCTGCTGGTTGTGTCAAATTGCGACGGATTGGGCTGGCGATGATGCGACGATCAAGAGTATGGATACGCGTGTTCGACACCCAAATGTCGTCGGCGACACGAATACGGTATACGGCAATGTCAAGCGTCGCTATCAAAACAACGGTGAAGATCTGGTTGAGTTGAATGTTTGGAACGAGAACCAATCAGGTCTCCATACCGCAGAGGGGACGATCGTCGTCGCACTATCGACCTCGTAAGAGTTTGACGAACTGACACGCGCTGTTTTTCTCCCTTTCTTTACAATGTGGACTTAACCACACTGCACTTTTCAAGCTAACAATTCACCAATGCCTCCGTCGCACCTTGATTAAGATCGCCTAATCTGTTAAAGTTGCCCCAACTTTGGCTGATTAGAAAGGAGGTGATCGTGGAAATATCAATGGCTGAGGGCAGAACCGCTTAGGACTGTCGCTCATGCATTGAAGGAGGCAGAGGCTTATCCCCTCTGCCTCTTCTTATTTGAGGTGCGAGACTTTTGAACGACTGATTGATTCACCAACATTCTCTGCGTTATCTGGGCATGATGATGCTTTACTCTGTTCTATATCTATCGTATGTTTCTTGCACGGGTACTACGACAGAAAACGTTGCCCACGCGACATCATGTCACCCTTTTTCGGGCGTTTCCGACAAATTTCGCTTTTTCACGCTACGGACTCTAGACGATCTACTCTCACTGAACTTAGCCATCTGAATCGAGAGCGAAATGTGCGCGTCGATCGTCGTTATTCGGACTGTGCGTTGACAAGCCTGCGCTTTGTAAGTTGCTAGACATCCGTCGACGCGTTTTCGTTAATTAACCAAAGGCACCCCAACCGAATTTCCGTGCTATTCGTAATACGCTTTTCCGCTTACGCACCTAAGTGTCGAATTCATGAGAATTTTGGTTAGAGAATTTACCCTAAATCTGCTTGATTACTACCAATTCGGCTACGTTCAAATGAGAGCAAAGTCAACCTAGTCGCAAGTGGACGTAGTCAGCGAATCGCTATCGGGTTGATCACTGCTTGTACAGAGCCTTCAAATCGAGGTTGGCCAAGCACGAACATAAACTCCCATCCTTCATCTTTCGCCAACTCGCGTGTATCCATGTTCTCGAGAATGTAGACGCCGTTCTTCGTTAGCAACTCTTGATGTACGGGAAAGGCAAGTTCCACATTCTCATGGGGAATCACTTCAAGACCCCACGTGTCGGATCCAACTGCCACGACGCCTTGTTTTGCTAACCACGCCGCTCCGTCGACGCCGAGACCAGGTTCTCCCGACATCAATCGTTCATTGTCTACGCCCGTTAGATTGATCCACCCCGTGTAGAACAAGACGACATCGCCGTTTCCTATCGTTACTTCTTGCGCGGCTGCCTGAGCTTGTATTTCGGCAGAATTGAAGACAGTTCCCTCAGTTAGCATATCTACGCCAAAATGGGCGGTCATGTCAAGCAATACCCCTCGAGTAACGATGGGAGGTAACCTATCGACCGATAGCTCCGTTAGTCCTGTCATGCCAACGAAATCCTCAGCCTTCAAACCGTTGTAGTAAACATGATCGATTCCGATATGTCCCAGTCCGTCAATTTGACTACCGATACCCATCCAAGTCACTAGCAAATCATCGTTTCCCGAGGTCTTGTTTTCACCTTGGGTTGCGCCTGTGCCTGGTCCGTCGAGGATCGTGATTGAGAAGGTTCGTGGCGGGTACGCAGGGGTTTCCCACCCAGTAAGAACGCCAAGTGGATAGACCTTTCCGGTCTTGACGAGCTTGGCGGCATTCACCGTACCTTGCTCACTTAGGTTATTGATCGCAACCAGCGTGTCGTCCGCGCCATATTTCGAAGGGTACCAGTCTGTGTCTTCCTGAGCTAACGAGACAATGCAGATTAAGCACGTCGCCAGTCCGAGTCTTGTTCTCATCAGAACTCCCTGTCAAAACTAAGTACTGAGCGACGAATGTTAGAAAACGTTGGAGAACCTAAAGGATGTTCATCTACTCGAGCGCCGTCTAAAATCCCGCGCATCGAGATCACCCAAGGTCAACATGAAACTCTGCGTGGAATTCCCTAGCGTTAGCTATCGCGAAGGTCCAGAAAACGTCATTCGCCTTGCGAAAGCGATAGAAGATATTGGATATGACCGATTGGAAATTTTCGATCACGTGATCATGGGTTATCCGACCGAGTCTAGGGAACCGCCCATGTATCCATCTAAGATGCCGATTATGGAAGCTCTCACCACGCTCGCCTTCATCGCAGGTAATACCGAGCGGATTGGGTTAGGTACCGAAGTGCTCGTATTACCACAAAGGCAACCAGTTCTTGTCGCAAAGCAAGTTCAAACAATCGACACGTTGTCAGGTGGACGGATTCGACTCGGCGTCGGTGTTGGCTGGCAGGAGTCTGAATATGACATGCTTGAAGAATCGTTCACGAATCGAGGTCGGCGCATGGATGACGCTATCCAAGTTTTGCGTAAATGCTGGAGCGACGAGTTGATCTCATATGAGTTCGATCACTATTCCGCTGAGAGCATGGCGATGGAACCGAAGTCTCCTCAAGGACCTGATTTACCTATTTGGGTAGGAGGTATGAGCGATGCCGCACTACAAAGAGCGGGTCGACTCGGCGATGGCTGGCTCGCAAATGCGATCGAAGACGAAGACGACGCATTGCGTTCCAAGGCGTTGGTTTTGGGTCATGCTGAAAGCGCTGGTAAGAATCCCAAGTTATTCGGACTACAAATGATGCTAGACGTGCCGCCGCGTGACGACGCAGGTCGTATGTTCTATCGCGATCTGGATCGGGTGAAGGCACGAGCAGATCAAGTCGAAGGATGGGGTTTCGAGTACGGTGCAATCAATGCAACTGCGATTTTCCAGTCCGGTGCGCGATCTGTTGACGCAATAATCGAAGTACTTGAGAACGTGCATCGAGCGCTCTCATAGTGTTCTACAAATAGTCAGTTAATAAAAGTACGATCACGAACGAGAATGCGGGAATCAAACCCCAAACATAGAAAAAACCAAGACAAAAGTACTTCACAAGCGTTCTTAAGTGACCTTGGCCGTAGAACCTTCGAAATGCGAAATACGTGTGGATCATCAATGCCAGAAACACAACCTGGTCGAATAAATCCCACACTTGGATCCAAATAGATTTATCCACTGAGCCCGCAGACCCAGGTGTCAGGAGGCCTATCGTGAGCACGATAAAACTGACGGAATGCACGTGAATGGCGAAAACCACGTGATGAACGAATCTTCTACCTGCCCTACCAAAAAACAGCATGAGAAGGAGCGCATACCACGGCAGTAAAACGACCATCATCAGAGGTAGGTTATCGATAAGTTCATTCATCAATTGCCGCGGAGAATGTACCGCGTCGACAACTACATTAGCCAATAGTCGTTGCAACCACAGAGGCAGATCGGGTTGTTCATTGAAGAGCTGAGCGATGCCCTTAATCGGTCCAAGACGCGGGGCATTACGGTCTGCAGCAAGCATGTCCTCGAGCTTTCTACTTCTGTCCCCGTTAAGCCGAGAACGTAATATCTCTAGTCCCGCATTGACTTCTGTTTCAAATCGCTCACGTCGATCGGGCGCGATGTCCACGTTGATGCGAATTGGGCCGCGGCGCGCTTGACTTTCATCCAGCACAGTTAGCTCACTCGAGTCTTGTATTGTTCGACGACCATCGGGTGTAGGAAATGTAATTCCAAATAGAAAGAACCAGAGGATCGTGGTGAACATAAACAACCGAAATGGGTTTACAAAACTCGCTCTTCGGTTCTCCGCAAATGCGAGAGAAAGTTGCCCTGGATATCGAAAGATGGTCTTAAGCGAACGGATCACACGACCGTCGAGTTCGAACATTTCCCCAATAGCGTCTTTCAGAACGGACCATAGTGACGCGTTGTAGTCACGATTGTTTTGTCCACAATATCCACAAAATGCGTTGGGCCTCATTGCCCCACAATTTGGGCAGATAACTTCGCTCATATCAATTGGTTGACTGTCGCCATACGTCTAATACCTAGATTAACACGCATGGTACTCTCTCTGCGCCTAAACTGTACCACCCGAAACAAGGATCTGCCGCCATCAGAATTAACGTGTTCTACGTCGCTCTTCATTCTCCAGATAAAACGTTGTTGGTCAGGATCATCTCTTCAATCGACAGGAATCGTTTTTGCGATTCAAAGAGTTGAATAGCGTGGACACCAAAATTAATAAATGAGCTCCTAAATTCGAGCAAATGTCAAACGCGCACGAAATCGACTGGTACGCACGTGCTGAGTCACTTAGGGACCTGATTCACTCCCATGCAGATGAAGCGGACCGAATTCGCCACCTACCTAACGAAGTGGCGTCAGCTTTCGCGGCTCATCAACTGTATCGCTTGGGAGCTCCGACGTTGATCGGAGGCGCAGATGCTGAGCCTACAACTCAAATGCGGGTTATCGAAGAGATATCTAGAGCAGACGGAAGTGCGGGCTGGAATTTAATGATCGGCATCGAAACGTTCGCTTTAGTAGGACCGTCTTTGGCAACTTGTGCAGAAGTCGTCGCGGACCCGACGGTAATCATGGCGAGCTCAACAGCCGCAGTAGGCGAAGCTCATCACTGCGACGAAGGTTGGTTAATTAATGGACAGTGGCAGTTCGCAAGTGGCGTCCACAATGCACACGTCTTTGGCGCGACCGTAAGAAAGATCGATGAGCTAGGCGACTCGGACGATCGCCGTTACTACGCCATCTTGCCAAGAGGTCAATTTGAAATCATTGACACATGGCACGTATCAGGTCTGCGCGGTTCGGGTTCGCACGATGTACGAATCGTCGACCAGGTCGTCGCCGACACCCACGTCGTTGCCACGCTCGGTCATGGAGACATGGTTTCACACCAGCTATCGATTCCACTAAACGTGCGACTTACCTTCAACAAGATCGCTGTGGCATTGGGAATTGCACGTGCCGCGATTCAAGCGTTTGTTGAACTTGCGTATGGCAAGACGCCTAGGTTTGCGAATAAGAAACTCAAAGACCGACCGTTTGCTCAGCGTCAACTCGCAAAAGCTGAAGCAAGGATACGAGGACACCGTGCTGCAGTCTATGAGCATACCGAGCGCGTCACGCAGATCTGTTATCGTGGTGATCGTTTAAGTGATGAAGATATCGCGATCGCGCACTTACTTGCGAGCGAAGCGACTACAGGGTGCGTTTATGTCGTTGAATCGCTACTTGAAGCTGCGGGAACTTCCGCTAACTATCTTGGCCACCCTCTCGAGAAACTCGCGCGGGACATTCGCGTTGTGCGACAACATACAACTGTATCGCCGCAACATATCGATCATATTGGACAAGCGCTGATGGGGAATGGCTTGCACGGGTTTCTAAGAGGTGTATGAAACGACCCTAGGGAATAACAGCGTCCTTACCTAGGTTTTCCTCGATCCAAGTTTTAAGCGGAACGTCCTCATCGGTTGGTGATGTAAACCCAAATCCGCCATTCGGGCTCGCACCTAATAGCTGTTTTCTTACCGGATCGGCGTCGGTCATGTAGTGAGAAACGGTCATGTCGTCCCTTGGTTTTAGCCATCGGTAGCTGTAACCATAGAACAACGCCTTTCGCGTGTGGCTTGATGTGTTCCGCCCTGCCGCGTGCCACAATCGACGGTCAAAGAACACTGCATCGCCTGGTCGAGTGCAAACCGGAACCGCATTCGACGGGTTTTCGTGTGGATCGTCAGGCAACCGCAAAGTGTTCTGTAGGTGGCTTCCAGGTACGACGTGAAAGTTCCCACGCCCTATTTCCGTCGTATCGGTGATAAAGAATCCAACCTTCAGCGATATACGAGGGCGGGGATTCGATTCAATGTCGATATTGATTCGACCACTATCTTGATGCCATCCAAGCCTTCGCCGCTTATCCCAGTTCGATTGAGGTAACGGCGGCGTCACGATGATGTGGGAGTGGTAAAGCTGGATATGCCAACCGAGAATATCCACAACTTTCATAAATGTCTTAGGCCAATCGATTAAAGGCAAAAATCGTTCATCTTTACCCATGAAATCGAGAACGTTGAGCTGCTGATGAGGCTTTAGACCTTTAGCTTCATAAATCGGGCGTTGGATGCGTTCTAGCTCATCTGTTGCCTCGAGTAATGTCTCCACTGTATCAGTATCCAAGGCACCCGGCACAACGAAGAACCCTTTCGCCTCAAAGGACTCGCGTTCTTCGTCAGTTAATCGGTGATCAAGATGCGTTCGATCCATCTCAAATCGATATCCGTAATACGCTAAGCAGCTGTCGCCCATGTCACGGCGTTAGCGACAATACGATTGAAGTGCTCGTCGTCCCACACACCACGGAATGTTGTCGGAGTACTGCCGTCCACAGTCACCGATTCGTCAACAAACGGTTGACTGTTATTTTCTGGCGCATGCGTATGACCCAGAGCGATGTAAATAACCGATCCTTTACCCACCTTCCGCTCCGTTCCGAGTATTCGTGTCTTACCGTCCGCTTGAATGGACGTATCTTTCGCGTAGACGAAACCAAAGCCGTGAGGCGAAGGATCTTTGGGTAACTCTGTCGTCAACAGCGTCTCACTGTCCGACATGGGTTCAATCAGATAAAGCTCGTCAGCTACTTCGAACTCTGAAGGTAATCCTTCAAAAATCGGATGTTCTTGCCGCTGTACCCGCACTTTGAAGCGCCTTATCGGTGGGTGATTTAGGAAGAATGCTCCGAGTAAGTCATGATGAGGCAATCGCACCATTTCCCGGCGTCGGCCGTTCGGTTCAACTCGAGCAGCTTTGCCGCCACTCGTCCCATGTAACGCGAACCATCGACCACCATTTCGTAACCAATCGTCAACGATTCGACACTGATCCAAATCGGGAAACGGACCGGCAACATAACTCACAAGGAGATCAGAATCAGAAAGGTGTTCGTGAACGTCATTGAAGCTGTTCGATACAGACGTCTTACATCCTGCGTTATAGAGAACATCAAGCAATCGCAGACGAACGTAGTCCATGTCATGGCCTGCGTTGGTACCTAGTGGGAAACCTCCTGTGATTAAGTGAGCTTTATTTGCCATGAATAGACGCCTCTTAGTAGCTGTTTCATGCGTACTTTTATACGCAACCGGATACGAGTACGTTTTTAGAGAGTACCAGACGTCGCTATCGAAACGCCCGCATAATGCGCCGCATGAGTTCTAATTCTCACGTACTGGTCACGAACGACGACGGAATCGACCATCCAGGTCTACATGCGCTGGCTGTTCATATTCAACGCTCGGGTCGTGATGTCACCGTCGTCGCACCAGATTTCGATGCGTCTGGCTTAAGCGCTGCACTCGGCGGCATTACTGCCGGATTACCTATCGCACTGAAACAATACGAGATTGACGGTTTCAACGGTCGCGCATATGGCCTGAACGCACCACCCGCAACGTGTGTATTGATTGCGCAGCTCGGAGCGTTCGGCACCGAAGTAGATGTCGTCGTTTCCGGAATCAACGACGGATTCAACACAGGTCGTTCAGTTTTGCATAGCGGCACAGTCGGAGCCGCTTTAGCAGCACAGAATTTTGGTATTCGGGGCTTGGCGGTCAGCACGTCACGGACCGATCCAATCCTGTGGCACACTGCAGCACATTACGCGGTTCTTATTCTTAACTCACTTGAAGATGCATCGCCACGATGTACCGTTAACTTAAACGTACCTAGCATGCCCGTTAACGAAATTAGAGGCATACACTGGGGTGGTCTCGCACCGTTCAACAATATCCGCAGCGCTATCGGTGAACAAACAGACGAACACGTCATCTTAAAGATGGTACCACCACCCTCCCCACCAGAAATCGATACTGACTTAGGCTTAGCACTGAACGGCTACGTTGCCGTTACATCATTACATGCAGGTAGCGAAGTCTGGTCTGAGAGTGTACATCCCAACGATGAGTTCAACCCCGACGTACCACTTCCTGCAGTTACCGCGGGCGATGAGTTGCGTCCTGCGCGATCGTACTTGATCTGACTTGGTTACGTCGGAAAGCACGACTCAGTTTACGCGCCAGTCGGAATTTGCGCCCTCAGTCTAATTGAGAACTGATATCCTGAAGTTCCTTTTTGACTTCGCGCAACGTCTTCACAAGCTCCCTCATTTGCTTTGACGTTAAAGTATCGCGACTGGGCACCGGAGGTATCTTGGTAACTGACTTTGCAGGATTGGCGATCGCGCTTTCAGCCGCGACTTCTTCGTCTTTGTTATTTTTTATAGAGCGTTTCTCGCGTATGCGCTCAATCGACGCAATGTCCGCTGCTGTGTAGTGCCGTCGATTATTTATCCTACGAACATTTCTAAGTTCTTCGTATTGCTCTTCCCAATTACGTAAGGTCGATTCGTTTACCCCCGTGAGCTGAGCAACTTCGGAAATCTGATAGTAGACCTTGCCGGTACGACGTCTACGATTCGCTTTCTCGTCCACGAGAGTCTACGAGATTGCGTAACTTACGGCTAGGTTTAAAAGTAACAACACGCCGGGCCGAAACCTCAACCTCTTCTCCAGTTTTTGGATTTCGACCCGGGCGTGCTTTTTTCGAGCGCAAATTAAACGTTGCGAACTTCTGGATTTTGACGGTATCGCCTTCTATTAATGATTGCTTAATAGTATCAAAAAAACTCAAAACTAAATCGTTGCAAAGACTATTACTCAGACCAATTCGGTCACCGATAACCTGTGCGAGTGTGGCACGAGTAACTTTACCTTGCGATGCCGCAAAAGACTCCTCGCCCACGCTATAGTCACTACCTAAGGTTTCGTCAGCAGCGTTCGCGGTCGCGTTTATGTGGTCTGAGTCTGCCACAATACCGCTTCAACTCATTGAATTACTTAGATTTTATAGCAATTCTGATGGGCATGTCAACGTCGGGTGACATTAAATTGAGAAGCTAATCTCTTAAGAAGCGACTCGATCCTTGCTGCGACGGTCTCGTCGGTCAAAGTTGATTTCTTATCTTGTAAGAGCAACCCGATGCCAACGCTTTTCTGATGTGCTTCGACATTCTCACCTTCATAAAGGTCAAATACCGTAAGGTCGGAAAGCAGATCTGATAGTTCGTCGCGGATCGTTAAGCAAAGGTCCTGTACCGGGGTACCACCCGAAACGAGCAACGCAAGGTCTCGTCGTACATATGGGAATGGCGCGACGTGTTCTGCCTGTGGCGCACCGATATGCACGAAAGGTTCTGCATCCAGTTCAAAAACGAAAGTCTCTTCTGGTAATTCCATCGCCATCGTGATTTCTGGATGGAGTTTACCGAAGCTGCCTACGGTTCCGCTCTTGATTACGATGCGTGCCGCCTGTCCGGGATGTAGAAAAGCACTATCTGATCGCTCGTACAACGCATCGGTTCCCAGCAACGCCAATACCCGTTCTACATCACCCTTTACGTCGTAAAAGTCAATACCGCGTTGAGGCGTCGCCCATCCTTCTGGTCGACTTAAGCCTAACGCGATACCCGCGATCCGGTCCGATTGACGCGTATGACCGTTCTCGATTGAGAAGCACTTACCGTGTTCAAATAATCGAACCGTCTCCTGTTGACGTGAAAGATTGTGTCGAGCACTATCGATCAGACCGGGAACTAACGACTTACGCATCGACTCATATTGCGACGCAATCGGATTCTCTACCTGGGGCGCTTGGAATGCCGGGGTAAAACGGTCGTTTAGTTCCTTTTCGATAAAGCTATAGTTTATGACTTCATAGTACCCGAGTTCCGCAATCCGATTGCGCAATGCAAGCGATTCAGAAATCCTGTCAAGTTCAACATCGAATGGCAGCGACGCGACTGGATGAGATGCACTGATCCGGTTGTAGCCGTGCACGCGGCAAATTTCCTCTACTAGATCCTCTTCGATTGATAGATCAAATCGATAAGAAGGGATACTTACGCGCCAACCATCACTATCTGATTCAATTTCGAGACCGAGTCTGGCGAAGATGTCCTCAACTTCGGAGTCGGCGATCTTCTCCCCGATCAGCATCGCTAGTCGTTCTTTCCGCAGTTCTACAGTGCGCTTGTTTGGAATATGTTCTGACGATTCAGCGACCGTAACTGGACCGGGTTGTCCACCGACGACTTCACATAGTAAGCGTGTTGCACGTTCAATCGCTTCATATTGCAGTTCGGGGTCAACGCCGCGTTCGTACCGCAACGACGCATCTGTCTGAAGTCCGTATAGTCGAGGTGTTCCAACGATTGCTTCGGGAGTAAAGTAGGCGCACTCGAGGAATACGTTTTTCGTATCGTCGCGAATTCCACTGCGTTCACCTCCCATCACGCCAGCGATGGCAAGCGGCGTATCACCGTCGGTGATCAACAATGTTCCCGCATCGAACTTAATTTCCGTTCCGTCGAGCAGAGTCAGTTTTTCACCTTCATTGGCGTCCCGCACTACGATGCCATTACGGACTTCTGTTAGGTCGAATGCATGCAACGGTTGTCCGAGTTCCAGCATTACGTAGTTCGTCACGTCAACAACGGGATCAATGGGTCGAAGGCCACAACCAACGAGACGTTGCACCATCCATGCCGGTGTTGAAGCGCTTGGGTCAATGTTCGTGATTACTCGACCGAGATATCGAGGACAACCATTCGGATTCGCGAGTTCGATCGGCAGTTCTTGCGACACTTGCGCTACAACGCTCTCGATATCAACTTGGTGAACTGGAAGTTGGTTTACGACTCCTAGCTCTCGCGCGATGCCGCGGATCGAAAGGCAATCGCCCCGGTTCGGAGTGAGATCGATATCGATCACGACGTCGTGGAGGTCTAGGGCGTCCTTGACATCCACGCCAACCTGCAAGTCTTCAGATAAATCGAGAATACCACTCGCGTCAGCGCTGATCCCTAATTCCACACCACTACAGAGCATGCCGTCCGACTCTACACCGTAGAGTCGAGCTTTTTTAACGTGGTCCTTTTCATTCAAACTCGCACCGTCTTTGGCATATGCCGACTTCATACCGACACGTACATTCGGTGCGCCGCAGATGACTTGCACACTACCCCGCCCGGTATCTAAGGTGCAGTTTGTGATCGCTTTGCCGTCTGTGCCATCAACCTTTTCGATCGACTTGATCTCTGCGACGCTGACACCCGAGAGATTCGCATAGGTAAATTCACGACCATCGACTTCCAATCCCAGATTCGTTAGCTGATCGCATAGTTTCTCGGTATCGATTTCCGGATCGATCCAACTACGC
Organism: Gammaproteobacteria bacterium; assembly: GCA_026707905.1. Lineage (GTDB taxonomy): Bacteria > Pseudomonadota > Gammaproteobacteria > Pseudomonadales > Azotimanducaceae > Bin55. The sequence goes on along the minus strand of JAPOVY010000091.1, from coordinate 5,875 downwards.
AACCACTTTTCGCTGATTTTCATCTCTAGCTAAGCTAGTTGCTGCAAAAAGCGAATGTCGTTTTCAAAGAACATACGAAGATCATTGATGCCGTACTTCAGCATCGTCATACGATCTGCGCCAAAACCAAAAGCAAATCCTGAGTAAATCTCCGTGTCAATTCCACATTCGCTGAGTACGTTCGGATGCACCATACCGCAACCCATGATCTCTGTCCAACCTTTTGCACCCATGATGTCTACTTCAGCGGATGGTTCTGTAAAGGGGAAATACGACGGTCGGAAGCGAACTTCGACTTCGCGCTCAAAGTACTCGTTTAAAAAGCCAAGTACCGTTCCTTTCAAGTCTGCAAACGAAATACCACAATCGATCACCAATCCTTCAACCTGGTGAAACATTGGGGTGTGGGTGCGATCAAGATCCTTTCGATAGACGCGACCCGGACAAATGATTCGAATCGGCGGTGGCATGGTCTGCATGACACGAACCTGAACCGGCGACGTATGTGTGCGAAGTAGCGATCCATCAGTCAGATAGAACGTGTCGTGCATAGCACGCGCAGGATGATTTGCCGGAATATTCAGTGCTTCAAAATTGTGATAGTCGTCCTCGATTTCCGGTCCGACCGCAATTCGATATCCCGCGGCAACAAATATGGATTCGATACGTGTGATCGTCTGGTTCACTGGGTGATGTCCACCGCCATGTCGTTGACGACCGGGTAGCGTTACGTCGATTGCCTCGGTCAAATTACTCGACCGAGCCGAACGTAACAACGCTTCGTTCTGCTCTTCGAGCGCCGCCTCGATCGCATTTCTTACGGCATTTATCGATGCACCCGCGGCTGGGCGTTCGTCTTTCGGCAGCGTCTTAATTGACTTCAGACGTTTCGTTATCTGACCATTACGACCGAGATAAGCGATGCGCAGCTCTTCGAGCGCTCGGTCAGTATCAGCCCCTTTGATACGTGCTAGCGCATCCGTACGAAGCGTATCAAGCTCAGTTGCCAAAATCTACTCTAAAGGCGATAAAGCTAAGAATTCACGCGCTGCTTTTTACTGGCGCGTCGAAAGGATTAGTTTGCGACTGCCTGTTTAGAACGCTCGACGATCGCTGCAAACGTGGCCGTTTCGCTGACCGCCAAATGAGCGAGAACCTTACGGTCTAGTTGAATCGATGCTTTCTTCAGACCATTCATAAACTGACTGTATGACATCCCGTGTTCTCGTGCAGCCGCGTTAATTCGCACGATCCACAGCGACCTGAATTGTCGTTTTCGCTGTCGTCGATCACGATATACGTATTGGCCCGCCTTGATGACCGCCTGTTTTGCTACTTTAAACGTACGGCTTCGAGCCCCATAGTAGCCCTTCGCCTGCTTCAAGATCTTCTTTCGTCGAGCGCGTGATGCAACGCTCTTACTTACTCGTGCCATGGCCTCTTCATTTATCGAGCGGTAACAGTCGATCTAGTTTCGGAGCATCTGCAGAGGAAACATCCTTGAATCCCCGCAATGCACGTCTTCTGCGGTTCGACTTTTTCATGTTCATGTGGTTCTTGCCCATACGATGGTGCTTATAACCACTGGAAGTACGTTTAAAGCGCTTTGACGCACCCTTGTGTGTCTTGAGTTTTGGCATAGGTGTTTTAATTTTGTAGTACGAGAGGTTCGTCTAACTGACGCCTTTTTGTCGTTTTTTCGGCGCCAAGATCATCGTGATCTGCTGACCTTCCATCTTAGGAGGGTATTCCACTGTCGCCCAGTCACTAAGATCATCCGTTACACGACTCATCAGATCCATGCCGATTTCGGGGTGAGTCATCTCTCTACCGCGAAACCGTAAGCTCACTTTGACTTTGTCGCCTTCATCAAGGAAGTGCATTAACCTGCCTAACTTGATGTTGTAGTCACCCGTGTCTGTGTTCGGACGGAACTTCTGCTCCTTGATCTGAGTACGTTTCTGTCGTTTCCGTTGTGCCGCCTTGTTCTTCTTTTGATCGAAGACATGCTTACCGTAGTCAAGAATCTTGCAAACGGGTGGGTGAGAATCTGGTGCGATGAGCACTAGATCCAAACCTTCGTTACGGGCTTCAGCTAAAGCCTTACTCCGCGGCACAATTCCAATTTGTTTTCCGTCTGACCCTACTAGGCGAACCTGTAGTGCTTTGATGTCCTCGTTTAGTAATGCACGTGGTGCTCGTGACGATTGACTCGCCACGCTAAGAGCGAACCTCGGATCTCTCGTTAATCAGCAATACCTCAATGTCGTTGCGTTGAATCTTGCATCGCTCGGTACGATGCATTGAAAAACACAGGGTTTTTCAGGATGCGAAATTTTACAGATGGAAATGGAAATGCGTAGCGTCAAATAACATGGCGTTCGCAGTATTTGGATCGAACTACGCGGTTGTTCATAATTTGGACTGTGGGCGTATAGCTCAGCGGTAGAGCGCTACGTTGACATCGTAGAGGTCCCTAGTTCGATCCTTGGTACGCCCACCATTTACCGACCGTCAACAAACGCCTCTTCTTTGAGTTCTTGAATCTCGTCCCGGAGTGCGGCCGCGTCCTCAAATTCGAGCTGAGCTGCATGTTCGAGCATTTCCTTTTCTAGCTTTTCAAGAACGCGACCAAGTTCAGCGGCTGATGTGATACGTGATCGTGGGTCCTTCTGATCAAGTCGTTCTCGTCGCTTACGACGCGCCTCCCCTGGTTTACTCATCTGCCCGGCTTCTAGGATGTCTGCGACATCCTTCTCGACCGATTTTGGCGTGATGTCATGTTCTTCGTTGAAGTGGAGCTGCTTGGTTCGACGTCGATTCGTTTCATCGATGGCACGTCGCATGGATCCCGTGACCTCGTCACCATATAGCACCGCCATGCCTCGTACGTTGCGTGCGGCGCGACCGATGGTCTGAATTAAGGATCGATCGCTACGAAGGAAGCCTTCCTTATCTGCATCGAGTACCGCGACTAACGATACTTCAGGCATGTCAAGCCCTTCACGCAGCAAGTTGATCCCGACCAACACATCGAATTCACCAAGACGAAGGTCGCGGATGATCTCCATCCGTTCCACGGTGTTAATGTCGGAGTGCAGATACCTAACGCGAACGCCGTTCTCATTGAGATACTCGGTTAGGTCTTCTGCCATCGCTTTCGTCAATGTTGTGACGAGGACTCGTTCGTTGTTACTTACCGTTTCGTGGATCACTTCCAGCAAATCGTCTACTTGTGATATCGCAGGTCGGACATCAACGCTAGGATCAACGAGCCCCGTCGGGCGTACAACTTGCTCTACCGTTTGCAACGAATGAATCGCTTCGTAATCACTTGGCGTTGCGGAGACGAAAACCATCTGCGGTGCTAGATCTTCCCACTCTTCAAAACGTAATGGGCGGTTATCCAGCGCAGACGGCAAGCGAAAACCATACTCCACCAAGGTTTCCTTTCGGGAACGGTCACCCCGATACATTGCACCGATTTGAGGTACTGACACGTGCGATTCATCGATGAACAACATCGCATCTTCTGGTAAATACTCGAACAACGTGGGTGGCGGTTCGCCTTCCTTCCTACCGGATAGATACCGAGAGTAGTTCTCGATCCCGTTGCAGTACCCGAGTTCTCTAATCATCTCTAAATCGAAGCGAGTCCTCTGTTCAATCCGTTGCGCCTCGATTAGTAGCTCATTCACTCGAAAGTAGTCACGTCGTTGGAGCATCTCTTCTTCAATGTCATCGACGACGTTTTCGATAGTCTCTGCCGGGGTTACGTAATGTGTCTTTGGAAAAACGGTAAAACGAGCAACGTTTTCGGATACGTGACCAGATAGAGGATCGAACACCTTGATAGATTCGATGACATCGTCGAACAGCTCAACGCGAATCGCGTCGCGTTCCGATTCAGCGGGAAATACGTCAATTACGTCCCCCAAAACTCGGTATGTACCACGACTGAATACCGCTTGATTGCGAGTGTATTGAAGTTCCGCAAGTCGTTCGATGATGACCCGTTGGTCGATACGATCACCACGGTCCAAGTGCAAGATCATCTCGTGATATGACGTAGGGTCACCCAATCCATAAATAGCGGACACCGACGCGACGATGACGGTGTCCTTTCGCTGAAGAAGTGCTTTTGTCGCAGAAAGCCTCATTTGCTCAATGTGAGCGTTGACTGTAGCTTCCTTCTCGATGTACGTATCTGAAACCGGTACATAGGCTTCTGGTTGATAGTAGTCGTAGTAAGAAACGAAGTACTCAACCGCGTTTTTCGGGAAAAACTCCTTGAATTCCCCATATAGCTGGGCGGCGAGCGTTTTGTTGGGCGCCATCACAATCGTTGGACGCTGCAAGTGCTGTATGACGTTTGCCATCGTAAACGTCTTACCCGAACCCGTTACACCGAGCAGCGTTTGATGGCTCATACCGGCGTTGATCCCGCTTACTAACTCATCGATCGCCTGCGGCTGATCGCCAGCGGGTGAAAAGCTTGTCGTGAGTTCGAACTCAAACTCACTACGACTCGGGCGGGACACGCACCGAGTGCTAGATGATTCGTGTATCGTGCTTACCCCAATATCGATCACGCAACAAGCGTTTGTATAGTTTTCCTGTCGGAAGACGTGGCATCTCAGCGATGTAATCAATGGATCTCGGGACCATATAGTGTGCGAGCTTCTGACGAGCGAATTCGGTCAACTCATCTTTCAATTCATCGCTTTCGTCGACACCTTCTGCCACCTGAATCACAGCCTTCACTTCTTCTCCAAAGTCCGCGTTGGGTACGCCAAATACCGCGATATCCAGTACCGCAGGATGAAGAATGAGCGCATTTTCAATTTCTTGCGGATAGATGTTTACACCACCAGACACAATCATGAAAGATTTTCGGTCCGTTAGGTAGAGATACCCATCGTCGTCGAGATAACCCACGTCACCTAGAGCGCTCCAATTTGGATGTTCTGGGTGTCTTGCGTCACGTGTCTTCTCCGGTGCATTGTGGTACGCGTAGGTCATGCGTTCTTGCGCAAAGTACACGATGCCAGCCTCACGAACTGGTAGTTCCGTACCCTCTTCATCGCATATATGGATTTGCCCTGATGCGGCTTTTCCAACGGAACCTGGATGCTCGAGCCACTCTAGACTACCAATTCTTGTTGAACCGTTACCTTCTGTCCCTGCGTAGTACTCCTCGATGATTGGACCCCACCACTCAATCATGCGTCGCTTGACGTCAACTGGACAAGGAGCAGCGGCATGTATCGCCACTTGATGAGACGACAAATCATGTTGCTGCCTCTCCTGCTCCGTGAGTTTGAGCATACGCACGAACATGGTTGGGACCCACTGGCTGTGTGTTACGCCAAATTCCTCGATACAACGCAAAGCGTCGAGTGCGTCGAATCTCGGCATCACAGCGACAGTACCACCTTGACGTTGAATGTTGGTCGTGAAAGCAAACGGTGCTGAGTGATACAGCGGCGCCGGTGAAAGATAAACCGTATCTTGATCAAAACCGTATGGACCCGATGGCGCTTCGTCTGGGATGGGCAACTGTGTCAACTGTAGTTCCGGTAACGGACGAATAATCCCTTTCGGTCGCCCGGTCGTGCCTGAGCTATAGAGCATTGCACCCCCAATCCATTGTTCGGGGAGCGGCGTCGTTGGCATTGCACTGATCGCGGCTTCGTAGTTATGCCAACCGCTTGCTTCACCATCGACCATCAATCGGTGCGAGCAGTCTGGAATGAGCGGTGCTAGAGACTCGGCTACTTCACTCAACTGTTTCGTGGAAACGAGTGATTTCGACGAACTATCTTAAACGATATACGCAACTGCCTCCGCAGTGAGGTACCGATTAATCGTCGTG
>JAPOVY010000026.1 GCA_026707905.1 Gammaproteobacteria bacterium | reverse complement strand
GTGGACGAACCTCTGGTGTTCCGGTTGTCACGCCAGTGGCACTGCCGGGTAGCTATGTTCGGAAAGGATAACCGCTGAAAGCATCTAAGCGGGAAGCCCACCTCAAGATTAGATCTCACAAATCTTCAAGATTTCTGTAGGGTCCTTGTAGACTACAAGGTTGATAGGCGGGATGTGTAAGCGTTGCAAGGCGTTGAGCTAACCCGTACTAATTGCCCGTGCGGCTTGACCATATAACCGGGTGTTCATCCATCCGGATATTCGGCCAGACATGGCATTTCGATTTGCGTAACTAGACGAATCGTTTGATTCCTGCTCTTTGACCTGACGATCATAGCGAGTTGGTACCACCTGAACCCATTCCGAACTCAGCAGTGAAACGGCTCAGCGCCGATGGTAGTGTGGGGTCTCCCCATGTGAGAGTAGGTCGTTGTCAGGTCTTCTTAAGAACCCCAGGCAGGTTATCCTGTGCTGGGGTTTTTTGTTAACTTTGTTCGAGCGAAAATCAAGAACCTCAAGCACGTAGATTCAGACCGACGACTCACTTCGGCTGAGCTGCACGGGACATCTTGTCCTAGAACGACAAATTGATCTTCAATTGCGATTTCGGAAAGAAAGGCGCTTTTCTAACGAAATTTCTCCGACTATCAGCCCAGTGAAGAAAATAACGTTGACAATCACGATATCAAATACGACGAGAGGATGTGCTGTATTAACCGTGTCGAGAAGCACTAGGTGGTACTGATGTATTCCGAAATGGGTTAAAAGCCAAATACCGTAAGAAATTAAGACAGGCGTGAAGCATCGTTTGGCAGCTGCGATTGCGCCGAGAAGTAACGAGAAATCGGAAAGAAAAAGTGTCGGTGCAAAGACAACGGAAGCTAAGCTCGATAAGCAAGTTATCACCATGGCTAACCAGCCAAGCACGATGCCTAATGTCGAAGGCTCGCTTTCGTTATTAATCTTCAAGGTGACCGACTTGGTCCATTCGGCAACTCCCAAATATCATAAAGGCTAGCCTTACCGAATGGACGGTCAAGCAGATTGAATCGAGATCGCATGTTACTTTTCAAATGACCTCGATGCCGGTAGATTTGACGGCTCAAACTCTCTTATGCAAGGATCGTTGCTTCATTGGGTGCGCGTAACCCCGCTCCCAGACCGATTGTTTGTTCGAGCGCGACTATCTTTAGTTCATTACTTTCGGGTGAGTTCACCGCGTGAATACGAACTCAACAATGCATGATGGACTGGACTCTGAATCACCGGAGTTTGAGTCTTATCTTCGATTATCGGATGAAGCCAGGGTTGCGGAGGTTACGACCCGACTTAGGACTTTCTTTCTACCACTAATCGCATCGATTCCAATGATTTTTGTCGACGCACTTGCCATCGGGCGGAGCGTTCTGACTGATCCGAATCCTTGGCTAGTCGTTGCGGTATCGTTTTATCACCTTTATCTTGCGTACGCGTTTACTAGAGCAATCGCGACGGTTACTACAGGATTTCTCTACGTGAGTCGGTATAGATACAGGATCGATGACGAAGGCATCTACGTTCTGTCCGGTGTATGGTTGAAATCTCATCAGATTTTGCCGAACAATCGAATCCAGCACGTAACCCTTACACAGAACTTCATTCAGAAAAAACTCGAACTAACGACACTTCATGCACGCTCCGCTGGTCCGGGTATTGCGATTGAACATATTCCGACACATCGGGCTCACCACTTCAGGGATCAGATCCTTGAACAACTCAATCGGAATGGTGTGTTGAGTGCCGATGATTGATCAGTCGTATCGGCACTTTCACTGGACCAGCAGCTTGCTTTCTGCCTTGCCGAGTTTGGCTCCGTTCTTGACGGGTTTAGTCGTCGTCATATTGTTCGGCACTTCAGGAGAGGGAGTTACGCCGGTGGTATTCGCGATTTTGTCGATCAGCGGCGTAATCGTTGCAACCGTAACGAAACACTACAGTGAGCGCTACCGCATTGAGGAAGACCACTTGGTCCGTAGGACCGGTTTCTATCACACGAGAACGACACTCTTGCCATATGACCGAGTAGTGAGTGTCAATACGACTCAGACCACATTTCAAAAGTATCTTGGTCTAGTTACGTTGCAAGTGCAAGCAGCTTCGGACTCTTCGATTGAATTACGCGGTGTAAAGCAAGAGGTCTACCAGGAACTTGACTCTCAGATCCAAGCGTTCCATGATCGACGAAGGGGTACGGTCTACCGGACTTTCTCAGATTCAAAAGAAACGATTCGCGGATTCGCCGATACTGGCGAAATGCTCCATCGGATGTCATTTATAGACTGCTTGAAGCTTGGATTGGTGCGCAACATCGCTTTAGCAGCAATATTTACGTTTTTAGTCACCGTCTATCGCCACGTATCTGATCGACATCACGATTTCTTGGGTGCGTTTGTAGAACGGGTGACGGGTGTAGATGTGGCGAATTGGTATACGTATGTGGATCTTGAATTGGCATACGGGTACTTCCCTTGGGTCGCGCTACGTTTTCATCATGATGCGGACTGGGTACCACTTTTGGTTTTCTGGGGTTTGTTATTCGTTTTATTCGTAGCGGCTGTCGTTGTGTGCAGTTTTATTCTGCTGTGGTTTCTTTACTCCGGGTTTCGTATATCAATTTCTGGAGAGCATTTGGAGATTACGACGACGGGTGTTGTCACGACAAATCGAAAGGTCCCGCTGAAGAAAGTCCAATCTACTCAGAGAATTCGCACGTTACGCCATCGATTGTTGAATGCCGAATCCGCGTCCTTCTATACCACCTCATCAAGTTATTCGGACAGCAGAATTACAAACAGACTTCGAGATTGGATAGTGCCGATTGGTAGACCACAAATATCGAAGCAGGTCATCGCGAGGGTTTTTCAACATATCGATTTCGGAGAGGATTCGTGGTGTGGCGTGGTTCAGAACTCATGGCGCCGGAGATTTAAGAAACACCTCGCGATTTGGTTTCCTATCGCTTGTATGTCAGTGCTAATTTCCCCTGTGCTACTGATCGTGTGCTCTCTAATCTTGCCAGTCTTAGCCATCGAGGCAAAGGGCTTTGTAGCGAGTTTAAGGTACCGCTTAACCTCTGACGCGATTCTTATAGAACGGGGATGGTGGGTCAGAAAATCGACTGTGGTACCTTTAAGAAAAATCCAGAGCGTGCACGTGTGCCAGACGTACTTCGATCGCGGGCATGGCGTTGCAACATTAGGCGTTTCGACAGTCGAAAGTGTTCTGAAAACGCCGACTTCAAGCATACCTTACGTGAACTACGAGGAGGCGAGGGATATTTCATCAAATATACGTGGTTATCTTCAAGAAAACCAGTTTGACGGGTAGGCATTTGCCAAAGCTGCTAGATCTCTAAACATCAGCTTCGGTAGCATCAATTCGAAATTTCGGAAGCAAGAAGGAGACGTTCGAGCGTTCATCTAGCGAGATTCGTGGCACGCTGCTGTTTACAATATTGGACCAAGTCACAAACCTGTTCGTACCGAGAACGGTGATTTCTCAGCGAAATCCGTATATTTCTCAATGCCATGTGACGAAACGCACATGTGTACTTCTCCATTTCACTTTGCGTGGTACACCATCAATGATCCATCGCTTACTTAGCTACGGCACTGCAGCTGCACTTACACTCTTAGGTGCTAACGCCGTAAACGCACAAGACGAGCAAGAGGAAGAAACTCGCTCGATTATCGAGGAAGTCGTCGTTACCGCTGAAAAGCGCGAAGAGTCCGAAATGACGGTACCACTGGCAATCACGGCATTCGATTCGTTCAAGATTGAAAAGCTGAAAATCGAAAACGTGAATGATTTAGCGCTGATGACGCCAGGTCTCGAAGTCCAGACTCACGCTACCAACAACCTCTTCACCATGCGTGGTGTCGGTACACCTTTTTCCACCGCACATTTGAACGAATCTGCCGTGGCGGTATATCAGTCCGGTCTTGCTGCGATGGCTGGACGTACGGCCGGTATCGATACCGATGGTTTTGATATCGATAGGATTGAGGTTTTGCGCGGACCACAAAACACCATTTATGGTCGCAACGGCGTTGGCGGCACCATTAACTACGTACGAAAACGTCCTGAGTGGGAAGCTAGCGGCGAATTCCTTTCTGAACTGGGAACCTCTGCGAATCGCAGATTCGGATTGGCGTACACCGGACCGGTCGAAGCCTTTGGACTTGGCGATTCACTTGCTTTCCGGATAACGGCTCATTCGAACCACCGCGATGGCCAACAACGTAATCTTGGTCGCACTGACCTAACTGATATTTGTGACGTGGGTTCATGCACTGGTGCAGGTCTCGATAGTGTCGACAACTGGACCATTTCGCCACAACTCGAATGGCGTGGTGAAACGTGGAATCTGAATTTGTTAGCCGGCATGTATGAATCCGACCGCCTCATGGGGCGAAATGTACCAGGTCAATTTCCCCCTGGTGTGCTACCAGCCGGATTGATCTTTCCGACCCACGTCAATGACGGCGTGAGCGGTAGTGGCGTGCGTCGAATGGCTTCCTTTTACGGCTGGGATGCCAAGATTCCGACCGAAGATGGCGCCGTTCAATTCAACCGCGACAATACCCACTCGGTAGAGTCAAGCAATCTCGTCCTCACCTTCGAGTGGGAGCTTTCGGATACGTTCGGCCTACGCTATCAGACGGGTGCCTCCCGATACGAAGACACTCGACATCGCGATCGCGACTTAACCGACCGCACGGGTGAACCAGGCTTCATGGATCCAGACGATCCAAGTGTGTGGCCGAAAGCCGATGACAATGGGGGTCCATTTCGCGATCGCGTTTCTACAGGGGGTGGTCATTACGACATCGACCAGCACGAGTTGACTCTGACTGGGTCTTTCGGTGACAACGTCGACATGCGCTTGGGGCTTTTCACATTGAATGCATCCAGTGTCGTCCGGTTTGACCAAAAACACTATGAAAACGCGGCGTTCTATACGTCGACGCTCGACGATTTGCGTGCGTTGCACGCAGTGGGCGGAGCACCAGATCTAGGCGCTACATTTCCGTCTGGTTCGTGCGATGACATTCTCATGGAGCAGTTCGGCCAAACGAATTTAGACGAACGGCAAGGCGCGTCAGTATTTCAGGTTTCGTATGCAGAACCCCATTCCGCAGATAATCTGCCGGGGTGGATTCCCGGTTATCTGATATGTGTCGACAAAGACGGCCATTCGGATGGGATTGGTGGTCTTAACAGCGTGGGTTGGTCTGGAAGGCAAGCAATCAGTCAGGAACAGTTTTCGATCTTTGGCGAATTGGCATGGCAACTGAGTGACAATTTGAGCGCATCCATAGGGTTGCGTACCATCGACGACGAAAAACCAAGTTATGAATTCGTGCACCTCACTAACGCAGGGATTTTGACCGCCCGATTCAACCCCTTCGCAACGAGCGCCGACATCGGGTCACTGGTGACGGGCGATGATCGCGGTGATTGCAACGATCAGGCATTCCTCGACGATGAGGAAATCAGCCTAGAGGAATGTCTCTGGGATCAGTTTTACGAGCTGAATGATGTGGATGCGCCGCGGTGGTTGCACGTGTTGCGCAACGAACCAACCGTGCTTGAATACGGTTCAACCGTCTTCAATTTCGATTTGGAATTCACGCCGACCGATAACGTGTTCATCTTTGGACGCGTCGCATCTGGTTACCGTTCGGGTGGCACCAACGCGATTCCAGCAGCCGCGGACGATTTCACTCCGTTCTTGCATTTTGATCCTGAGGAACTCCTGACGTGGGAGGCGGGCTTGAAGGTGCGCCTGCCCGACCAAGGTCTGCGCCTGATGACGTCCGCCTATTACTACAACTACGACAACTACATCGCCAACGCGGCGATCACACTGTGCCCGGACGATCCTTGGGAGTGTGCGGGCGAGCCAAATATCAATTACGGTGATGTTCGAATCAACGGGATAGACTTTGAATTCGCATGGGACGTGCCGATGGTCGAGAATCTGACGTTATTCGGGTTCTATGCCTTGAATGACGGCGAAGTGCTTGAACCCTATGTACTACCGGAATACGAATGGACTGGAAATGAAGACATCTCGCCAGATGCACAGTATGAGTACATTTCCGGTGATAGTATCACCGGGAACAAACTTCCCAACAACCCTCGAACGAAGTGGAATCTGTCGACTGAATACACCATCCCATTCGACGGTGGGTCAAATCTTGCCATCCTCGGGGTATATTCGTGGCGTGGTGAGTTCGATGCGTATGTATCGAACAACCCAATGGAGAAGGCCGATTCTTACAACCGCGTTGACTTGAATCTGACATGGACGGCAGCCAGCCAAGATTGGTCGGTGTCCGTATTTGGTCATAACATCTTCAATGATCAAGAAATCGAGCTATTTGAATACATAGATTTTGAATGGGAAGATGAAGAGACAGGCGAAGAAGTATTCGTGATCGTTGATGACCCGTTTGTGTCCGGTTGGCGCTATTGGGGCGCAGAACTTCGTTATCGGTTCTGAGGCTCATTGATTTGAGGTCGCCACTGCGGAGAAGAAGTGGCGACCTTCGAATCACTTAGACAAACAACAAGCGCCGATGCTGTCGGCGCTTGCTTGAAATTCAGGTTTGCACTATTCCTGTATATTCGCGAACAACAGCTTCTATAGCAGCTATTCGCGAAGAATAAGTGTGAATCAATAGTGCAGCTCGATCGGTTCGTCGCGGGTTTCTTGCGACGCGAATGCACATAAGTGAAGTATGCGATCGCGATGTACCAATGCGCTACCGGTAATGCGGTTATCCTTGAAACTAATGTTCTGACCTAAGCACAGCCCATCGAACTGTTTGATCCACGAGTTTTCGAGTCGTTTAACGAATGCCTCGGCTGTTCTACCGAGTTGTACGGCGTCATATTTGCTTAGAGCGTCTTCGCCGTTTTCTCTCTGACGATCGGCGTCGATAGCGTCCAGGGCATAACTGCGGACAAGTCTTGGGAGCATCTGTTTGTGTGTTCTAGCACTCGCATAAATCTCGAGACCTGCTACTTCATCGTTGATAACGAAAATCGATCCTATTTGCGACGGTGCGGTAGTAAAAGTGCGGACGTGTTCTTCGATCGAAGTTTCTGTCGCAGCATACATAGCATCTGAAGCAGCGGTCGGCGATTGAGCGTTTAGTCGACCTGACTTTTCTTCAATGTCATGCCAAACTCTCGATTGGTTGCCTCGATACGCTTTTTGTGTGTCTAGATTCATCGAGACCGCGCTGTTTTCCATCGCACGACCTCGTGCGTAGTGCATGCGATTGGCGACTTTGAAACGTTGGTCATCTGGGCTCTTGTGTTCGTGATGCCAACGACCAGCTTCGACGCATGAAACAAGAAGTATCTGTTTGCTTCTCGCTTTAGCGAGAATGGACACGTTCAGAATACGATTCTGCTGCGCGCCGAGAAATTCCTCTCCTTCAAATAGCAATGCGAGTTGATCGGATTTATTGCGCAGCAATATATCGTTTACGCTCGCTCCTTCTTCAAGTTCTTGTACTTCGAGGAGCTTAGATTTCAGTCCTTCTTCAAACGTAATGTAGTCGGGCTCGATGTTTTGTTCGTGAAAGACGGGCACGAGTGAGAGATTGCCGCTCGACGTAGACTCTCCCATGCGGAGAGTGCGAAGAAAAGTAGGTAAAGTGCTATTCATGACGGTCTCCATCGACGTTCATTGGTAAATTGATGTAAAGGCTAGATTGCGTTTGATTTCTCTCCCTCGTCCTTAAATTTTTGCGTATTCTCGCGCTTGAAACGTCAAGTTGTGTCGCAGAAGATCGATTGGTACGAGGAAACGAACAGACCGAGTAAGCACCAAATTAAAAATTGATGTTGAAATTGACAAAGAGATTCGATGGCAGGCGCTCTATATCAAAACCGAGTTCTGATGAATGGAACATTGAAAACCAGTTCTATAATCGCTCGACAATCGAAAACGCACTAATAAATGGCCTCCCAACCCCGCTCAAATGCGAGTGGTGACATCCCTCCAGAGTTCCGACCGGAAAACGTAGAAGCACTGTCACCAGAAGATGCTCAGTTGCAGGACGCCAAATGGTTTCGCTCAGGCGAGCCGTTTCGGTCTATGCACAAGAACAACCCTTGGCTGAAACCTCCGGTTGGCGGCAACGGAATACGTGCGACTCGTCCCGACGGTTCCCTAACGGAGCCGTTCAAGTGTCCCCTCTTCGACGAAGGACGTAGCGCGGAAGGTGGCGGTCTAAACGGAACTCCGTATTACGATACAACCGTCCCTCGGAAGCACAACTATTGGAAGCAGTTCGACGATCTGCCATGCGAAACGAAGGACATTAACAAGGCACGGCACGATCTTCAGAAATACGGTTTCTGCCTGATCGAAGATGCGATGAGCGAATACCAACGTTCATACATGCGGGATCGTCTTGAGAAACAGGCGGCGGCGGAACGCGAGTGTGGCTTGGCAGATATGACGCCACACTTTCACATCATGTGGACGTTGGTTAACAAGGGTGACTGCTTCGCCAAGTGCATCGAGTTCGACCCGGAATGGGTACAGGGTGGACCGATGATCGAGCAATTGAATATGGAACTGTTAGGCCCTGGACATTACGCGTATTCGTTCGCCTCGAATATCGCCCGACCAGGTAGCTACCCGCAAAACCTCCATCAAGATTCCGGTGCGATCCATCCGATTCAAACGCCTCATGCGCCGATTCTGGTTAATACCGTATACATCATGCAAGATGTCAACGAAGTCAATGGTGGCACGCTGTTAATTCCTACAAGTCATCGTATCGTGTCTAACACAAAGCCGGGCGAAGAGGTAGGTCCATTACCGCCAGCGGTAAACGTTGAAGCGAAAGGTGGTACGGTTATGTTGATGGATGGTCGTGTGCTCCATGGCACAGGCGTTAACCACACAGATGAGTGGCGCTACATCATGACGAATTCGAACGTCAAGCCTTGGCTGAGACAACAGGAAAATTGGCAGCTGTCGATCGATCCAGAAGTATTAGAAAACGCGTCGGAGAAGCTCCTACAGCGCATGGGGTATTACTCATCGGGACTCATCGAGATCGGCTCATATTCTGGTCCGAAGACGACCGTTGCGACTCGGTTAGCGATGGAGCGTGGTGAATACAAACGTATACCAGCATTAGATCAACCCGTCTCGGACGAGGTCAAGAGTGGTCTCTGGATATACCAGATGAAGCAGAAGATCGATGCGGCGCGCGGCGACAAGCGGATGGCAAATGGCGCGACGAAGAAGGCTTAGATAGTTAGGTTTTGGTGCGCTTCACAAACTAACGTAGCGAGCTAATCCAAGAACCATATGAATGCCACTCTAGACGGTGCCAAGCGCGTTCTCAAATCTCTACGGTACCCACGTCACCGTCGATTGTGATAGTTTGCCCGTCTTGAATCTTCTCGGTCGCGTTTATAAGACCGAGCACGGCTGGTATTCCAAATTCACGTGCGACAATCGAACCGTGGGCAAGAATCCCGCCGATATCTGTTACCAGTCCGATCACTTGTGGAAATACCGGCGTCCAAGCAGGTGTCGTTGTCGGGCAAACGAGGATCGTTCCGGGACGAAGCCCAGCTAAGTCGTCGATCGATCGGATGACACACGCTTCACCGGAGACACGTCCGGGGCTGACGGGTGAACCTCTAAGCACATCCTCAGCTTCGTCACCGTCACCTGGAGAATGTAATGGTGCCCAGGGAGGAGGTCCAGGAATTAGAAACGGTGGTTTTAGATTCTTGCGTCGTGACCTGAGAGTTCTTCGATCAACTGCATTCTGCGCTAACTCGGGTAACGCCGCCCCATTGGGGTAGTGGGTTTGACGATGTGTCTCGGGCAAACGATCTGTCGCGATGATGCTGCGAATTGCACGACCAAGTTCCTCAGAGTTTAAATAGAACACATCTCCCGCGCAATTTAGTGTGCCGCCATTCATCAGTCGGCGACCTAACTCGAGCGCGAATGGACGTAGTACGGTCCATGCCCTCCCTAAGTGGAACATCGCCTCTTCTCGATTCGGGTAATAGCGTCTAGCAAGCCACATTCGCCACCAGAATTTCAGCTTTAGTCTGCCACGGAAGTGTTTCGCTGCGCTTCTTCGATCGTTTTGTTGATCCTTTTTAAGTCGGTCACGATTTCGTTCGGGATCGAGATTGGGCTGTACCAAATAGTTGTGTAGGCTGCGGAGCGTGTTGAAAGGACGTTCATGCTCAAGAGGTTCACAGAAATCGAGCGTACGGAGTTGATGACCGAATTGAGCAAAATGGTCGTCGATTGCGTCGGAGATGACTTTATGGTCCGACGTTGACGTCAATATGTCGAGCATCTGGTGAGGCGAATGATTGATCATCGTGCGGAACAGTTCGTCGTCACTTCGAATCAAGTCTGCGATGCGGAAAAGATTTCGTTGAGCATCGAACGCAGGAGACTTCAGACCTCTAAGGAACTGGCCGCTAGATAACCGGTCGGTGCCAAATTCGTGAAGAAAGTTCTGAAGTTGCGCTTCAGTACCTCGACTAAGTGAAAATGCGTTCCAGACTCCGCCGTTGAACCAATAGGCGGCGTCGGCTTGCGATAGAGTTCTAATGCCTTTCCAAAGTTGCTCAATTGAGGCAGTGGATGGATCAAGCTGACCCCAAAGCCGGATCTGCCTTAAATATCGCGGCAATGCGACGTATCGCCACCTTAGCGTAAAAGTGAGATAGATCCGCAGTCGGACCCAATAGCGCGCGAAGCGTGAATTGGGCTTTCTTCGCATTGAGCTGGGTTTGCCGGTACGAGGCGGTTCACCAACTTGGCGATATGCGAAACCGTTGACGGTCGTGGTTAAAACGAAGCTAGCGGGTGGTTGTGTGTCCTCGAAGTCGTGATTACCGCGTTTCGTCAGATTGCGCCCCCATGCTTCCTGCAACGAGCGACGCATGTGCAAATCCTCGAATAGGGTACACGCAGGATCGGGGACATGCTCGACCCATTGGGAACGCTGCAAGTATGCGCCTGGTTCCGGCGCATCCCAGCGGACATCTAGAAGTGGTTCGGGTGGTAGTCGCGTAATGGCTCTCGACTGTAGTATCCAGAGTCTGCTTTTAACGAATGCCCATTCGATATCCTGTGGGAGACCGTGGAACAATTTCTCTATCTCGACGCACTGACGCCCTAGAGTCGTTAACTGAGACGACTCCAAACATGCTTCCGCAGCTTGTTTTGTTTCGTGAGACTGAGCAATGACATCGTCCACGGCATGCTCTGTCGCTCGCTCGGAACTGACCCCGAGACGCGTTGATTTGACGCCGAAGGTTGAGCGATCAAGTACGAACTCGTCAGGATCAACCGTGCCACTTACCACTGCTTCGCCTAAACCCTGACTCGCATTGATGAGGATTTCGTTCCGTTCACCCGTCACTGGATTGGCTGTGAACACGACTCCGGCGACGTCAGCTGAGACCATGCGCTGAATAACCACAGCCATGGCGACATCGGCGTTTTTTATGCCAGTTTGAAATCGGTAACTAAGCGCTCGTTCTGACCAGAGCGACGTCCAGCAGTCTTTCACCGCTTGAGTTAAAGCGTCGAAGCCGGTGATGTTTAGATACGATGCATGTTGTCCAGCGAATGACTGTTCCGGTTGGTCCTCTAATGTGGCTGAAGATCGTACGGCGAGCGGCTGATGGTCGCCTCCGAGATTTTCGTATACGCTAGCGATCGCTGTTGCCAACTCGTCTGTGATCGCGTGTCTGCTAAACAACTCTCTAACGCGTACTTCGGCTGCGCTAAATACGACCTTCCCTGAGTAAAAGTCAGGGAATGCGGCTTTGAGTATGCGTTCATGGATCGAATGTGCGTCAAGGAATGTGTCGAAAGCTGCGGTGGTCAGGATTTGACCATTCGGAACTGGAAAACCTGCACGACATAATCGAAATAACGACAGACCTTTTCCGCCGACCAACGCCAAAGGCGCCTCTTGTGTCAATGGGAGGACCAAAGGCTCAGTCATACTGCGATATTCACGGCGCTACGGGATACTCTGACGCGAGCTAAGCACGACTTAATCATGATGTGTTCAAATCAATGATGGAATGCTAGACCGATCAAAACGTGTGTCTTGTAATAGCTGAATATTGAACTAGGTAGGTTGGCGACAACCAAAAATTGAACTAAACACAGATTATTGGACTTTAGAAACATCGATTTTGGCGTCGTTTTTTGTATAGTAGGGCAGTGCAGGCACAGTTTACGTCACGTTTTCGTGGCGTTGGAGGCATAACTGATGTTCGACCACTGTCCCGTATTTACGGCTGACTTTCACCATAGAAAGTACACACTCTTTTACAAGAGTATCTCCCTTGCCCTACTCGTGAGCGTGTCCACCGTCCAAGGGCAACAGGAACAACCTGCTGCAGGTGACGATCAGGACGAATTAGCTATGGCGATCGAAGAGATCGTCGTTACCGCTGAGAAGCGAGAAGAGAACGTTCTTGAAGTTCCTCTGACATTGACCGCACTCAGCGCACAAATGCTAGAGGAGCTCGGACTTTCTAACGCTCTCGATTTAGAGCAGCTGGTTCCCGGTCTTCAGTTTGGTAGTGCGGCGCTACAGCAAAGGAGCGATGGTCAGGGTATCACTATCCGCGGTATCGGGACACAGAGTGCACGCGAACTCCATTCTGATCTAGCCGTAGCCGTTTACGTTGATGGTGTGTACACCGTCGACACCTACGGTCTTGCGCCAAACCTGTTCGATGTTGAACGTGTTGAAGTTGCGCGAGGTCCACAGGGCACATTGAATGGCCGCAACTCCATCGCCGGTTCGATCAGCTATCACACACGCAAGCCCACGGCGGAACGAGATACGATCGTGCTTGCAGAGGTAACGGATCAAATGACGCAACGTATCAACGCCGCGATTGGCGGCGCCATTACAGATTCGTTGTTCTACCGCTTACGTGGTGGCTTTTTAACAGGTGATGGCTCCCAGGACAATATAGGCGGAGGTAATGACTTAGGAGCCCCGGACCAACGTTCATTTTCACCACAACTGCGCTTCAAGAACGATGTGCTTGATGTCAATCTTGGCTATGAGTACACGCAAGACCAAGGTTCAGAAGAAGCCTTAGTGCGGTTCGCGGATGTAGCGCGTAATAACCCACGACAAGGTAACTGGTTCTTGTATGACCAACCAATGCCATCACTCACCGAATGTGATAACCCACCGATTACAGGTGTTAGTGGTACAAGTGTCTTTCAAACGACGCCAATTGACGCTGAAGTTCATTGTGATGATCTACGAAACGTTATTGCTAGCAACCGCAATGGGGTGCAAGACAGTGAAACGACGCGCGTAAAACTGAATATCGATTGGACATTTTCAGATTCGCATATATTGCGATACACCTTCGGCGATGGTGAAACGCAAACAGCAGCGGGACAGGATGGCGATGGCACAGCGCGCGTTGGCCGTACGGGTGAACCGAGTGTACCTGCCGATCTTGATACCTCAACTCAAGTTAATTGCCCCAACGTCGGTATGACCGATGAATATACGTGCTGGACCACGCTTGCGGCCGCGGGTGTGTCCTTTGAAGATACTGAGACCATTCATCGTTTCATGAATGACGAAGCGTCGCATGAACTTCAGTTAATCTCGAACTTTGATGGTCCATTCAACTATGTAGCTGGTGTCTATAGCTACGAAAATGAGACGTTCTGGGATCAAGGCGGTTTCAACTACGCGGCACCTTGGCGTTTCTTGGATGCCGATGAAGCCGCTGTCGCAGCTTCCCCGATATTTGGCCTAACTGTCGTGACCAGCTGTCAGTCATATTTAGACGATTTCTTCATCCCAAGTTTTGGTGATCCGAATACGGGAATAGTCTTCGGGAGCTTCGGGGTTGGCTGTCCAATGGGTACCGACCACGTGCGAAGCAGTTCATTCTTTAGTGCGACAACGTCAGAAACACGGGCTGCGTTCGTCAACTTGGAATACCAGCTCGATGACCATTGGAACGTTTCGGGTGGACTTCGATGGACCAAGGACGATAAGGTCAGAACCCGTGTCGTACCGCCCGACGTTGTGGATGTAATTGGTGATTCGCTGCCAGGAACACTACCAAACAGTCTGTTCGTAGGTGATTTCTTTGGCACAGGTGTACCGGTCGTATTTACTGGAAGTGCGGGTTCACCGACCCCAACGTCCTGGGAAGCGGTGATTGGTCATGTCAGTCTCGAATATGTGGTAAGAGAGAACCTGATGTATTACGGTCGTCTGTCGACTGGCTATAGAGCAGGGGGATTCAACTGGCAGTATTTAGATGTCAAGAGTAGCTTTGATGAGGAAGAGCTCATCAACTACGAGTTAGGTCTTAAAGGGCTTTTCCTCGACAATAGGGTGCAGTTCACAGGTGGTTTGTTCCTACAAGACTTTGAAAACTACCAGCTAACAGCTCTGCAACCTGTAGACCCAATATTTCTTCAACCGACGGACGACACACCCTT
Source organism: Gammaproteobacteria bacterium (assembly GCA_026707905.1). GTDB lineage: Bacteria > Pseudomonadota > Gammaproteobacteria > Pseudomonadales > Azotimanducaceae > Bin55. Next base: position 17,774 of record JAPOVY010000026.1, on the reverse strand, counting down.
GCGCGAACACACCATTAACGTTGGCGATAGCACGGTCATCTGGGGGTTCGAAGGTGAGCTCTTGTATCACGTGAACGATCGTTGGCGAATATCGGGTTTCTACAACCACCTTCAATCCGAATTGGGTACGCATAGTACGGTCGTTCGAGCTGATCCGGATCAGGAATTCGAAGACTATGTGTTCAGGAACCCCCGTGCAGATCCGGCTGGGCCGGATGGCATCGTCGGTACACCGGATGACTTTCAAGATACCAATCGAGTGCCGATACCGCGAGACCATACTGGCGATGAGTTACCTCAGATGCCAAACCACAAATTTGCGATCACGAACGCGTATCAGATACCGCTAGCGGAGAGAGGTTCGTTGCAGCTGCTCGGAACGTGGAGTTACACAGGTGCGCGCTGGCCACAGCGCGCTGGCAACATTCCGAAGAACGAGATTCCTGGGTATAGTCGTTTGGACTTGCGCGCCAATTGGGATTCGGCGGATGGTGTTTGGTCTACTAGCGTATACGTGCAGAACGTGTTCGACGAGATCGGTATATCGGAGTCGATCTCGATTGATCTGCAAGGTTCACTGACGGAACCTCGCCAAATTGGTGCACAGGTACGATGGCGACCTCAACCGTAGCTGTGTGGAACAGTCCGCGCACGAGACGAAGGTGATCTAACGAGTCGCCACTTTCTACGAGGCACTGATTTACGGCGAGAGCGTCGGTTGCGTCTATACGTAAGCGATAGAGAAACAACGGTGGCCACAGCTCGCCGCAACCGACGTCTTAAAAGCGGGTATTAGAGGCGAGCAACCGTGTTGGAACGGTTGCTCGCGTGATATGGCTGATTAGTTCCTAATTACCAGTTCGGCGCGATTTGAGTTAACGCGGTCGGACGCGGACGTCTACTCGACCTATTGGGTAGGGAGTGCCACTGTCGCTGTCGCGAATGCCGTAGCTAGACCCGATTGATTCTGGTTCTCAATCGACAACTCAACCAAGTGAACGTCACCTTCGATGTACTTTTTGTTCACCTTTCCGACAACCGTGTTCGTATCACCGACAACATTGGGATGACGAATAGAGGCATGGAGTTTCCTCAACGTACCGTGGTCGCCCATCCAATCTGTTGCAGCTTGAGCTAGCCAACACACACGCTGTGGTCCGTAATCAAACTGACCGGGCATATTGCGTCGTTTCTGAGCGTGCTCTTCATCAAACCTACCGCCGCCGCCAAGGTCCGTTGAACCTTCTGCTGCTAACGCTGCACGCGTGCTTCGACCCGTACCAAGGACGCCATGCGTGAACAGAAACAGCTCAGTCACGGAGTAGGTGCCTTTCTGCAAAGGATCGAGTTCGTCCCCCTCAACGACATCTTCCCAGTAAAGCACATCGCTACCCTGTCTTTTCCTCTCAAAGACGAGCGGGTCTGCGGGTACGGTCGTTCGTTGCGTAGGTTCTTTCGCCTCGCGGTTGTATTCCAGGGTTTCACCCGTATTTTGATAGCGAGCCATGAGGGTCTTGATCGTGGCTACGACTTCCTTGCGCTGGTTTGTGAACTCGACTAGACCCGTATTGAAGTTGATTGGTCCGATACGTGAACTCGTCTTGCGTATCGTCTCACCGACCTTTTCTGTTGCAGTAATCGTGTCATCGCGCCAGATCGGTCGCAGGAAGTCGATTTCTGCCCCTGCGTAATTCACGGGAAGATATTGAGTATTTACGCGTGCGCGATTGATGGCACCCGTTTCACCCGCGACGACACCGAGGGTAACTGCGTACAGGAACGTTGGTGCCGCAATGAGGTCTTCATAGTGACTGGAAGCAGCGTATTCACGGGATCTGAACAAAGGGTTGTAGTCACCGACTCCGTCCGCATAACGGCGCAAGTTGTCAACCGTCGCTTGTTTAGAAGGTCGATGTGGTAGGACGGTGCCGATGCCTTTTCGATACTCCTCTTGAAACTCATCAAGTGTCGTAATCAGGTTCGATTCAGCCACGGAACGGTTTACCTCGAGTCTCAGTGGATTTGCAAAACGGGATTCACGCTGCTTTCTTCTTGCGATTCGCTAAACGCGCAAAACGTTTTTTCGCGTCTTCGGACATATATTGGACGCCGCGTGTGTAGTCTGGGCCACGTTCGTCCCACCCCATATGGTCGTCTGCGCCAACTAGTCGCGCGAATTCTGGCGGATTGCGATCAAGCATTTCCTGCGTAACGCGCCATTGGTACGCTTCTTGCGTTTTCAGTCGTCGATGGCAGTGGTAGCTGGTCACGTTCAGTCGCAGACCATCCGTTTTCTTTGGAAATGCACCGTGCCAAGTGTTGCCGTGCCAAGCGATCAAAGAACCTGCTTCCGCTTCAACAGGTACAGCTCGTTTCTCACCTTCACCTGGTCCCGGTTGCCGACAGAAGAGATGACTGCCTGGGACCATCGCGATTGCACCGTTATCCAACGTGTAATCGGTGAGACAATAAGCCGCATTAGCGACGTCTGAACACGCTGGCAGATGCCCGTCCCGGTCAGGCGGTGAGTCGCTATGCAAGCCCAATGAGTCACGCTCGCCTTTCCATTTCACGAACGATGTCAGACTGGACAGTTGTTGCTGACCGCGCATCAGATAGTCGATGAGGGCGTATAACGTCGGATTCAGTACCCATTCTTCGAAGACGCGATCTGCCATCAACAGATAGAACAACAGGAACTGGCCGTCTGATTGTGGCTGTGCCTTGTATTCCCCAAAATCGCCGTTGCTGTCGAGGGAGAAATCCAACCCGCTACGCTCCTTACAGATTCGAAGTACGGTCTCTCGAATTCGCTCAAAAAAAGCTTTGTCCGCGACTTTGTCTGGTGGGACGACGGTGAAGCCATAGGTGTCGAGCTCATAGATATTCGTCTCGAGGCCGAGCGACTTGATCCGGTTAAATGTCTTATTGAGAGCGTCGGTTGACTTGAACTTGCCGAATTCCATATGAATACTCGTTAGAAGATTAGACGTGAAAACGCAAGATGCGCCTGAAAGGCTGTAAGTGTAGTGATAGGTTTTTACACGTAACTGCTAATAGGCGACAATCTTGTGAGTATTGGACAGAACTAGGGAATGGATCTAGAAGAAGCGTTTGAGACGCTCGCGCAAGGGAAACAACTCACGGCGATGGACCTCGATCGGTCAGTTCGAACACAGCTTACCGAATACGGGATTCAGGTCAGAGAAGGTGTGCTGTCCTCGCAGTCGAGTGAATTCTTGGATGCCTCTGTGATCGCGGCTCAGTTACACGAATCCACGCGAACATGGCTAAAACGATTAGATGTATTGTCATGCACTCAGAGCACCAATACTGATCTATTAGATCTGTCGCGAGATAGCGATATAGATGGTCGGATCCGTACCGCTGAGGTGCAAACTAGTGGGCGAGGCCGTCGAGGTCGACAGTGGATATCGCCCTTCGCAAAAAACGTTGCACTAAGCGTCGGAATCGCGGTTGATCGATCAACAGCCGAGATCGGTGGAGTCAGTCTTGCGATTGGATTAGTCGTAGCCCAAGTACTTGATGATCTCCAAATTGAGGATGTGGGATTGAAATGGCCGAACGACATCCTGATAGACAAACGGAAAGTGGGTGGAATCCTGATCGAATTGGCAGACGCACAACGTCCTGCATCATTAGTAGTGGGGGTCGGCATTAATGTGCATGACGCGCCTGGTGTGCAAGTTACTGGGAACTATCGAGCTACTCGCATCGTTGATCACCTAGCGTCCTGCTCGCGGAATAGTCTTGTCGCTCATCTGATTAACAAGATTTACGACGCGATTCGAAGGTTCGAAGATTTCGGTTTTGACCCGTTTAAAGAAGGATGGGAACGACGTGACGTACTTCGAGGAAAGAGCGTTGTTTTGACAGGCTCAGAACCGCCGATTTCAGGTATTGGGGCAGGAATTGATGACGAGGGTGCATATCTGATTAAGACCGCCACTGGGGTAGAGCGCGCGATCGGTGGTGAATTGAGTCTGAGAATTACCGATCGTTGACGGCGAAAAGCAACTTGAACGAAGCTGTATTGGCGACACGTCGAGGAGGTGCAGGGAATAAGCGTGGTCGACACATCGCGAAAAAGAGACAAAATTAACCGCTTGGACCCGAGTCTAACGAGTTGAACCGTAGTTAAGAGATCGCTCAATAGCGTTAAGGCTGTTCGTGTCGACTGTAGTATGCGCAACGTCTGGCGATGCAAATGACTGAGCACGTAGAAGATCTGGAACACCGAATCGATGTGGTTCACGCCGCGCCGGTCGAAGAACGCAAGCTCTATCCGTTTCCCGACGGTTGGTACGTGGTAGCGGAGAGCCGAGAACTCGCGTGCGGTGAATTGAGGGAACGGACATGGCTCGGTCAGTCAATCGTATATTGGCGGGATCTAAAAGGCGACGTGTGCGTCGCTGACGGAACATGTCCGCATCTCGGATCGCATTTGGGTCCTTCGGCTGGCGGCAAATTGAAGAACTGAAACCTAGTTTGTCCGTTTCATGGGTTTGAGTACGACGTTACTGGAACGTGTGTGCGCGCTCGTGACGTCAAACCGCCGCGCTCCGCACAATTGAGACGTTTTGCGGTCGCTGAAACGAGCGGCCTGATTTTCGCTTACTTTGGCCGCGACATAACGAAGCCACGCTGGCACACACCTATATTCCCGTCCGATAGCATGGCGCGTGGCTTACGTCGCATGACGTTTAGAGCTCACCCACAGACGACGAGTGAGAACTCAGTCGACATGAGTCATCTTGAGGAAGTCCACGGTTACACACAATTGACAAAACTCCGTGAAACTGAAATGTGTGGACCCTTCCTGTTTTCATCTTATTCGTTCACGCGCAACATGCTGACGTTTGGTTTACGCAGAATCAAATTTGATGTCGAAATACAGATCGGCGTTTGGGGATTGGGTGTGTCAACCGTTAACGTCGCTACCGAATACGGCATCCTTGCTCGACAATGGGTTCTGTCGACGCCGGTTGACGGTGAGATGATTGAAATGTGGTTGATCGTTGATATACGAAAGCTCCCTAACTGGTGGTGGCTAAAGAGCCTGCTTCGAACGCCAGCGGCTAAATTAGCATCTAAATTCGCGGTAAACGATCTTGAGATAGAAGTATCGAAAGATGCGCTGATTTGGGACAAACAGAATTACCGTTCACAACCCGCGTATTCCGCGTCGGACCGGGACATAGCTTTGTTTCGCCGATATTGTCAGCAGTTTTATCCAAAGGTTATTCAGTGACTGAAGAAGTACTCGAATCAGAATCCGGAGAGTCGGTAGAGTCTCATCGGCTTACGATCGCTGAGGAGCTGGTCTTGCTCATGTTGAAGGACGACCTAGGATTCGTGGCAGCACCGACTTCTGATTGGCGGATGTGGTGCGGATTTGCGGGAGCCGTCATACTCGACCTGTCGTTCCGGAGTCGTGTTGATGCTGATCTGGACAACCTCGTTGTCATCGATCCGACGCCGACCGGCGATGTGGTTTTAGATCCTGCGCTTGAGATCATCGCTTATGAGCAAACGCCACGCACACCTCAGTATTGGGTTGAGTACTTCGCACCCAACGCCGACGTATTTATTGAGTTCGTGCTGCAGAGACTCGTCAATATGGGGATCCTCGTTCATGACACGGGTGGCTACTGGCAGCTAAGCAACAAGGTACTTCGCACGGGTCAATATGTTGGTCCGGGCTTAGAACAACAGGAAGAGGTCAAAGCACGGATCCGGCGTGCCCTTTTTGACGAAGAAATTCCAGATCCACATGATGTGACATTGATCGGATTGTTACTGGTTTGCGACGGTTTTCCGTCTATGCTGGACGCTGACGAGTTTGAAATGGCGCAGGAACGAATCCAGCTCCTCGCAAGCATGGACTTGTTCGGGCAGGCAATTCGGTCAGCCGTAGGTGATTCGGACCCCGCTTCAGCGCAACCCGAGCGTCCGAAGAGATTACCCGTACCTAAAGTGAAGTTGACTGATTATTTGAAATCTAAAGCACTTCGGCGGAAAGACATGTGTCGCTTTATCTCTGAGATGCATGAAAAGTACGGGCCCGTCTTTCGGCTTGCCGGATTTGGAAAAGGTGCGGTGGTGCTCGCGGGTGCTGACATGAATCAGTGGGTCGCACGACGAGGACGACTGTACCTGCGAACACGAGACTACCTAGAGGATTTTCAGACAGCGTGGGGTACCGCTCGATCAATCGCAAGCTTGGACGGTGCGGACCATTTCCGGATGCGCAAGATCTATCGAGCAGGAACTTCCCGTGCTGCGGTGGAGGATCGGCTCGATGATTTATTCCGAATAGGCAGAGAGCGGATCGGAACGTGGCTAGATGGCGCCGTAGTGCCCGGTGAAATGGAATGCCAGCGGCTAACAGGTTGCCAGATTGCTCAGGTCACCACGAGTATTGACCCGGCGATTAGTGTACTCGACGGGCTATTAGAGTATGAATTTCGGGCATTGAAGATTTACGTTATGAAGGTGATGCCGGAATTCATGCTCAAGACACCCCGCATGAAGCGGTATCTCAAAGATGTACTTGAGGTATATCGTCAAATCCATGTAAGTCATACGATCGAAGAAAGGGCTGGAAAACCGCGCGACTTCGTCGACGATTTGTTGACACTTCACAAATCTGATCCACAGTTTATGCCGCAAACCGATCTCGAATTTGCGTTCCTGGCAACGCTAATTGCTGGACATTATTTGGGTAGCCAAATGAGTTTCGCGCTGTACGAAATGATGAAAAATCCGGATTGTTACGAAAGAGTAGCCGCTGAAGCGGATGTGCTGTTCGAAGGCGGCGACCCCACGAAGGATCATGTAACGATGGATGCCATTGATTTCACCCATCGATTCATTATGGAAGTGATGCGTTTACATCCGGTCATACCGGTGCATAACCGAATGGCAATGAACGAATTTGAGGTAGACGACTACTTAGTACCTGCAAGAAGCAACATCCTCGTGGCTTTCACAGCAACACAATATTTGGACGAACACTTCAAAGATGCGGAGAAGTTCGATCCCGATCGGTTCGGTCCCGAGCGTGAAGAGCACCGCAAACGTGGCGCTTTCTATCCATTCGGTTTAGGTACCCACACGTGTTTAGGCTCGCGCTTCACAGAATTGCATTTGGTATCCAATCTACTGTTAGTTGCACATCATTGCGAACTTGAGATGATCCCGAAAGACTATCAACTAAAACTGAGCCCGTTGCCGAAATTCAGTCCAGACAAGAGCTTCAAATTTAAAGTGAAGAACCTTCGTCACCCGTTACCAGAAGCAGCATAACGGCACTTCCGACAAAATAGTTGTATAGCCGCCACCCAACGCTTCCGATGAACGCAGCGTTGGGCGCTTAGTCAGGAAATACGTCTGTACGGGGGGTACCACCCAATGGTAAGACACGGCGGATACGCCTTAGCCATTTCGTACTCGTTTCAACGGCAGCTACCGGGAGAATCAACAACGCCGGTGTAACTACGAGCGTGAGGATGGTCGCGAATGACAGACCGAACGCGATGGCTTGAGCGAGAGGTACCCAATATGTCGAGAGATTACCGCCCGTTGTCCATGTTCGATTGATGAAATCAATGGATTGATGGCTTGCGAGGGGTAATAGACCTATCATCGTGGTAACAGTGGTAAGTATGACGGGGCGGAGCCTTTGTAGACCCGTCAGCGTCACTAGTCGCACCAGATCGAATTCGGGGTGCTCTTTACGACCTTGGTTAAACGTATCGATCAAGACAATGCTGTTGTTCACGACGATTCCTGCCAATGCAATGATCCCCACACCACTCAAGATCGCACTGAACGGTGAATTGGTGATCACCAAACCTAGGAAAACACCTGCCGTCGATAGCACGATGGCAAAAATCGTGACAAGCGACTGATAGATGCTGTTGTACTGCGTAACGAGCAAAACGAACATCAACAGCAGCGCAAATGAAAACGCTTTCGCAACAAAGTCAATCGATTCAGCTTGATCTTCCGCGGTTCCTCTGAAGCGTATATCAACTTCAGGATCGAACGCTTGCGTATCAATCCACTCCTGGATCTCGTCGATTTTTGCATCAGCCAACACACCAGGCATCACGTCTGCTTGAATCACGTGAATATCGCGCTGATCTCTTCGCTGTATTGCGTCTTGACGCTTGACCGCACGACGGGTTACGAAATTTGAAATAGGCACTAAACCTTCATTCGTGGCAATTTGTAGTTCATCGAGCTGATCGATACTTCGACTAGTCGCCGAGAAGCGAAGCCGGATGTCAAGGGCTTCGTCGGCGTCATTGGGACGGTATTCGCCCAGCTTCGCACCGTCGGTGATCAGCTGTGCGGCGAGACCAACTGTGGTTACATCGACGCCGAACAGCGCGGCTTTCTCGCGATCGACATCCAATTGCCATTCAAACCCAGGAAGCGGCAGCGTGTCTTCAAGATTTCGTAACCCGGATACGTCACTGATTAGGTGATCCCTTACGGTCTCGACGATCGGCGCGAGTTTCTCTCGATCGCGCGCAGAAAATTGAATGAAGATCGGTTTACCGGCGAGCAGCTGCCCTTCGAACGGTTTGAGATCCACGACGATTCCGCCTATCTGCGCCGATTTGCCGCGGATTTCCTCACCGATCTCGATACCGTTTCGAGTCCGCTGATTTGCTTCGTGGAGCTCGACCCATATAGTCCCGATGACATCCGCTGCCGATCCACCACGATAGGTCTGACGCTGACCTTCACCTCGTTCGAAACCGCTGCTGATAAACGTGCTTGTTTCCTTCACACCGTCAGTTTCGACGATTGCTCGTTCTACTTCCCTGACGAGAGCATGTGCCTCCTCAATGTTTAGATTCCCACGCGCTCGCACGAATGCTTGGGAGTAAACCGGGTCGTTTTCGTTGAAGAATATGACGCCGAGATCTCTGACGCTATATAGAGAGAAGATTCCATACACTGCGAGCACGATTGCGACGAGTGTGAAGAAGGTATGGCGCGCTGCAGACGAAATGAGCATCGCGTACCAACGCGAAAAGCCTTTGAGTTGGTCAATGTCACGATCCCACGGACTGGTCTCGCGTGACGTCACTTCGCGCTCGTCGATGTGTCTTGACAGCGTGGCACCGACGCTCGGCACGAAGATCAAGGTGTAGACCAGAGATCCGATCAAGACGGCGAGTACCGTGAGCGGGAGATAGCGCATGTATTCGCCTGGTACACCTGGCCAGAACAGTAACGGCAGAAACGCTGCGAGCGTCGTTGCCGTCGACGCAGTCACTGGAGCGAACATTCGACGAGCAGCCTCAGCATAGCCTCGTTCGCCGGAAGCGCCAGCGTCCATGCGACGTTCAGCATCCTCCGTTACGATGATGGCGCCATCGATCAACATGCCAAGCGCCATCAGCATGCCGAACATCACCATGAAGTTGAACGAGTGACCGAACAACCACAAAAATATGAGCGCAAAGAGGAACGAGACGGGAATCGAAAAGGCGACGATGACGCTGCTACGTAAACCGATCGACGGAAGGACGACGGCAAGTACAAGGAATAAGGCTGTAACGATGTTTCCTTCTAACTCCGTTACTTGCTGCATATCGAACGCGGAAGCATCACGTGTAATGAACAGTTCGATGTTGTCCGGCATTGTTGGTTGTATTTCCTCAATGACTTCTCGTATCGCTCTGGTCGTATCGATCGAGTTGGCACCTACCTGTCTATAAGGGAAAAGTGATACGGCTTGTTTACCGTTAGCGCGTACGTAGTGAGTCCTGTCTTTAAATGTTCGCCGTACTGTCGCCACGTCGCCTAAGGACACAACGGTTTCACCGTCGGTGAAGAGCGGTAGATCAATAAGGTCGTTGGCTTCTTCGACGACACTAGGGATCTTTAGCGCGATGCTCCCTCTGCCAGAATCGAGCGAGCCTGCAGGGATTAACTGATTGTTGCGTGTGAGCGCAACAATTAGTTGCTCTACTGTGATCCCATTTGCAAGCAATCGTGCGGGTTCGACAGTGATTTCTAGCACCTCGTCTCGGTGACCTTGAATGACTACCGATCGAATACCCGGTATCGTCTCAATCCGGTCTCGTAGACTCCGAGCAGTGTCCAGTACAAGCCGCTCAGACGCTTTTTCACTAACCAGATTGATCTGAACGATTGGGAAGTCGGTACTCGCGGTTTCTGTGACGACAGGTTCCTCGGCTGTAATCGGTAATTCGGGCTTAGCGCGATCGACTGCTTCGCGGACATCAGCCATGGCAACATCGATGTCCATAGCAGCGTCAAACTCGACAGACACGTAAGCCATGTGTTCTGCACCAGTACCTGTGATCTCCTTGACGTTGTCAAGTGCCTTCAGTTCGAGCTCGATGGGGCGTACGAGCAGACGTGTTGCATCTTCGGGTGAGATACCTTCATGTACCACCGTGATCACGAAATAGGGTATCTCGACGCGCGGCTCACTTTCGGTCGGGATCGACAAGCGAGCCACCACACCGAATATCACGATGCCGACCATGATCAAGATCATGGAGCGCTTCCGCTCCATTGCGATCTCAATAAGTTTTTCTTTCATCTAACCGTAGTTAATCAGAGCCGACATGTATTAACGTTGGGAGGGAGGGTTAGCCGGTGGCCCACTGGACCTCGACACGTTGACCGGGCGACACAAGATCTTGTCCTACAGTGATGATGACAACGTTACTCTCCAATCCACTAATCCAGACGCCATCGCTGTCCTCGGTCACAATTTCGACCTGGTGGAACTCGACAATAGAGTTATTCACCGTGTGGATGCCAAGTGTGCCATCATCGCCCAATACCAACAGCGCAGACGACACCTGATGCGCTAGATGGGTTTTTAGAGGCAATCCGACTTCTGCGGTCACCCCTGATCTAATTTCGTATTGTTCATTTGGCACTGCGACCTCCACTCGAAACGTACGCGAGCTGTTTGCCGCTTGTTTGCCGATAAATGAAACTTCGCCTTTTGCGACACGTCCTGTAGCGAGGGATGCGCTAACTTCGGAACCCAGTGTGATCTGATCTACAAACTGCTCAGGAACGTGGACGACCGCGTAGATTGGATTGAGGTCGAGGATCGTCGCGCATGGAGAACCCGGTACAAAAAAGTCACCAACGTTAGCGTGAACACGCTCGACGTAGCCCGCTATCGGTGCATGAACTACGGTATTCGCAAGAGCTTCTTCGGCCAACACTAGCGCATGCTGCATCGCACTGAGATTAGCCTTTGCGGCTACTACTTCGGATTCACGTTGATAGTCGTTCTCTCGCAACCGTAACGCGCCTTCATGTTCGAGCCGAGCCAGCGTCACGGCGTCATTTGCAGCGGTTACCTGAGCGTCGCGGTCATTCACTTCAACAGTACAGATTGGGTCACCTTTACTAACAGTCGCCCCGTCGTTTACGTTGCGTTTAACAACTTGACCGGTTGTTTCGGATTTAACGGCGGCAACGTGCTTAACTTCTGTTCGACCGTTGAGCGCTAACACGCGTGCCTTTTCGGACGCTACACTACGTCGCGCCCGTATTTTGATCGGCCTTCGGGTGTTCGCTTCTTCAGCGGCGGCATCGTTCAGTTGAGCAAGACTCGGTTGAATTTGTGTTTCGTCTGCAGCTAATACACCGGATAGCAGCCAGATCAGCGCGAGACCGAAAACAGTTGCTGTGGCAGTTGCACGCCATGCTAGGTCAGACGAGAGGCTGAACATTAGCCGCTCCGAAGGTTCATTTCACGTCGAACTATACATAGTTTCGAACGATCTATGCCTTGTTCCGTAGTGCAATCCAGACTAATTCGAAATCGTATGCGTTGTTCAACCAACCGCATTAATACGAAATTTAGAGAAATGTTGCTGAGGCGAATAACCACCGTGATTTCGATGTGGTACTCACAGATCGCTGCCAAACCTAGAAGTGATTCCGACGCAAATACTTGACATGTGGATTTACACCCGCCCCACGTTCATTAACGTAGGAGCAGCGCGATGATCCAATATAGAGAGAGTGGCTCTTCTGAACTACAATCCGCCCGCAAAGGTGAGTCAGAGTCGGACGACAGGTGCCTTTCAGATTAACGAAGTGTAGATTTAGGTAGAGACTTGCCCAACGAATTTAAATTCATCAGTCTTGTTCGTAGGATGCACAGTGCCTATGCAAATTGGTCCGCAGACAGCCGATTAAACCAGTTGGAAAGTAAATCTGACAAGCGACTGCGCGGCGAACTAGATGATGAAGACTACGATCACGCGGAAATAGTTAACGACTATTACGATCTATGTCACGAATTGATGGAGTACGGGTGGGGAGATTCGCTCCATTTCGCACCCATCGCAACAAATGAGTCATTAGAAAACGCCGTCGTGCGTCACCAGCGGTTGATGATTGAGAAGCTTGAGTTAGAAGAGTCAATGCGGGTCATTGATGTAGGTTGCGGCGTGGGTGGACCGATGAGGCGCGTTGCGAAAGAAGCTGGTGTCACAGTTTATTGCATCAACAACAATGAGTATCAGCTGTCGCAAGCAAAGTTGAAGAATGAAGCTGCAGGTTTGAATCACCTAGCGGAATATGTGAAATGCAGTTTCATGGACATGAGTTCACTCGATGCGAATATGTTTGACGCTGGGTACGCGATTGAGTCAACGTGTCATGCACCGGACAAGCAGCACGCATTTGCTGAGATATTTAGAGTTCTGAAACCTGGTGCAAGGTTGTGGGGTCAGGAAATGTGTCTGACTGACAACTTTGAACCAGCTAATGCGCGTCATCAGACGTTGAAGAACGAATTGATGCGGGGGATCGCGCTCAAGGACATCGCGTCGTTCCGCGAGGTCAATAACATGCTAGAAGCAGTGGGTTTCGAGATTCTCGAGGCCAATGATCTAGCCGTAAACGAAGAATCGAGTACTGCTTGGTACAACCCGATGGTGAGTCAAAAGGGTTCGTTAGGGAATTTCTTCCGCCGTACGCCCATTGGTCGTGCCGTAGTACAGTGGACGATTCGCACTACAGAATTCACCGGTTTGTTCCCACCACACGCTCATAAGGTCGTAAAGATGATGGATCGAACGGCAGAGGCGTACGTAAATGGCGGAAAGGAGGGTATTTTTACTCCGCTATATTGTTTCGTTGCGCGCAAACCTGAGTAATGTCTCGTGATTTGCGTCAGTTGACTTCAACGGGAATACCAACCTCAAATAACTGAAGTCGCATCTGCGTTCCCCAAGGTAAAGCTATCTCTTTGGGAGCTTCAATTTCGTGGAGAATTGATGTATACTCCAATGACACGCACCATTACGGTACGCGATGTCGTTTCGAGTCGCGGGACGTATCCTGGGCTTTTTGGCGCTCAGTGCGTTCCTAATGTCGTGTGGAGGCGGAGGCTCTTCGACAAGCGGTCCTACCACGTCCCCCGTAAGCCCTCCAGCTCCACCGCCACCACCACCCCCACCGCTTGGTCCAAATGACGCCCAACTAAAGGCTGCGTCGGCTTTTGCGAGTAAATCAACGTTCGGCATGCCGTACGAAGACATCGTCGACATTGCGGAAATGGGCCACGAGGCCTGGTTGGACGAGCAGCTCGCGTTAGAACCTACATCTCATCTCGAGTTTGCAGACGAATTGGTTCGAAGGCGCGACGCTGGCGAATTCAAACCTGCTGATGACGGTATCTTGCTGACGATCACGTTTTGGCGGGGAACGTGGTGGAATCGCGCTATGACTGCATCAGATCAGGTTCAACAACGTGTCGCGTACGCGCTGAGCCAGATTTTTGTCGTTTCGGATATCGACCTTCTGCGCGACAATCCGCCAGCGATCACAAGTTACATGGATGTATTGCTTGAGGGTTCTACGGGGAACTTCCGGGACTTGCTACTTAACGTATCACTTCATCCCGCGATGGGTATCTACCTAAGTCACGTAAATAACCGAAAGGCCGATCCTGAGAACAACATTTTTCCGGACGAGAACTTTGCTCGAGAAGTTATGCAGCTATTCACCATTGGCTTATTCGAGCTGAATGATGATGCGACTCATCGGTTTGACGCTGAAGGAAATTTGATACCTACATATGACAGTGAAGTTATTCGCGAATACGCCAAGATTTTCACCGGTCTTTCCTACAGCGGTCCAAACGCTTGGTTTGGTCGATGGCGACCTTATTTTCGTGAACCGATGCAAATGTTTGAGGAGCACCATTCGCAAGGACCGAAGCACTTGTTAGGAGGAATGGTCGTACCCGAAGGGCAATCCGGCATGCAAGATATCGAGATGGCGATTGACAGCTTGTTCAACCATCCAAACGTAGGACCATTCATCGGACGCCAGCTCATACAACGACTCACTACCTCTAACCCATCGTCAGCGTACGTTGAACGCGTTACCGATGCATTCAACGGGGAAACCACGGGAGTGCGAGGCGATATGAAGGCGGTGATAAAGGCTATTCTGCTTGATCCGGAGGTTACGAATCCATCGATTCCTAATTCATTCGGCAAGATGCGCGAACCCGTTTTGCGTTTGACTGCGTTAGCGCGTCAATTCAATGCAGAGTGTGAGGATGGCTTGTTCTACAACAACGGCTATACGATGAACTATCACGGTCAACAGCATCCATTCAATGCCCCGAGCGTATTCAACTTTTATTCGCCATTTCACTCACCGGCAGGCACCCTCGCTGAAAACAACATCGTCGCACCGGAATTCCAGATCACAACGGCGACCACCGTGATCAACATGGTCAATTTGATTGATCTTGGGTTGTTTCACGACGATCGACTGTTCTCACCGAGTGAGCCGTTTAAACCGACGAATATCAACATCGACGAATACGTAGACCTCGCGGACGACGTCGACGCTCTCATTGATCGATTGGATATCGTGATGACAGCTGGTCGACTTGATGATGCGACGAGGTTACGGATCAAGCTTGGTGTAGAGAGTATTGGTACCGAAAAGCTAGATCGTGCCCGACATGCGATTTATTTGTTCGCCATGTCACCTAGCTATGTGGTAGAGGGCTAACCATGGCGTCGCGTAGAGAGTTTCTGACACATTCTTGTGGACTTGGCGTCGCGGCTGCAACTTCCACAAGCACCATGCTCTCGTTAGGCTTTGCACGAGAAGCGGCGGCTCACAATCATGGTGGTGACTACAAAGCACTCGTCTGCATTATGTTGGCTGGTGGAAATGACACCTACAACATGCTCACGCCCTATGATCAAGATCAGTACGACGAATACCGCACGTTTCGGTCCGACCTTGCCCTAAAACGCGACAGTCTACTACCATTGCCTGAAAACGACGAAGGTCGTACGTATGGCTTGCACGTAGGTATGCGTGATATTGAGCAACTCTATCGACAAGGCGAAGTTGCGATCGTCAACAATGTCGGTACATTGCTTGAACCAATTGATCCTGTTGCTTTACAGGAAGGTCGCGCAAGGGTTCCGATAGGGCTCTACTCACATTCTGATCAACAGATGCAATGGCAGACTGCGGTGAGCTACAGTCGAAGCGCAACGCAAGGCTGGGCTGGACGAATTGCTGACCTTCAGGGTCCTGAGCTAGCGAACGGCATCTCGATGAACATTTCGCTGAATGGCACGAATGTGTTTCAAAGTGGTGAACTCGCAGTACCTTACAACATCCATGCGACCGGTGACGGTGCACAGAGTATTTGGGCATACGGTGACGATGGCGGTTACAACAGCAGGCGCAAACAGATGATCGACGACGTCTTTAGCGTTGATCACGACAACTTGCTTCGCAATGAATACGCCTTCAAGATGCGGAAAGCGATCGACAACGCTAGGACGTTCGTCGAAGCGATGCAACAAGCCCCGGAGATTCAAACGCCCTTCGTTGATCAGCGACTTTCAACTGCGATGCAGCAGATAGTTCGGGTTATTTCCGTACGAGAAATCCTAGGTGCGACCCGTCAGACATTTTTTGTGTTGATCGGTGGTTGGGACCACCATGATGAGGTACTGAACAACCAAGCACGGATGTTGCCATACGTTAGTTATGCAATGAGCCGGTTTAGAGATGCGCTTCGCGAAATTGGCGTTTACGATCAGGTAACGACCTTTACCATCTCGGACTTCGGTCGTACGTTGACTTCAAACGGTAAGGGTTCTGATCACGGTTGGGGCGCGCACCATCTTGTGATGGGCGGCGCCGTGAATGGTGGCCAAATGTACGGGACGTATCCGACACTGCATCAGAACCACCCGATGGATACAGGACGTGGTGTGTTCATGCCAACGACCAGTACTGAGGAGTATTTCGCGGAGTTAGCACTGTGGTTTGGCGTCGCACCGAGCGAATTGGATCAGGTGCTGCCGAATGTGCGCAACTTCTATTCGCCGAGTTCGTCGGAAACGCCTTTAGGCTACATGATGAGCTAGCCATCAGGTGCTCGAAACAGTTCTACTCATCTCATAATCGGCTGTTGTCGTATTTGGCTCGGTTGAGTTTTCCGCTCTAGCGTTTAGGAAGTAACAATTTCTCAAATTACGAATCCGGACCAGTTCATCGTCCGTCCAGGTAAGAGCTTCTCGTTAAGTAAACGCGCGACCCGACAGACCGGCTTCACGCTCAGCAAACAAGAAGCACAGAAAGAGCTGAAGGAAATTGTGGGTCGATTTGCCGAACTCCAACACCGTTTATTCGCGGAGCATTCACGCGCATTGCTTTTAGTGTTTCAGGGAATGGACGCGTCGGGAAAAGACAGCATGATTCGGCATGTGACAACCGGGTTAAATCCAGCCGGTGTGCGCGTTCACGCGTATGGCGTACCTACTCAAGATGATCTCGAACAATCCTATTTTCAACGTCACTGGCGCGATCTGCCTGCACAAGGCTACATCGGCGTGCACAATCGCTCTCACTATGAAGAAGTCGTCGTAACACGCGTTCATCCAACACTCTTGAAGCTTCGCGGATTTGACATAGAAGCGATCGACGAATCGTTCTGGCAAGAACGATTTGAGGACATTCGAAGCTTCGAACAACATCTGACGAGACAAGGGCATACGACAGTATTGAAGTTCTTCCTTCACGTTTCTAAGGAAGAGCAGATCAAGCGATTAGTCGAACGACTAGATGATCCGGAGAAAAACTGGAAATTTGAAATTAGTGATATTCGTGAGCGGTTGTATTGGGACGACTACCAAATCGCGTATCAGGAGGCGATCTCGGCGACGTCTACTAGCGATGCGCCGTGGTGGGTGATCCCGGCCGATCAGAAACGATTTGCGCGCTTAGCCGTAGCGGAGCTTGTAGTGGATCAGCTTACACGAATGAACCCACAATTTCCCGAAGCGGAACTGGATTTAGAAAAAGCTAAACGCGCCTTACTACGGACATCTGACACTTAAAACGACATAGCGAACTGTTGAGGATGACCTTAGAATTCCGCGCTTACCGCTCTTAAGTCAACTTCGGCACGTGTGTGTTTCGTGCCGCCATAGCTCAGCCGGTAGAGCAGCTCACTTGTAATGAGAAGGTCCAGGGTTCAATTCCTTGTGGCGGCACCAAATTCGTTCTAGGATTACCGCTGTCAAGTCGGGATCGTTTGACATAGAGGGGTCGGATGACGAAAATGTCCCGCCTACATTTGCACGTGCAGGAGGGGTTCCCGAGCGGCCAAAGGGACCAGACTGTAAATCTGACGGCTCAGCCTTCGTAGGTTCGAATCCTACCCCCTCCAC
>JAPOVY010000123.1 GCA_026707905.1 Gammaproteobacteria bacterium | reverse complement strand
TTCAAACATCAACAATGAAAATTCTCAAACGGAAAACGGGGCGAGTCCATATAAGCCAGATAAAAACTTGGTAAACGAGCAATCGGACCGCGAAGGCGGATACCAACGCATCAAGGAACTCGGTACGACGTCGCACCTTCGTGAGCGTATGATTCACGCGAAATCTAACGGAACTCAAGATGTCCGCCGATCCCTATTTCGAAGCAGCCTACCCCTTCTTAGAAGACGTAACAACACTTCCTGTCAAGAACCTTGATGAAACTGTCGCCTGGTATCGGAACGCCTTCGGACTCTCCGAGGTCGAACGAAAATCAGAGCCGTTCCCGCAGGTAATCATGGAACGCGACGACGCCAAGATTGGCTTCGCGATAACTGGTGGTGATCCTACACAGGATGGCGCTGCAATCCTCGTGCGCGAAATCCAGCAAGTCAAAGACGAACTTGAGAGGAAGGGCGTTGAAACGGCCAATTGGCGCGTTGATGAACGAGACGGTGAGGAGCTGCAAGTGTTTTTCGTCGTCGCGCCTGATGGACTTTGTTATTACTTCCACGAACCAATCAAATAGTCGGCTACTGAGTTCCGCAGACAGCATCGGCGCGCATTGCGCGCTTGCTTCCCTTACTCCTTGACCAATCCTACACCTGACACGTCACGAAAAACTCGTAGTCGTAGAACTCTGAGTATTTAAGCCAGATGTCTATTTCGCGCTGACACAGATCGCAAAGAAGCTCCGCATCATGATCGCCAAGATGGCGACGTCGAAACGAATCAACATTTCGTTGTAATGGCTTGTAGTATTCATCCCACCAATCAGACGCCATCAGTGGAAAGTGATCGATTACCCTATAACCGAGTTTCTTGATATCGTCTAACAGTACTTCCCTCTGTCTGATCTTCGGATATTCGTCCTCCCAAAACGATCTGCATTCATCGGGTGGGTTGCGTTTTCGCCAACAGACCTCTGTGAAAACAAGGTGACCTTCGGAACGTAGTAGGTGACGCCATGCCTTCAGAGCAGCCTCCACGCCGATGTTGTATACCGCACCCTCACTCCAGATGAGATCGAAAGATTCATCTTCGAATTGAAGCGTTCGCATGTCCGCTTCACATGCGAGCACTCGATCCGCGATCGCCAACTCCGATGCTTGTTCGTTCAAAGCAACAACGAAGGGTCGATGGTTGTCGATCGCAACTACCTTAGCAGGTGTATACCTCGCCAACGCCAACGTCTGTGCTCCGGTCCCGCACCCAATATCGAGGATGCGTGATTGCCCGTTTAGTTGAGGCAAGGAACTCAGGGCACGGTGCGTACTTTCGGAGCTACCTGGACCTTGTCGAGGCAAGCCGCTAAATAGCTCAAAGAACAGCGTATGAACTCGGTCGGATGACATGGGTGTGCTCACTAGAAACTAACGGATGGCCGTGCCGCTTCGCCGAACCCGCCAGGAACGCAAAACGGCTTCGCTACAGTGCGAACACCCAAGATACGACGAGTAAACCGATCGCGGCAATCGCGCTTAACTTCTGACCTGAACTACCCAAACGGCGGACGTCATACCCACCGACTAGAGCGCCTACACCAAGCCCTACAGCTAATCCCATAAGATGCCCAACGACGTCCGTATTTTCCCCTTCCATACCCATGAAGACGAATAACGCAACCGCGCCCGCGATTGGTAGGTAATTGAATCGTGCGCTCGCTCCCTTGACGAAGCTCTTCCGCCACGTAAAGCCGCAAAGTACGCCAGCTGCGGCAAAACACGCTGTGGACGCTCCGATCGCATAAAACGTATCCGGGCGCATCCATGCGTTGAGTAAATTGCCAAATGCACCACTAACCAAAATCAAAAACCACGCGAAACCATCGCCGAGATAACGCCCCGTCGCATAGCCGAAAAGTGCGCCCGTCACGGAATTCGCAACGATATGACTGAAGTTGGCGTGCAACGTCAGCGCCGTAACCGTTAACCACCACGCACCCTGATCTACCGCTGCGGCCGAAAGTACCCCAGTTCGTCCGATGAAACCGGCTTGGTCGATTAAGAAGACCAACCAGATAACGCCTAGATAGACTAATGCACCGTAATAGCCCTCACCCAGCGTCGGATACAACGTAAATGGACGCTGGCGCTGCCTGTTTTCTTTGTAGTAAAGATCGAGCTGTACGCGAGCGTGTGTTGCAAGTGCTTCGAGCGTGAGTAAGCGCCACTCGAACATGCGTCGTTCGATTCGCGTCTCGATCCCCATCGAAGTCAGCACCAAATCTGACTCAAGAATAGATCGTCGACTCACCGAACTTTTTACGCAAGTCCAGCGTTCATTCGATTGTTCGCCCTGTGACCAGTCTGAAGACATCTACTCGTAGCCTGAAGGATCTCGTCTGTTCAACTCGTAGCGCTCATAAAATGACGCGCCACCGCCTTGACTGGCAATGCAATGGGCGACGAAATCGATCAACGGCATTTTGAAGCCGACCACTTTAGTCAATTTAGAGCTAGGCTCGAAGAGGAGACGCATCAACTTGATTCGTTGTTCAAGTACGATCAATTTAGCCAGCGCGGTGACATACTCGGGTTTGAGCTCGAAGTCTGCATTATTGACCAAGCAGGCCATCCATCTGGTATCAATCGTCGATTCTTGGATCGATTGAATGATCCATTAGTTGTACCTGAACTCGCGGAATTTAACGTTGAGCTCAATGGTAGTCCTGTCTCACTCACTGGACGCGTATTTTCTCGGCTCCTCGACGAGTTAAGCACAACCTGGCACAAGTGCGTTCAAATCGCCGATGACTTGAATGTTCGATTGGTGACGGTTGGGATTCTGCCCACCATCGATCCTGAAATTCTGAATTCTGATCACATGTCCGATATGGTGCGCTACTACGCGCTAAACGATCGGGTCATGGCATTGCGCGATGGCGAACCACTTCAGATCGAAATCGATGGTGAAGAGCAACTGAGCATGCAACACGCAGACGTCATGCTCGAAAGTGCCGCGACTTCGTTTCAGATACACGTTCAGTGCAAGCCCGAGCGAGCGACCCGCGACTTCAATGCTGCACTCGTTGCGAGTGCGCCGATGGTCGCTCTGTCAGCAAACTCACCGACGTTATTTGGGAAGTCCCTCTGGGAGGAAACACGCATTCCGCTGTTTGAGCAGTCGGTGCAATTAGGTGGCCGATATCTTGATCGCGTTAGCTTCGGGTCAGGTTATGTGGATGAGTCATTAAGTGAAATATTCCTCGAGAACCAACGCGACCACGTCCTTCTTCTTCCCTATGTACAGTCGGATCCAGTGATGAAATTCGCCCATCTGAGATTTCAGAACGGCACCATCTGGCGATGGAACCGACCACTAATCGGATTTGACTACGACGGTCAGCCACACGTCAGGATAGAGCACCGAGTGGTACCAGCGGGACCTACGTGTATGGACTGTATTGCGAATCTAGCGATCTTCACTGGGTTACTCAGAGCACTAAGTGACGCGACACCACCTGTCGCTGAGCAATTGACCTTTGAGCAAACGAAGGAGAATTTCTACCAAGCTGCACGTTACGGTCTAAATGCGACCTTCCATTGGCCGAAAGATCGACAAATAAACGCACGCGAGCTGATCCTGAATGAACTGATCCCTGCCGGTCGTGACGCATTGTGTGCGATTCCGCTACCTCAAGAGGAAGTCGATCGGTTTCTCGACGTAATCGTTGCACGAGTGGAGTCGGGACAGACCGGTGCGCAGTGGCAACGGCGTTGGATAGACGCATACGGAAAAGACTTTGCCGCGCTCACTCGTCGCTACGCCGACCATCAAGGTACAGAGAAACCGGTGCACGAGTGGCCGATTTCGTGATATTCGACATTCGTGAACGAATCGATGAGCAACTTTTAGGCATAGAAGCTCACGAACTGCATCGTTACTTGAGTCGTGCTACGGTATTCGATCTAAGTCAATCCGCAGTACGACCGTTCTTCGTGAGTACCTTGCTACACGGAAACGAAACATCCGGATGGAACGCGACTCGACGATTCATCACAGACTTTCCGGACGCGTCGTTTGTATTGTTCGTCGGAAATGTCGATGCGGCGGCAGTACAGATGCGTCATCTCGCGGACGAAGCTGATTTCAATCGAATTTGGCGACAGCAACCGTGGTCTGATGCGATTAACCAGCTACTTGAAAGGTTCAATCCATGGTGCGGTGTCGATATTCACAATAACTCCGGCCCGAATCCCCATTACTCAGTCGTAACCGATCACCGTGCGTCGACGCTCGCGTTAGCCGCGTTGTTCAGTAAAAAAGTCATCTTCACCGACCATACACTCGATATCTTGGCACACGCTGTGTCGTTCCATTGCCCAGCGCTAACCGTCGAAACCGGAACAGTCGATGACCCAACCAGCGAACAAAGAGCATATGACTTTTTGAAACGCTTGAACCAGTTGCGCCGTGTACCGGAACCGTCTGTTAACGAGCTGGAGACGTACGAAACGGTCGGAATCGTTAAAGTCGAACACGAAAACGGTAGCCTCGAAAATTTCCCGCGTTTCGACGCTTCTCTTAAGCAAAAAAGTTTCAGTACCTTACCGGCCGGAAGTCCATTTATTGACTGGTTACCAGCTGGTTGGCAAGTTCACGTCTCGGATCCCGCGCACGATAGTGATCTGACGCACGACTTCCTCGAGTTTCGCGACCAAAGCGCGTTTCTCAAGTGCGATGTCGTCATGTCCATGTTCACGAATACACCACTATTAGCGATTCAAGATTGTGTTTGTTACTTCTTGAAGACAACGAGTCTCGCACATGGGTGACGCGCGTCGTTTTCTATCGATCGACGACGAATTTCAAATGGTCCATGGTCGTCTACGCCAGCCAACCATCGCATACGAAACCCTCGGCGAGCTCAACGAATCAAGAGACAATGCCGTTCTCATATTAACGGGACTTTCGGCCTCCGCTCACGTCGCCTCAAATGTAGAGGACCCGACCCCCGGTTGGTGGGAGGATGTCGTCGGTCCGGGCAAACCCATCGACACACATCGCTACTTTGTAGTCTGTGTCTGCTCACTCGGTAGTTTTTTCGGCTCTACCTGTCCAGCGTCAACGGATCCGAGCACGGGATCGGCGTATCGTCTTACATTCCCAATGTTGACGCTCGAAGACATCGCGCACGGGGCGAAATGCGTGATCGATCATCTTGAGATCAAACGACTGCATTCAGTCGTTGGTGCTTCCATGGGTGGGATGTCGGTCTTAGCGTTCGCCCTTATGTACCCAGATGCCGTCAATGCGATGCTCAATATTTCTGCGGGCGCGAACAGTCAGCCGTTCAGTATCGCACTCCGCTCTTTACAGCGCGAGCTAGTCTGCAACGATCCAAAATGGTTAAACGGCGAGTATCCATTCGACCAACAGCCTCAGGAAGGGATGCGTTTGGCTCGCAAACTTGGCATGATCAGTTATCGATCATCGCAGGAATGGCGCGACCGTTTTGGCCGTGAACGCATCACCGATGCGGATGCCAACGTACATACAAATCCGTTTGGTATGGATTTTGAAATTGAGGCGTACCTTTCTGCCCGTGCACGTTCGTTTATGGACGCTTTCGACGCGAACTGCTACTTGTATCTCTCGAGGGCTATCGACCTATTTGACGCAGCGGACCATGGCGGTTCGGTGCAATTGGCGATCAACCGTTTAGGTATCGAACGTGCCACCATCCTCGGGGTGCAGTCAGATTTTTTATTTCTACCAGACCAACAACGTGAGCTGAAAAACGCGATGTCTTCCGCCGGTATCCGGGTGGAATTTGAGATTCTCGATTCGATTCAAGGTCACGATTCGTTTCTAGTCGATATGAACCGTTTCCGACCCGCTATCGCAGCCCATTTCAATCGTTCATAGTGTGATTTTCAAGTTTCACACTAGCTCTGTATCGTTATTTGTCCAACGCGAGTCGTGTTTGTGTCGACCGCACCGATGACCTGCGCGGCCGCATAACCGAAACGCCGCAAGTCGTGAAGACAAGAATCAACGTAATCACGATCGACGCCCGCAAGTAATCCACCGCTCGTTTGGGGATCCGCCAGCATTCGTAATCGAGGGTCTAGCGATGAACAATCGTATGAACAGTCGTCAAAGATTTGTTCGTTGTTCTTCTGAAGCGAGCTCTCAACACCGTTGAGAAGCGCTTCGATCGCTTCTGGCAAGATCGGGATTGCGTCGAGCTTTAGACTCGCGCTAACTTCAGACGCTCGTAACATCTCGCCGAGATGACCACCTAAACCAAATCCTGTAACGTCAGTACAAGCTGTCACGTCGTAGTCCGCGAAGATCTGCATTCCCGCTGCATTCGATCGGTCCATAACGCGAAGCGCTGTCTCAACGGCGTGTGCGTCGCAGCGCCCATCCATTCCACCTGCAAGTAGAGTACCAACACCAATCGGTTTGGTGAGCACCAATGCTTGATTCGGTAAGAGATTGCCTTTCGCCATCACATTGAAGCTAGTCGACCCAGCGACGGTAAAACCGACGGAGAGCTCTGCGCCTTCTGCCGTATGACCACCGACCAACGCCACATCTGATTCGTCGAAAACCGTGAGCGCGCCACTCATGAGGTGGAACAGATCCTCCTCCATCAGGTTTTCTGACATGAATGGCACGGTAACCAAAGCGATCGCGACGGACGGTTCGCTATTCATCGCGTAGAGATCATTGAGCGCGTGATGAGCCGCGATTCGACCAAATCGCCAAGGGTCATCGACCATTGCACGAAAGCCATCGCAACTGATCGCCATGGTAGCCGATCCCATGTTTACCACCGCAGCGTCCTCACCGACACCCATAAACACGCTTTCAGGCGAGTGGATATCCAGCCGATGAAGCACTCTTTGCAGCAAATCTGCGCCGAGTTTTGCACCACATCCGCCACATCGCATCGAAGTCTCAGGTGCTTCCGTCGCCAGTTCGCCACGATAAATTGGTTTCGACTCAACCATTACGGGTAAATCCTGAAAGCGTCGCATAAACCGACGATCAATCCAGTCCTTATACCGCCACAGCCAACCGCCAGACACTTGAAGAAGTCCGCGGGAAGCGGTAGCGCGACCTGGTGCCGTTCTGACCAGAGCGAGCGCACGACGTTGAGCGTTGAATCTCTTCAGCCTATGACCCGTTAGATATCGTCGAAGGTTTTCCGCCAAATAAGGTCCTTCTCGGACTGAGTAAACACCTGATTTCGGGCGAGGTTGTTGATTGAGCGCCGCAACATCGCCAGCAGCAAAGATATTTACGAAGGTCTCAGCCTGTAAGTATCGATTTACCTTCACGAAACCTTGATCGTCAACAATAAATCCTGATTTGCGAAGCCAACTAGGAGCGCCTACACCCGTTGCACTAAACGCGTATTGACACCCGATGCCGGTTCCATCTTCATTACTTACTACTAATTCGCCGCTATCGACCTCACGTGATATCGCAACAACATTGAAATTACAAACAACATGAACACGATGGTTTTGGAGCTCTGTCTCGACATGACGTCGTGCGATACGACCATGGTCTGGCATTAATACGTTCGCACGTGATATTAGAGAGATTTCGCTTTCGTCCCCGAGACGGTGTCTCAACGCCAGTGCTAGTTCGACACTTCCTGGACCTCCGCCGATGATCGCAATATGCGGCTTCGAAATCGACGTCAAACTAGTAAATGTGCTGGACCAATTCCGCAGAAATCGTCCAATAGGCTTCACTGGCTCAACGAATTCGCCGCCTGGGATGTCCAGTGTGCAGTCACCTCCGGAATTGATCGATAGTGCGTCATACCTTAAGGGGGGCCGTCCGCCACCGAGAAACGCACGCTGCTCGAGAGCGTCAACCCGTTCGACGTTCGCCTCAATGAATCGACAGTTGGCAAAACGAGAAAGCCTCAACAAATCGATGACGATTTCAGATTGTTGATACTCACCGGAAATGAAACCTGGCAACATACCCGTATAAGGCGTCGCACTTTCCCGACTAACTAACGTCAGACGAACACCGGGTTCCGGTTTCATCCCGAATCGGCGTATGACTTGGACGTGTGCGTGCCCGCCGCCGATTAGCAGCAGGTCACGCAAATAGGGATGTTCAGATTTCACGAGCGTCACCCCGCTCGTGGCACGTTAGTTCGTTCGGGCCTCAGTTTGTCGTGCTTGAGCGCGTCGTTGAGCCGCGAATTGTTGGTAGTTGAAGAGTTCATCCACCTCGAGAGCCGCGTTGCCGTTCGCGTCAAAATGAGTGAATGCCGGTTCCAACTGCTTCTGAAGGCGTTCTCGCAGCTCGTGCTGCTGAATACCGCCATCCATGTCCCGGTCGAGGAAACCCACCGTCTGAGCTGTGCGAAAACGAGCAGCGGAGTGAATCGGGTTGTCCGACGTTTCGTCGCTCCAGCGGAATACAAATGCACCGTAGAGCATCTCATCCCATGACTGCAACCCCCAGGTTACCGTCTTGTCGGGATCCGGATTAGCGAAGTTCTGACTTGAATTGTCGTACACCGTCTTGTGGATCAGTTTTGAACCCGCAGGGACGTGCTTTGGCTCTGCAAACACGTAACCTGTTTGCCAGTTGAAGTCATACTCTGGTACCGATAACAAAATCTCTCGTTCGCCGTTTGGGAGCTCTAACTCGAAAGTAGAGCTGCGTCCTCGATAGTGGGAATGAGGCAGAATCGAATAAATCTCTGCGTCTTTGTCGAACTCAAGGTATGCACCTTCTTCGTGTTCCTTCGTATTCGGTGGAATCGCAAGATTGAAGTTGATCACGACACCATGACGAATAAACCGTTCCGGCGGTTCATCGTGCACGTAGAGCCCGATCTGAGTCTCATCCACGACGGTTTTGCCATAGGGTGTATAGTGCATCTGTACGGCGATGGTGGATCCCTTCTTGATTAGCGTGCCTGTACCTTCCGGCGCGAAGTCGCCGATTACGCCGGGTGCATAACCGCCTAAGAAATTGTTGAAAACGCCGCGTCTTGAATTGCCACCCGGTTCATTCGAACCGACCAACGCATGATGTAGGACGTTCGTGTCGCCAGGTTGGACATCGATGCCGCGAATCCAAACGTCGTCGGTCAGATTTGAGGCAATTTCGTGATTCTGGTATTCAACTACGCCTGTAGCAGGAACTTCAAAAGCGGGTACATCAATGATGATATCGGGCTTACCGAGTGGCCAATCCACAGAGCTTCGGTTTGCTTCAATTGATGCGACAATTTCACCTAACGGATCTTCACCCTCGCCGCGCGGCGCTCCGGCTTCGATCCAATCGACCAGTAGTTTCTTCTCTTCAACCGAGATACTGCGATCGTTGCCCCACTCACCGATGTGAGGGTCAGCGTGCCAAGGTGGCATTCGATTCGTACGGAGCACTTCTCGCATCATCGGGGCGAAGCCTTTGACCATCTCATAGTTTGACATTGCCCATGGTCCAATGCCGCCTGGCGTGTGGCAACTCATACAGTTTCGTTCAAGGACGGGAACGACATCCGCGACAAATGAAACTTCAGCTGTAGGTTCCTCAATATTGATCAGGCACCCTTTGACGTCGACTGGTTGGGACGCGACGTCTGAGCCGTTTTGGATTGCTTGAATCGCATCAACGACGTAATGGGCGTCGGCTTCCGCTTTTTGGCGCTCATAGCCGATACGATCGTTGAATGGTCCACGATAAACCAAATCCCAATTCGACGGGTCGATTACAAATGTTTCGGCCGTCCGCGTTATGCCGAGTCCGCGAGCTACCAATTGCGTCTCATCGACCAGAATGGGCATATCGATATTCCATTCTTCAGCCTCCACTTGAATCGACGTACGATTGTCTTGAAGGTTCGCGTTCAGCATGAGAAACACGACGTT
Organism: Gammaproteobacteria bacterium; assembly: GCA_026707905.1. Classification (GTDB taxonomy): domain Bacteria; phylum Pseudomonadota; class Gammaproteobacteria; order Pseudomonadales; family Azotimanducaceae; genus Bin55. The sequence continues at coordinate 22,519 of JAPOVY010000123.1, read as the reverse complement.
TTGATCGACGAACTCATCGCGTACCTCGCGTATATCAGGTAGCGCGTTTCGAATAATCGGACAAGCGTTGCCCTGCACGATTACGACGACTGCATCCGCATCGGAGTAGTAATAAAGTTCGTGCGCGTCCCCATTGTGATCGAGCAAAGAAAAATTCTCGACCGGTACTGCCCATGTCAAAACGCCTGCCAAGAGACAAGACGTAATCAGCGCATTTCTCAGCATAGAAAAGCTCCCATTTTTTAGCTTCGCTCGCGAAATCGGCAGGTTACTCTGTCGATCTCGTGAGTCATGCGTTTCCACATGATGTTCTTCATCATCGCTAACCTCGAACCAACTGACCCAACTGCCGCTAAGCGATGAAGATGAGCCAATAATAAAAATAGGCTGCAACGACAGAAGTCCAAACTAGGCTCCAGAAGAACCTGAGCACGGTTCTTGAACACATCGACATGAACGCGACTTCGAGAATCAGCAATCCCCCGACGATAAAACCGTTCATTATCAATAAGATAGCGAAGGTCGTCGAAACTAACGCGGGGCTTGCACGTTTCTCCTCAGAACTCTTCGATGCAGCCATTTCGTGAGGGTCAGGCCGCTCTCTAACGCCACCCGACGTACTCATTGTCATACTGCATCTCCGCGCGTGTAGCGTCGAACGCCGTGTTGCGGAACGTGGTTATCGTCAATTGTATGGACGAACGCTCTTTTTTCATGCGAAAATGTCTACCGTCGCTAATGCAGTATGAAATGCGCTTGTTCAATTTGCGCCTTATTTGAAGGATGGGATTGGACCCGTTCACTAGCGACACTACACCGAGGGATGCCTGTCAACGGAATTCGATCGTATGCTCTATAGCAAAGTCCTTCGTGTAGGCAGGAAGCACAAGCCAAGCGCCACAATCCGCGAAATATGAACCTAACTCCGTTTCTAGCCGGAAAATACGGAATGTAGTCCATATTTACCGTCATTACGAAGCGACGTCACAAAGCCTACTCTTCCCGATGATCTCACGCCCTAACGGCACACAATGAATATTTCATCCAATTGTGCGTTTCGTACAGCAATCTTGATCAATCGCGTTAGCTTTTGAGCACACGCTCCTCGTGCGCACATTGACGTTACGCGCTCGCAGAACCCTGATTGGATTAAATCAACTTAAGTACGACTCGACTGACAATGAACCGTCCAGCACCATTGACGGTCGATATGACATATCAGAATTCCGTTCCATGCACGTGCCTTAAAACTCTATTGTTAGCAGTCAAGCGTAAAATAATTTTCGAACTGAATTCAAAGGTGCGTAACCTGACTATGAGACTATCTCGTAAGCATGCTTCAACGTTGGGAGTTTTCCTGCCGAGATTGTCCAAGTTGCTCGGATTGTTCGCGATGCTCGTGTTATGTTTGGGAACGCAAGCAGAAGACGATTGGGTCGCACCTCGATTGGCGAATACCGATATCCCAGATCTGAGCGGTATCTGGCAGGCCATAAGTAGCGCACATTGGGATATCGAGCGCCATTTGGCTCGACCTGCGCTTCAATCGCGCGATGGTCCAGTGGTCCCAGTACCGCACCAACGCATACTAGCTCTAGGTGCGATTGGCGCTGTGCCGGGTGGTATGGGAATCATCGCGGGTGGTGGAAGGATCCCCTATACAGATGAAGCACGAACGATCCGTGACGAGAATCGGGCAGATTACCTGAATCGAGATCCAGCGATCAAGTGTTACCTACCGGGGGTACCGCGTTCAACCTATATGCCCTTCCCGTTTGAAATCGTTCAAGGACACGATTCGATGTTCATCGTCTATGAGTTTGCGAATGCCGACCGGATTCTCTATTTTGAGGATCCTGGACCTGCGCCAGTAGATTCATGGATGGGCCAGTCCTATGCTCAATGGGATGGTGACACTCTCGTTGTTGAGGTTACCGGGCAAGTTCCCGATACTTGGTTCGACCGTGCAGGTAATCACCACTCGGCCAGCATGAAGGTTGTGGAACGCTGGACACCAACTGGACCGAATCACATGCAATACGAAGCGACGATCCACGATGAGGAAACGTTTACAGAATCTTGGTCGATTTCCTTGCCTTTGTATCGTCGTATGGAACCGGACGCGCGAATCATGGACTTCAAATGTGTTGAGTTCGTAGAGGAACTGATGTATGGGGAGTGGCGTCGTAATCCGTTGCCGCGAGGCTGGGAGGAATGATCATGAGATTTATCTTTTCTGCGCTACTGGTAGCGCTATCAGGCATTGCATTCGCAGAAGCTGAGGCAGACCAGCCTCGCACACCTTGGGGCACGCCGGATTTCACAGGTACGTATGACACTGCAACACTCACGCCGGTACAACGACCTAATTACTATGGCGATGAACTCTATGTGACTAAGGAACAGGCGGAGGAACGTGCGAGACAAACTGCTCAAGCATTAGCGGCCAACAATGCCCAAAAGGACCCTAATCGCGAAGCACCACCAGAAGGCGGCGATGGTTCGCCTGGCGCAGCAGGCAATGTCGGCGGCTACAACACGTTCTGGATCGACAACGGGGAAACACTCAATGCTGTCGACGGTAAATTCCGCACGTCCATCATCACATATCCTGAAAACGGACGAAGACCTGAGATGACGCCCGAAGGAATTGCGCGTATTCGTGCCTTATTCCGGTCATTCGCGCGTAATGACGGTACGGCTAATTGGATAGACCGGGACGGTCCTGGACCTTACGACAACCCAGAAGGTCTCACACTGGCAGACCGCTGTCTGCAGGGATTCAGTTCCACGGGTGGTCCACCGATGATGCCTGCACTTTACAACAACCATAAGAAAATCGTTCAGGGTCCAGACAAGATCGTGATTCTGGTCGAGATGGTGCACGACGCTCGAACGATCCGACTTAACAGTGAGCATCCTCCCGACGACGTTCGTTATTGGATGGGTGACTCGATCGGTTGGTGGGAGGACGACACGCTCGTCGTAGAGACCACTAATTTCAACGATACTCCTGCACAGGGGGGAGCGTCGCGACACCTAAAGGTTCTTGAACGCTTTGAACGTATCGACGATCGCAACCTACACTACAGTTTTGAGGTCGAAGACCCATCCACTTGGAAAGACAAGTGGGCTGGTGACTACGTTTGGCCGCAGTCTGATGAACGAATCTTTGAATACGCGTGCCACGAAGGAAACTACGCTATGGGGAACATCCTTCGCGGCGCACGGCGTCTTGAACGCGAAGCTTTGGCGGCGAGTAACTAAGAAATGAGGATCCAACGAATGAAACTGCTCTGTCTCGTGCTCGGTGTTGCTGGTCTGGCGGCGGGTGTTGCTGTCTACGCTCATCACGCATTCGGCGCAGAGTTCGACCCCAATCGGCCATTGCTGTTGAAGGGTAAGGTCAGCAAAGTTGAATGGGTGAACCCACACGCCTGGATCCATCTCGACCACGAGAAAGAAGACGGTACGACCGAATCATGGATGGTTGAAGGCGGCACACCCAACACGTTGTTGCGACGTGGTGTCACGCGAGACTCGCTAAAGCCCGGTACGTACATCATCGTTGATGGGTACCAATCGAAGGATCTTTCAAACCGCGCCAACGGCCGAAACATAACCTATGCTGACGGTACGACGCTGTTCATGGGATCGTCTGGCACAGGCGCGCCTCGCGACGGAGCAGATCCAACTGAACCGGCACGTGCCGCGGATGTTGAAAGGATCGAATCCATTCAAGAATCTGACGAGGAAGTAGAGGCCGACGAATAATCGCGTCCTCAACGATCAAAGCAATACGCCTCGCCACCGTTTGGTGGTGGGGCGTTTTTCATCGGATGACTGATGTCGTTACGTTGGTTCGCTGACTGGCTAGATACGCACGCGTGGAGTACGGCGCTCCACGAGTCGCTCTACATGTATCCATACATCGAAACGACGCATGTCCTCGCGCTCACGTTATTCGTCGGAACACTTGCCATCGTCGATCTGCGCATGCTCGGGTTCGCATATCGGACAACGCCAATTTCCACGATCAGTCAGAGCGTTCTACCGTGGACCGTAGTTGGTTTCGTCATCATGTTCGTGACTGGTTTGTTGTTGTTTTATGCCATCCCAGTCCGTACCTACCACAGCGTTTGGTTTCGAATCAAGGTGATCATGATCGTGCTTGCTGCAATCAACGCGACACACTATCACTATCGAATTAGTAAAAACCGGATACTCTGGGACAACGCGCCGAGACCACCACGCTCAGTACGAATGACGGCGGCCGCATCGTTGTTCCTATGGGTCGTCGTGATTTTCTCGGGTCGCATGATCGCTTACAACTGGTTCGACTGTGATCGACCACAACCGGATTGGGTAATCACTCTCGCAGGTTGCGTGATTGATGAGGTAGCCTCGCTGTGACGCTACTCGAAGTCTTCCAATCGCTCGAGGAGATGTGGATCGGTGAAGCGATCCGAACGTCCTATTGGCTGTTTCCATTCATCGAAGCGATACATCTCGTCGGACTTGCCTTGCTTGGTGGCACGGTCCTTGTTGTTGACCTTCGCTTGCTGGGATTAGCGCTGCGTTCCCGTGCCGCGAGTCAAGTCCTCCTCAACGCTCGTCCGTATTTCGTACTGGCGGTAGTGACCATGTTTGCCACCGGTATTCCATTAGCGCTTTCTGAAATGATCAAGCTCTACTACAACTTTTCATGGTGGGTCAAGATCACTGCATTACCGCTTGCGATCCTGTTTACGTTTTTTGTAAGAAATCCGATCGTCTTGCGCGAACGCGCATCGAACCCGTCGTTAGCGGTGCTCGGTCTCGTGTCTATTGTTTTATGGTTCACCGTCGCAGGTGCTGGACGTTGGATCGGATTCTCATAGAGCATCGCTTAGCCGCTATCGCATACGAACCATGAATTTCTGTGTGAAGTGTGGTGCAAACACCGTGTACAAGGTGCCACCGGGAGACAACCAACAACGCTTCGTGTGCAGGTTGTGTGGACACATCCATTACGAAAACCCTAAGATCGTTTGTGGCTGTCTCGTCAGAAGTAACGACCAGGTCTTACTTTGTAAACGCGGTATCGAACCGCGAAAGGACCGATGGACGTTTCCAGCAGGTTTCCTCGAACGCCACGAATCCACGTTAGAAGGGGCAAAGCGAGAAACTCGCGAAGAGGCGTGTGCCGACGTCGAACTTGACATGCTCTACGCGCAATTCGATCTCGCATATATCTCACAAATCTATCAGTTCTATCTGGCCGACCTGATCGGGTCGTACGCACCGGGAGACGAGACGCTCGACGTTCAGCTATTCGACGAAGAGACAATTCCTTGGGAGCAACTCGCTTTTCCCGTCATTCGTAAATCTCTGGAGTCTTATTTCTCAGATCGAGCCAGAGGCCGTTACACGTTCCGGCACTTCGAAATACCTGATCGATCGAGTTGGACAAGCATCTAGCTTTCTGGTCGACTAGCTGACTGCACGATGGGCATTTTGAAATAGTTTCGCCCAGCCACTAAATTGCTGCGTACGTCGGCGTTCGGGATCACGCCACGTTTGCTGCATCGCACGAAATGTACGTTCCGGGTGCGGCATAGCGATTAACGCCTTACCAGTTGAACTTACTAAGCCTGCGATACCTTCTGATGAACCATTTGGGTTCAGTGGGTAGTGCTCGGTAACTTGACCGTCTCCATCGACATATTGCATCGCCACTAAATCGTTCTGAAAAAGATCATCAACGTGATGTCGATTCACACAATTTGCGCGACCTTCACCGTGTGCCACCGGTACTGGAATCTGTGACCCCGCCATGCCATCGAGCCAAGGTGACGCCACGTTATTAATGCAAACCTGCACTGTTCGCCCCTCAAACCTTCCGGATAGGTTCGGTGCCCAAGTCACCCAAGCTTCGGCGCCTGGAACCAAATCACGCAATAGTGCGAGCATTTGACACCCGTTACAGATTCCGAGCGTTAACGTATCCCGTTCAAAGAACTCAGTGAACTTATCTTTTAACTCCGAGCTGTAGAGAATGGACTTTGCCCAACCGCCGCCGCCGCCCAATACGTCGCCATAAGAAAATCCGCCACAAGCAACCAAGACCTGGAAATGTTCAAGAGATTCACGACCGTCTAATAGGTCTGTCATATGGACGTCTACCGCTTCAAATCCAGCGGCTCGAAAGGCTGCGGCCATCTCAAGCTGACCGTTGATGCCTTGATCCCGGAGTACCGCAACCATCGGCTTTGTTATCGAAACGATCGGTGAAAGCTTGACGTCGTAGGTCAGTTTCTCGAAAAGTCCTTGATCTCGCTCGCGGATTAGAGCCCGTTCTTCCAATGCACACGCTGGGTTGTCGCGACGCAACTGCATCTCATAGCTCGTGTGAGACCAAATCTCCTCTAAATCGACAAGCGATCGATCGAATCTCTTTTCACGATGGGTACGCACAACGAGGCGGTCGTGAGACGTGGTCTGACCGACCACTGTGACGGAGAGTCCGAGTCCTCTCGTTTCACGTTGCCATTGGTCGACATACGCGGGATCCGTCTCGATGACGACCCCGATTTCCTCATTAAACAAGAACTCAAGCCAGTCGTCATCGCACGTAATTTCTACACCGATGCGTCCCGCTATCGCCTGCTCCAGCAAGGACGTGAACAACCCACCGTCCGATCGGTCGTGTATCGAGAGGATGCGACCATCATTGAGGTGTCGTTGTACCAATTTAAAAAGAGCCTTCAACCGACTAGGATCATCGACATCAGGTGGAACATCCCCCAGGTTGCCGTAAACCTGTGAAACCACGCTACCGGCTAATCGCTGATCCGCACTGAGTGAGATGAGCAGTAACACCGAGTCGATTCGACGTAACGCAGGTGCTGCGAACGAAAATACATCCGGCACACGCGCAAATGCTGATACGATGAGTGTTAGAGGCGATGTCACGGAGTATTCGTCCCAATGGGTCGACATCGACAAACTGTCTTTACCCACGGGTATCGATATCCCCAATGCTGGGCAGAACTCATCGCCAACTGCCGTCACTGCCTCATGCAACGCTTGATCCTCGTTTTCGAATCCCGCAGCTGCCATCCAATTTGCTGACAGAACAACGGATTCAAGTGCCTGAATCTTCACGCCTGCCATATTGGTTAGTGCTTCTGCGATGGCGATTCTGACCGACGCAACGGGTTCTAAGACTGCGATGGGGGATCTCTCACCCATCGTCATGACTTCGCCCGTATCAGTCTGAAATCCGGACGACGTAATGGCCGCGTCGGCGACGGGAACCTGGAACGGTCCAACCATCTGCTCTTGGACTACGAGCCCCGTAATGCTGCGATCACCGATCGTGATGAGGAATTTCTTCGAAGCAACGGCAGGGAACCTGAGCACGCGGTCAACGACTTCATTGATATCTACATTGAGTTCGTATATCGAGGTACGTGCCCGTGGCTTGACAATGTACGTTCGGTGCATCTTCGGCGGCTTACCTAAGAGACCGTCCATTGGTATCGCGACTGCGTCGTCGTTCGAGTGCAAATCAGCGACCTTTAGGTCACGAGTCTGACTCGTTTTACCAACAACGGCGAAAGGACATCGCTCCCTGTAGCAGATGTGCTCGAACCACGCGAGACCTTCAGGTCTCAACGCGATGACGTAGCGTTCTTGTGCTTCGTTACACCAAAGTTCCATCGGGGACATGCCTGGGTCGGCATTCGGGATTTCCTTAAGATCGATTGATGCGCCACGTTGCAGATCGTTCGCAAGTTCTGGGAGTGCGTTCGATAGTCCTCCTGCACCAACATCGTGAATCTTGACGATGGGATTGGCCGCACCTAAACTCGTACAGCTATCGATGACTTCCTGACAACGACGCTCCATTTCCGCGTTGTCTCGCTGTACGGACGCGAAATCAAGGTCTTCGTGTGACGCACCTGTGTGCAAGCTTGACGCCGCGCCGCCACCTAACCCGATCAGCATTGCTGGCCCGCCAAGAACCAACAGTAGCTCATATTCGTCTCCGTCACGCTCTGCTGCATCGACGTGTTCTCTTCGAATGGATCCAAGACCGCCTGCGATCATCACTGGTTTGTGATAGCCCCAGGCACGGTGCTTGTTCAAGACGTGTTCAAACGTGCGGAAGTAGCCGAGTAATGCTGGACGGCCGTACTCGTTGTTGTATCCTGCTGCACCGAGTGGTCCGTCGCGCATGATTTCAAAAGCACTTGCAATACGGTCGGGTCGACCGAGCTCTCGTTCCCACGGCTGCTCGTCACCTTCAATCCGCAGATGAGAAGTCGTATAGCCGACAAGCCCCGCTTTCGGTTTAGAACCCCGACCGACTGAGCCTTCGTCACGAATCTCGCCTCCTGAACCCGTTGCCGCACCGGCATAGGGGGAGATTGCGGTTGGGTGGTTGTGGGTCTCCACCTTCATCAAAGTGTCGAGCTGCGACACGGTATCAACGTAGCGACGCGATTTCATGTCAACATGCTGAACCGATGTTTCCTCTCCGGTGATAACGGCAGCGTTATCCACATACGCACTCAGCAAACCAGCGAATTGCTTTACTTCTGCCGTATTTCGTATGGAATCGAAGAGTGATCGATCTACTCGACGGTTATCAACCGTCCAAGTTGCATTGAAAATCTTGTGGCGACAGTGTTCAGAATTTGCTTGCGCAAACATCATCAGCTCGACGTCCGTCGGGTTTCGTTCGATCCTCGCATAGAGGTCGGCTAAGTACCGGATTTCGTCGTCCGATAGCGCGAGCCCAAGCCTTTCATTAACTTCGCGTAGCGCTGTCATAGGTTCGCTACCCAGTTGAATGTGACCTAGTGGCTTTGGCGATACGTTGAGAAACAGCTTTTCGAACGATTCGGTACGCAACGCAGTCTCGGTCATTCGATCAAAGAGCAGTGGTTCCACCAGCGGCATTGCGCCGGAATCACCGCTCTTGAACCACCACCTTACGCCGCGTTCAACACGCCTGACCATCGAAAGTCCGCAGAGCTTGAATATCTCAGTCGCTTTGCTTGACCAAGGCGAAACGGTTCCGTGGCGAGGTACGACGGTCAGATCGGGACTCCCTGAGACTGTTTGTTCGATGCCACCGGTGTCATAGGTGAGTAACGCCCGTGTCTTAGACTCTTGCAGCGAATCGAAGCGCTGACTCAGTTCCAGGATGTGCACGTATTCCGCGTAAACACTCGTCACACCGCCACTCGTCGCCAAGGCGACCTTTGCCGCAGTTTGTTCTATATTCGCTTGCGGAAGTGGTGCCCCCGCAAATACGTGGATGAGGTTCAGTTAACCGCCTCCACGCTTTCGCTCGAAAAAACCGGAAAGTAAAGTACTACAGTCCTCAGTGAGGATGCCGCCACAAACTTCGATGTGGTGGTTGTGTGATGACCAATCGATCAAGTTGGCGTGAGAGTGAATAACTCCTGTTTTCGGCGCAAGACATCCGTACACCAATCGTGCGATACGCGCATGTACCATGGCGCCGACACACATCATGCAAGGTTCGAGGGTCACATAGAGCGTCGAATCAACTAGGCGATAGTTCCCGACACGGCGTGCCGCATCCCGTAGAGCAGCAACTTCTGCATGCGCAGATGGGTCGTTCATCTCGATCTGACACGTTGCGCCTCGGCCAACGACGTCTCCATCCCGAACCAATACGGCACCAACCGGGATTTCGCCGTGCTGTTCCGCAACATGCGCTTGGCGTATCGCTTCGCGCATGAATTCTTCGTCGGCGTCGTCGGGCATAAGATCGATCTTCGACGCCAACGAAGCTAAAGACTATTCTTCTTCGATCGGATGGAACGCTGCTGCTAGTTCTTTCTGCAGCTGTGCTTGCACTGGTGCATAGTGGCTAAATTGCATCGAATACGTACCGCGACCTCCAGAAACTGAACTTAGTCGCGAGTGATATGTCTGGAGCTCGCGCAATGGTGCCTGCCCTTGGATCTCGACGCTGTTGTCCGGTTGAACTTCAGATCCATTCACCATGCCGCCCATCGATGAAAGATCGCCTGCGACATCGCCCATGCAATCGTTCGGAACGTTTAGATTAATGTCAACAATCGGTTCCATAACGATCGGCCGTGCTTTCGTTACCGCATCCATGAAGGCGCGTTTACCCGCTTGTACAAACGCTATCTCTTTTGAGTCAACAGAATGGTGTTTGCCATCGTATACAGAGACTTTGATATCCTGCATTTCGTGACCTGAAATCGCTCCGGTTCCCATTACTTGCAGGATACCTTTTTCAACAGCGGGAATGAACTGCCCTGGAATGACACCACCCACGATGTTGTCCTCGAAAATGAACCCTCCACCTCGCTGCACGGGTTCAACTCTCAAGTAAACCTCGCCAAACTGACCCGCACCACCTGATTGTTTCTTATGGCGATGATGTCCTTCAGCCGACGCTGTAATCGTTTCCCTGTATTCGATCGCAGGTACTCGGGTCTCGATCGTTAAACCATGGTCTTCGCGGAGCTCCTCCAGTACCACACGTAGGTGCATCTCGCCCAAGCCTCGCAGCACCGTTTCGTTCAACGCAACAACGTGTTCAACCGCAATCGACGGATCTTCTACGCCTACTGTCTGTAGCGCTTCAGAAACCTTTTGTGCGTTACTATCGTCCGGTGTTGAGATCGCCAACCCGTAGACCGGTATGGGTAATTCGATCGGCTTCATACGCACGTTATCTTCATCGTGCGAGTCGTGCATGACGGCGTTGTACTTAACATCCTCCGCCCGAGGTATTGCACATATGTCTCCCGCAACCGCGGCGTCGATTTCTGTTTGCTGTTCGCCAAGCAACTGCGTGAGGTGTTGTACCTTCATTGCCTTGCGAGCGTCGTCGACAAACAACTGAGCACCATTTCGAAGCGTTCCATGATGTACTCTGAGCAACGCCATTCGCCCTTTAAACTGGTCCTCAACAACGTTAAACACATGACCGAGGACATGCCCATTCACTGACACACCAGCTTGATCAATTTCTGTATCCGTACCTCTCTCAACAAACTGGGCAGGATTACCTTCCGTCGGGTTGGGCATGAGACCGGTCATGATGGTTAGAAGGTCTTCAATCCCAACCCCTGTCGATGCCGATGTATAGCAAATCGGTACCAGATGACCTTCGCGTAAGGACTGTTCAAACACTTCGTGTATCCGCTCTTCCGGTAACTCCTCCTCTTCGAGGTACAGTGCCATCAGTTCTTCATCAACTTCTACGATTTGGTCGATGATCTGCTCATGCGCTTCTTCGACCGAACTGAAATTCGTGTCACCCACGCTACTTGCTGAAAAGCAGTTAACAACGCCTGTCAGATCCGTATTCGGCAGATTGATCGGAAGACACTCCGATCCCAGCGTCTCTCGGACTTGCTCCGTAATCGCTTCGAGATCAACGTTTTCGGCTTCCATCTTGTTCACGATGACCATACGACAGAGTTTTTGATCTGCCGCGTAATTCGCGATCTTCATCGTATGCGAATCAACACCAACGTTCGCGTCGACAACGATTGCTACGCTCTCGACCGCCGGTAACACTGCGAGCATGCGACCGATGAAATCGGGGAATCCAGGATTGTCGACTAGGTTTATATGTCGCGACCCGCAATCAAATGAGCAAACTGTTGGCACGAGTGAGTGCTGCATGCTCTTTTCACGCGAGCGATAGTCGGACACTGTCGTACCTGCGTCAACATGGCCTTGAGCGTTGACTGCCTCAGCTTTGTACAGCATGGCTTCAGCGACGGTTGTTTTGCCTACACCCGCGCCGCCAATCAGAGCGAGGTTGAGGATATCCTGAGTCGAATAAGCCATCACGGTTTGTGCTCCGTAAAAACAATGAGTGATCGCGCTAATACAACGCGATGTGTCCTAAAGCTGCTCGCGGTCGCATTCGTGAGCCTATCGGCACCCCAATTGTTGGACGGCAATTCAACTTACGGACAGTAGCTAGAGCTCGTAGTTTATCAGTAGTTTGAATGACTGATTCGCGTTAAGCGCGGTCGCTGGATAGGTCAGACTTTAACCTGAGCTTATCAGCGTAAAAACAAAAACGCCCTGCGACCGAAACCGCAGGGCGTACAGGTTAGCTTTTGCTTATCGCAATGCGATACTGCTAGCTGCGTATGAAATCGCGAATAACTTCACCTGGGCGATGACCGGTGTACTCGCCGTTTTCGATAACGACTTGACCTGCGACGATCGTCGCATCGTAGCCCTTGCTCTTAACGACTAAACGACCACCATTGTGTGGAAAGTCGTTGACGTACTCTGGATGACACGATTTCAGTTCATCGTAATCGATGACATTGAGATCCGCATGCCAACCTTCCCGCACTTCGCCACGCTTCTTCAGACCAAGTACTTCGGCAGATTTACCGGAAATACGGTGGACCGCTTCTTCAAGGGTGTATACCCCTCGATCTCGCGTCAGCTCACCGAGTAAGAAAGTTGGGGAATCCGCGTCTGTGAATTGACCAACGTGTGCACCCGCATCACCCAACATCGGAATCACATACGGTAGTCGCATGTAATTCCATTGGTTCTCAAGTGCGCCACCGAATGCCCAGAGATTCCAGAGTTCTTTGCCTTCAGATTCGATAAGGCGATCCACATAGACTTCTACAGGATCCTTACCTGCTTCATCAGCGAGTTTCTGTAAATTCTTCTGGTTCTCAAGATCGTAGTCTGGGTAATCACCAAAGCCCATTGGGTGTAGGATCCGCGCGGTTTGACCGAACCCGCCATTCTCGATCGCTTCAGAGATTAGCTTCTCACGGACCTCGGGCTTCTTCATCTCTGCAACGCGTTCTGCGATACTAGGTAGTTTCATTAAGTCACGCCAAGCGGGAGTACGCAGGTACGCTTGCTGTGCCAGACCGAAGAACGAGCCACTTGGGCGCGTGTGACATATCGACGAGATGCGGCGCCCAGCTTCGTTGTTACGGCCGAGGAAATCCTCCCAGCGCGAAACGCCACCGTCGCCTTGCGGACCGGTGCCACCTGAGAAGAGCACCTGGCAACCTAACTCCGCCCCTGTTTCGAACATCCGTCTCTCTACTTCGTAGCGAGTGCGCATGTCGGGCGCTGCCTGGAACAAGCCACCACGACCGCCTGCTTCAACGACAGCACGCTGAATCGCCGACGTCTCACGCTCATCTGCCCATGTCCCAGGGGTCAGTCGACCGTCAGGTACTCGGTGACCGAGAAATCGAGATGTTGAGAAACCAACCGCGCCGCCTTCGACGGATTCCTTAACTAGCTCAACGATACGTTTCAATTCACGATCGTCAGCCTGAACTCCTTCATCGCAACTCTTGTCACCCATCGCTTCAAAGCGAATAGCAGAATGTCCGCACATGCCGACAACATTCAATGCTGGGCGGAGAGTTTGTAAGGAGTCGAGATACTCACCGAAACTCGTCCAGTTCCACGGTAGACCATCCATGATGGCATCTGCTGCAATATCCTCAACAGCTTCCATCAGTTTGGCAAGATACGAGCGATTGTCTTCTGCACAAGGTGCAAAAGTCACACCGCAATTGCCAATAAGCGCGGTTGTGACGCCGTGATAAGAACTCGGTCGCATTTCTGGATCCCAACCAATTTGAGCGTCCAGATGCGTGTGTAGATCAACGAAGCCCGGGGTTACCAACTTGCCGGTTGCATCGATGGTCTGTTCAGCTTCTGCGTCTGATAGATCACCAACTCGACTGATCACACCATCGTCGACTGCGACGTCCGCTTTCCGCGATTCAGCGCCAGTGCCGTCAACAAGCGTACCACCCGAGATGATCATTGAATGTGACATAAGTCCCTCCATGGGATTTTTGGACGACTAACAGAGAGTCGACAGGCATATTTAACGTATTTGAAAGCGCGTATGGTCGGTTCGTGCTTGCGCTCCCGGTTCGTTCGATCGTCCGTGATGCGAGAGAGTTAGTCCGACAATCGCCAGTTCTGCCACATGTCGGCACCGACCTTTTCGTCATTCTTGAACAGCTTGGCGTCTTTAAACCACTCGTAGAGACCGAGTTCTCGATGCGCATTCGCGTCCAGAATCTCACGATCTTCGGTGAAATCGGCGAATACTGCCCAACGAATTGAATCACCGACGTGGATTCCCGCAGTGTGAACAGTCCGTCCGTGCCAAAACACAACGTCTCCTTGCAGGCCTGCAAACTCAACAGGCGTGATTTTCGCAACCACTTCGCGCATCGCATCATTGAAGGCGTCGGTCGGCGACCAGTTCGCTTCGTATCGATGCGCTCGAAACATGATCCGATGACTACCCGGATAAACCGTAAACCCTCCGGACCGAGGCGGGACGTCGTCAAGATAGGCACACACATTGAGCTGCTGGCACACTCGGTCCGTATGCGGTCCTAGACTCGCACCGTTCATCCTCTTTTCCATCTCTTCGCCAGTCAATCTTTCTGACGGAAAGAACGCATAAACGCCCCTTGTACGCTCGCTTTTCTTGAGATTGTCTGCGAGCAATCTGCGAGCAATCTCGCGGATGCGTGGGTTATTCGGAACAAGGTCTACGAGGAACGACTCACTACCAATTTCATGCATTTTGACCGTTCGACCATGAACGGCAGTACGTTGCCTTCCCTCGAACGGACCAGACGTATCAGCGGGCGGCATTTCCGCCCATTGCGGTGAGCGCCAGCTTGCTGGATCGTCTCGTTCCAGTTTCCAGCTACTCTTCTTAGTTGGTGGCATGCTCTCGACCAGGCTCCGCCACGCTTGATCGAGCGCTTTTGTAGCGAGTTCAGGTTCAATCAAGTCACGCTTGAACAAGAAACCGTTGTCCTTGAAGAACTCGATTTCGGCTTCCGAGACAGGTACACCGTCCTCTGCTAAACTCGGTGGCTCAAATACGGTACTGAGTCGACTATTCAGACGCTCTGGCATCTGACATTTACCCCCGTCGATGTTCCTGTCGTCGGAATACAGTCTAATCGCGATCTTATTACTATCACTCCCATTCGTTAGTAGGCTTGCCGAAACCCCTCGTAAACATAGGGCTGTAGAGGTGACATGAGTAGTTTGTAGCTCGTCTGTAACTCTTGCTCTGTCTCATTGCTCTGCCTCAAAAACTATAAGTAAATAAAACCAAAGAACTACGCAGCTCATGGTTGCGAACGTTGTCACTGTTGAAGGCAATGCGCTCAATCCGCAATCAATCTCTTACCAAAAGAAACTACGTTGTCTTCTGTGTAACCAACTCTTCTGTAGAAATCCATCGCCTCTACATTCGCTGCCCTAACTTGCAAATTTAACTTCGGGCAGCCTATTGCCTTGAGTTGCTCCTCCCCAAACTCTAGTAGCTCTCTACCGAAACCTCTGTTTTGGTAGTTGGGAAGGACGGCGAAATAGCTCAACCACCCTCTATGCCCATCAAAACCAAACATCGCTGTTGCAACAACATTGCTTGCAAACTCACCAACGAAGAACAACTCGCTCTGGCAAGATAGTTTTCTTGTTATATCCAAGTGTGGGTTGTTCCAACTTCTCGTCAAACCACATTGCTCCCAAATATCGATCACGCTATTCGTGTCACTTGACTGGAAACTTCCAATTCGAAATCGTGACATAAGGGTGTTCCTTCCTAACCGCGACTATGCTGAAGCGCTATAGTCGAACAAATTCGTCACATTTTTGTAAGTGCTTACGCAAAAGTGGGGAGTGTAAAGGTGGTTTGTAAGAAGTTTGTTACTCCAAAACCCTCATCGAATCAGGGTTTCAGCCAAACGTCTATTCCCATTCGATCGTTGCAGGCGGTTTGCTCGAGATGTCGTAGACGACGCGTGATACCCCTTCGACCTCGTTGATGATCCTCGACGAGATTCTGCCGATCAACGCGTGAGGCAGCTTCGCCCAATCCGCCGTCATGAAGTCGGTGGTCGTAACTGCGCGCAACGCGATCACGTGCTCGTAGCGCCGTGTGTCTCCCATAACGCCGACGGATTTGACTGGCAGGAATACACAAAAAGCTTGTGCAACCTTGTGATACCAATCTGCACCCCGCAACTCGTCAAGATAAATCGCGTCTGCCTGTCGAAGGGTGTCTAAATGTTTTTCATGAACTTCGCCTAGCACTCGTACGGCGAGCCCAGGTCCCGGAAATGGGTGTCGGTTAATCAGGGAATCAGGTAACCCGAGTGCTAGACCTACCTGGCGGACCTCATCCTTAAATAAACCTCTCAACGGCTCAAGCAGCTGCAAATGGAGCCTCTCCGGCAAACCACCAACGTTGTGGTGACTTTTAATCACATGTGACTTACCAAACTTCGTCGCAGCGGACTCGACAACATCCGGATAGATGGTACCTTGTCCAAGAAACTTAACTTTGGGTAATACTGTGGCGACATCTTCAAATACGCGAATGAAAGTTTCACCGATGATCTTCCGTTTCGCTTCAGGATCAGCCGTGCCACGTAGAGCATCGAGAAATCTTGTCTTCGCGTCAACCACTCTCAAGTCCAGTGTCATTGTGTTAGATGGTTGAAATGCCCGTTCGACTTCCTCACGCTCATTCATGCGAATCAATCCGTTGTCGACGAACACGCAGTGAAGTCTCTCACCAATCGCTCGAGCAAGTAGTGCAGCCGTCACACTCGAGTCAACGCCGCCCGACAAACCTAGTAGTACTTCATCATCCCCAACCGTAGCACGAATCTCCTCAACCATCCTGTCAACGATGTTTGCGGGTCGCCAAGAAGGATCACATCTGACGACATCGAACAGGAACCGACGCAAGATTTCGTTGCCATCACGTGTGTGTGTGACTTCAGGATGAAACTGAATGCCGTACCACTTGCGTTCAACGTCCGCCATACCGACGAACGGCGCCGACGCCGTTTTCGCGGTACCGGTAAACCCCTCCGGTAACGTTGCGACTTTATCGCCGTGGCTCATCCATACCGGTAACGTGTTACCGAGTCCGTGCAACAGTGAATCGCTACCGTTCGTCACGATCTCCGTCGCACCGAATTCCTTCATCTGGGAGTCCTCAACGTGCCCGCCGAGTTGTGCTACCAATGCCTGCATGCCATAGCAGATCCCGAGAATGGGCTTTCTGCTTTCGAGCAACCAATCAGGAATGCGAGGCGTGATTCGCTCCGTTACAGACTCTGGACCACCTGACAGGATGAATGCATCAGGACGTAAATCTTCGAGCAGTGATGCTTCAGCGTCGAACGGATGAATCTCACAATAGACGTTCAGCTCACGTACCCGACGCGCAATCAATTGTGTCGTTTGCGAACCGAAATCGATAACAACGATCAAGGCGTCTAGTCCAAGTGTTTAAAGATGGGCGTGAATTCTGAATCAGCCCGGATAGTTAGGCGCTTCCTTAACGATATCCACGTCGTGGACGTGACTCTCCTCTTGACTAGCACTGGTGATCGTGGTGAATTGAGATCGTGTGCGGAGTTCATCGACAGTTTCGCACCCTGTATAACCCATCGCACTTCGCAGACCTCCAGTCATCTGTTGCACAACTGCGCGAAGTGGACCACGATATGGCACGCGTCCTTCAACACCCTCTGGTACGAGTTTGTTCACATTGGCGTCCTCATTCAACGCGTACCGATTTCGCGAGCCACGATGTTCAGCCATCGCGCCTAGAGAACCCATGCCTCGATAGCTTTTATAGGTGCGCCCTTGATAGAGCTCGATCTCACCAGGGGCTTCGTCCGTACCCGCCAGCAAAGTTCCAATCATGACACAGTCGGCGCCCGCTGCGATCGCCTTCGCAATGTCACCAGAATAGCGTATGCCACCATCAGCGATGACAGGGACATCTTCTGAGTTCAACTCAGTAGCAACTTCGTCGATCGCAGTAACCTGAGGTACACCAACACCGGTGACCATTCGCGTCGTACAGATGCTACCGGGGCCGATGCCGACTTTCACTGCATCTGCCCCCGCGTCGACAAGTGCACGTGCACCTTCCGCCGTCGCAATATTGCCACCGACGACACTGATATCTGCAAACGACTGCTTAATCCATCGTATGCGTTCGATGACGTTTTTCGTGTGTCCGTGAGCCGTATCTACGACGATCAAATCCGCACCGGCTTCTGCCAGTTTTGCGACTCGTTCATCAGTTTCAGAGCTTGTGCCTACCGACGCACCTACGCGTAGCTGACCTGCGTCATCTTTGCACGCATTGGGATAGTCCTGCGACTTCTGAATGTCTTTGACTGTGACCATTCCACTCAGTTGCCCATCGACATCCGTCAACAGAATCTTCTCGATTCGGTGCCGCTGAAGTAGCTCGAGAATAGTCTCAAACGACGAGTCCTCAGCGGTCGTTACGAGTTTTGACTTCGGCGTCATGACATCCTCGACGCGCAAGTCCATACGTGTTTCAAATCGAATATCACGATGAGTGACGATCCCTGCCAACTTGTTCTGACTTAAAACGGGAACGCCGGAAATTTGGTGTTTCGCTGTTAGGTTTATTAGGTCCTGAAGAGACGCATCTGCGTCGATCGTAATCGGGTCTCGAATAACGCCCGTCTCAAATTTTTTGACTGTTCGAACTTCCTCCGCCTGTGCTTCGATCGACATGTTCTTATGCACGATGCCGATGCCACCTTCTTGAGCAATTCCGATCGCAAGCCGAGCCTCGGTCACGGTGTCCATAGCGGCAGAGATGAGTGGAACGTTCAAGCAAATGTCGCGCGTGACACGGGATTGCAGCGAGACATCGGCGGGAAGGACCTTGGAGTAACCTGGTCGCAAAAGCACATCGTCGAACGTCAGGGCTTCGTTGGTGATGCGCAACATGCTGTTTAGCCTTCGACCAAAAGGAGATTTTAGCGACGGCGCTTCATCAAGCGACATAAATCAACTCTTCCTACTTCGCATTGGCAAAGTAAGAACCCAATACAACAGTCACGTGGCGCGCTTCCGCATACTGTCATACCAAGTAAAAACGGTCGCAATAGAATTCAACTCGGTACTCGGTACCTGTTGTAAGCGTTTTAAAAACTCAGTAATCAATGCCAGAAGATGGCACTAACGAACCGATACATACGGTTGCACAAGCCATTGAGCGCGTTAATCGCGTCCTAGAAGAGCAATTCTTACCCCTTTGGGTTACGGGTGAGATATCGAATCTTTACTCGAAGGGACATTGGTACTTCGACTTAGTGGAAGGAAACGCAACGCTCCACTGTGTCGTGTGGCAAAGTGTTAATCGACGCTTTCGCTTCAATGTTGAAAACGGCTCAAAGGTCAACGTTAGAGGCAAATTTACGATCTATCGTGAACGAGGTCAGTTTCAAATCCTCGTCGATCGTATGGAACTCGCGGGTGAAGGAGCGCTTCGAGCTGAGTTTGAACGCCTGCGCCGCGACCTCGAACGCGAAGGGCTGTTTCGCCCGGAACATAAGAAACCAATCCCACGATTTCCAAAACGGGTTGCGTTACTGACGTCGAAAGATGGTGCCGCTGTTCGAGACGTGATCCAGAATTTCAGTCGACGCTACCCGTTGTCCGAAATACATCTAGTGCCTACGTTAGTACAGGGACACAATGCACCCGACTCAATCACCAACGCAATCCGTCGTGCAATGCACAAAGATCTAAATGCCGATGTATTGCTTTTGACGCGTGGCGGTGGGTCGTTCGAAGACCTCAATGCGTTCAACGACGAAATGGTTGCGCGCGCGATCTTTGCTTGCCCGATTCCCGTTGTAAGTGCGATTGGGCACGAAAAGGATGTCTCTATTTCTGACTTTGTGGCCGATCAGCGTGCTGCGACGCCGTCGACGGCAGTCGAGTTAATGGCACCCGATCGTTTAGAACTGCAGCAACATGTAGCCAGCACGGAACATCAGTTACGCAGTCTAGTAGAAGGTTCTCTTGTGCACTTTGTCCGAGACCTTGAGACTTTAAACGTACGCCTGCGGAAGCCGACACAAGACATCGTCAATCACACGGACCGCCTGCTCCGCGTGCGAGAAAAGATGCATGCAGCCTTTGATTCGCATTTCGAGTTACGCGATCGAAAGGTCATCAGCCTATCTCTACGGTTACATCGTGTTTCGCCGCACATTCGCATCAAGACCCTCAATGAGAGACTCACAAACCTTGAACATCGATTACAGCGTAGCAACCCGAGCACGAACCTGGATGGTCTTGAGCGACGTCGTAATGAATCACAACGCCAACTTCAGGAGTTTCTGAAATCGGCGCTAAACCAACATCAAAG
Organism: Gammaproteobacteria bacterium; assembly: GCA_026707905.1. Classification (GTDB taxonomy): domain Bacteria; phylum Pseudomonadota; class Gammaproteobacteria; order Pseudomonadales; family Azotimanducaceae; genus Bin55. The sequence continues at coordinate 2,238 of JAPOVY010000123.1, read as the reverse complement.
TCAATTGCGTCTTGCACTCACGCGACTCGCTCGTGTTCGACCAATGGACCGAATCGAACGACTACAAGGAATCGTAAATCGCATGCGTGACTTGCTCGCTTCATCGTTACGCGCCGCAGTGGAGAATCGTGACGCCTTTCTTCGACAGAACGTCGCAACCCTCCGTGCTGTAAGTCCACTTGCAACGCTTGAACGAGGGTACGCGGTAGTCACTAAACCCGATGGCACCTCTTGGGGTGAGATCGTCTCTGAGATTGGTGGAGTACAAACGGATGAACCAATTCGAGCACACGTGCGAGATGGAACGATCGATGCCATCGTAAAAACAACAAGCGCGCGTGAAGAGGGTGATTAAGGTGAACCAAATACTGAAAAGCCGAGCTCGTATCGGCGGGTTCCTGATTACTGTAGTTCTCCTGCTGGGTTCACTCAGTCTGCATGCGAGGACCTTACCTCAAGGCGCTCATGGCACGATCGCGTTGGTGCCGGTCGACACACCCGCGGTCACAAGCGTTACGTTTCAGGAAAAACCTCAGCTGATCGTCGGTGCTATCGCGATCGTGGCAATCCCGTTATTCACGACATCCGGCGAATACCACGTTCAACTGACGTACGATGACGGCCGCGCAGAGAACGTAGCGATCAAGGTTCTCGATCGAGACTACCCTGAAGAACGTATCACCGTGACGGATCAGGAACACGTCACACCATCCGCTCCCACACTTGAACGCGTACGAGAAGAATCGGCGCGGATGAGAGCGGCGTATGAGCTATTCACGTCACAACCGGACGATCTCCTTCCAATAATCCAACCGGTTGAGGGTCGTAATTCAGGCGTGTTCGGATCGAGACGGTTCTTTAACGATCAGCCTCGCAATCCGCATTCAGGTATCGATTGGGCAGCGCCGACTGGCACGCCTATTAAGAATCCGACGCCTGGCACCGTTGTAGTCGTAGGGGACTTCTTTTTCAATGGTAAAACGGTTCTGATCGACCACGGCGGTGGATTCGTGTCGATGATGTGCCATTTGAGCGAGATTCTCGTTACAGAAGGGCAGCGAATTGATCGTGGCGAAGTGATTGGTGCAGTAGGTACGACCGGCCGTTCGACAGGTCCCCATCTACATTGGACGGTCAGTCTAAATGGTGTGCGTACCGATCCCGCAGTATTTATGGCAACGCTGAACGCACTTCACGACGCGGATCCTTAATTTTTAACCGCGCATTCGTTTCGACTTCGCTCGAGCCTTGCGTCGTTGGATCAGTCTTTGTCGGTGTTTCTGTTGACGCCGCGTAAGTTCGTTCCGTCGATCGCCAAACGGATTTTCGGTATTTCGAAAATCAATTGCGATCGGCATGCCAACAATCTTCAGCGCAGTTCGAAAACGATTTTCCAAGTATTTCCTGTAGCTTGAAGGTAGTGACTCAACTTGATTTCCGTGAACTAACAGAGAAGGCGGATGATCGCGAAGCTTGTTAACGTAGCGCAGCTTTACCGAACGTGATCGGATTGTCGGTGGCGTATGCCTTTCTACTGCGTCGTGAAGTATCCGATTCAGTTCAGGTGTCGCGACATCCAACTTCCCAGCTCGGTGTATTTGTCGCACTTTAGGGTAAAGCTTTCTGATGCCGGTGCGATTGAGAGCCGATGTGTGATGAATCGGAATCCATTCTGCAAAACTCAAACGTCTCGATAGAGAGTTCTTCAATGCGCGTCGCTGCTCTGAATCCATGGCATCGACTTTGTTGACGACGAGGATCAATCCTGTTCCTGCCTCGACCGCGTAACTCACAATGTGTAAATCTTGCTCGACGATTCCTTCGGTCGCATCGATCACGAGCAACGCCACATCAGCTGCGACCATTGCGTCTAGTGCTTTGACGACTGAGAACTTCTCTACGACGTCATCCACTCTACCCTTTCGTCGAATACCCGCCGTATCAATCAACACATAGCGTTGATCATCCCTCTCGAACGGTATGTAGATCGAATCTCTTGTAGTACCTGGTTTGTCAAACACGACGCAACGTTCGTCACCGAGTAACGCGTTGACGAGTGTCGATTTGCCAACATTCGGTCGACCGATCACAGCGACCGGTATCCCGTCATATTCCATCGATTCGACCGGACGAGTGAGGTGCTGTTCAAGCGATTCTCGAAGCACACTCACACCGTCCCCGTGCGTGGCCGCCGAGGCGGAGGCGCGGCTTCGCCGGCAGTTCCGTTCGTGGTTGCGC